>PMYD01000049.1 GCA_003171335.1 Phycisphaerales bacterium
CTTCCTGGGGGGACCCAAATAATTGGTCGCCGCGTCAAGTTCCCGGGAGCTCTGACGAGGCAGATGTTACCAGCGGGATGAACGATCCTAATATTTACTATTCGTATTCTATAAATGATGTCTGGGTATCAGGCACCAAGGCGATTTTCCTTGACCCGAACAGTACGCTCACAGTGGGGAATGGTGGTTTGAATATGCCGGGGGGCGGCTTTTACATCGAAGCGAATGCCTTTTTGGATACAGTTGGTGTGGCTTCTCTCGGGAGCGCCTTCATTTATAACTATGGAAAGCATGAAGCGTGTGGTGGAATCATTTTAGGGAGTTTTAGCGGTTCCCAGGGAAGTTATTACCTGTATGATCCCGGAAGTATGAATTACACGAATAATGCAGTGTCCTACGTGGGATATAATGGGACTGGCGCTTTCTATCACTACAGCAGCGGGACTGTCAATTTCCAAGTCCTGTATGTGGGCTGCAATTCGGGTTCGAAAGGCACCTATGTTCTTAAGGGAACAGGTTTGCTCTACTGCCCTGGCGGGATTACTGTAGGCCCGCAAGATAGTAATGGCCGCTTCGAGTGGCACTACGGAGGCAGGGTGGGAATAGCAAGCTCCACAATGTATATTAACCAACATGGGACGCTCGCCTATGGCCTTGGCGGCAGCTTGAAGAATTTGCTGACCGGCAATTACTTTGACGGGGGAACGGGTTCACTCGATATTTCGCAGGGTAAGCTCGAAGTTACAGACGGCTGTACCCTGACCCAGGATTCGAACTACAACGCATCGATGGGAAGTCTGAACGTGGCCAACGGAACATACTGGCTTGACGGGAATAGCACACTTAGCACCGTTGGGGGCATTTCGGTCGGCCTGGACGGCAACACCGGGACTTTCCAATGGCACAGTGGCGCCATCAACCTAGGAGGGCCCGCAAACTCCATGACCCTCGGTGCAAATGGCACGGTCGACATGTGCTACGACTTTGATGCCAATGTCCTTGCCTCGGGTGGATATTTCCAGGGTGGAGGAAGCCTCAACATCAGTTCGGGCACTTTAATGGTTGATAGCAATGGGACGCAGAACTCCCCTATGAGCCTGTCGATCGGCGCGCTTGTGGTCCACCGCGGCAGCTATTACCTCGACAGTAACAGCACGCTGAGCACCACCCGTGGGATCACGGTCGGAAACGATGGCAATACGGCCGTGTTTCAGTGGCACAGCGGGGCAATAAGCCTGGATGGCAACACCATGCTCATTGGAGCCAAAGGCACGTTGGATATGGGATTTAACTTTGATGCCAATCAGCTTACGGCTGGCAAATGCTTCCAAGGCACGGGGAACCTCAATATCAGCGCTGGGACTTTGCAGGTCGATAATGGGGCCAGGGGATCGCAGACGATCCCACAGACGGTGTCGCTCGGATTTCTTTCCATCACCAACGGCAGCTATTACCTCGATGGCAATGGCACGCTTAGCACGAGTCGGGGCATTTCTGTGGGCGCGGATGGCAACACAGGAACCTTTGAATGGAGCAGCGGCAGCATCGCAATGGGCGGCAACCCCATGACTGTTGGACCAAATGGCACGCTGGCCATGGATCCCAACTTCACGCTGAACAATCTGCTTTCCGGCGCGATGTTCGACGCCAACGGCCGCGACAGCCTTAACATCACCGCCGGAACCCTGCAGGTGCAAAACGGGGCCACGGCCACCGTGACATCCGGCTCGGCCCTGCCGACCATCGGCACGCTGTATGTGACCAATGGCACCCTTTCGCTTCAAAGCGGAGCCTCCGCGATCACGGTTCAAAACACGCTTGAATTAGATGGCAACGCCAGCCTCCAATCGGCCGATCCGAACAACACCATCATCATTCAGCCGGCCCTCGATTCTAACACAGCCAGCAACGTGGTCATCACGACGCAGGATGGAAACGCCCTTTCCGGTTTGGGCAACCTGACGCTTGTATGCCAGTTTGACCCGAATAACACGCAAGCAGAGACCATCAATTTAGAGGTGGCGGGCGCACCGTACGATCCGAACCTGGTTGTTGGCGGCGTGGACAACAATTTCAGTGCGGCCAACTTCGTGATCAATACGCTCGTTGTCGGCCGGCAAGACGGCGATCCAAATAAGCACGGTACGACACTCAACCTGGTGAACAACTTTCATGACGCGAATCACATAGCCGTTTACGTGCGCAACCTTGTGATGGCGCCCGGGGGAAAGATCCAGCTTAATAATGGGTTCAAGCTTTACTACCTGGTTGGCAATCCGACGGACGGCAATACGGCCAAGCAGTTTTTCCCCGGGGATGGAAACCTGGATGGTAAGGTGGATGGCGTGGATTTTCTCCTCTGGCAGTCGAATTACAATCAGAATCCCGGCACTAACAAATGGTCGACAGCCGATTTCAACGGGGACCGGATTGTAGATGGAGTTGACTTTCTCATCTGGCAGTCAAACTACCCGAAATCGGGGCTTGACGCCGTGGGCATCGGCCCAGCCGCCAGTTTGGCGAATCCCTACAGCCCGGCGCGATCGCAGATCGACACCAACGGCGACGGCGTCATCAGTATCGAAGAAGCCCAGAAGGCTTTTGACGGGCTGGACATGAACCGGTGAAAGCGGGCCCCGGCTTGCGGGCGTTCACCGAGGAGCCTTTTCACCCGTTGATCCTGCTGAAGACCGTCTTAATCACCCGGCTCGCCGCCGGCGCTTTTCCATGGGGCAGGAGGCGAAGCAGCGGGCGCAGGCCAGGCAACGGGCGGCGGAGGCGCGGCAGTCGTCGATGGCGCCGAAGGGGCAGGATGGGGTGCACAGGCCGCAGTGGCGGCAGTCCTGGCCGCGCGGCTGAACGGTAACGGAGCGGTTGGCAGCGCGGGATGCAAGGCCCAGGATCGCGCCGTAAGGGCAGAGCCAGCGGCAGTACGGCCGGCCGATGACCAGGCCCAGGGCGATCAGGCCGCCGGTGACCCACCAGAACCACGCTGGGCCGGTGAATTCGAAGAGCCCGGAACACAGGCTGGAAAGCCTGTGCCACCCTCCTGACCACAGGCTGGAAAGCCTGTGCCACCAAGAACCATCGCCTGACCACAGGCCCGAAAGCTCATGCCACCGGCCGGCGGCCGCACGAAGGTTTAGCGCGCGAAAAAGGTCCACGAAGGGGTCGAAGCGGCAGATGAGGAAGTCGCGCCCAACGGTGCCGTTGAACGTGCGGCCGGCGAAGTGGAAGGCCACGCCGCCGGCGATGAAGTACACCGTCGCCAGCAGGTACGCCCAGGGCACGATGCGCAGCGGCCGATCAATCCAGCGCGGCACGCGCAGCGGGTGGATGAGCAGCAGGTCCTGGAGGGCCCCCAGCGGGCACATGGCGCCGCAGAAGATTCGCCCGAAGAACAGCGCCAGCGCCACCGGCAGCAGGAAGAAGACCGTGATGACGATGGAGATGGTGTACGTCGGGTCCAGCAGCGAGAGGGCCACGTTCTGACCCGCCCCCACCGGGCAGATGCAGCCGCCGCGGTAGAAGCCGAAGTAGGCCACCGCCGCCGCCGAGGCCACGATCAGCCAGGCCCGCCGGCGAACCTTGAGCACCAGCCAGGTGGACAGGCCCAGGCCGCCGGCCAGGAGCACCATATCCAGCACGCGCAGCACCTGGCCGCGCGGCTCGGGGTAAGTGGGCGTGGGTTTGCCGCCGACATCGTCGGCCCCGGGCGTGGGCTGCTGAAACTGGGCGCGGACCGGACGGGTTAGTGCGGCGACCAGCACGAGGCACAGCACCGCCAAGAGCCAGCGCGAAGGGGGCGATAGCACCGGATGGGTTGGCGTGGACGATGGGGTTACCCTGGCCATCCATGCCCACCCGCCTTGGCCGCCGGGGCGGCCGGCGGCGTGAGGGCATGCCACCTCGGACACCCTTGCGCTCGGACTGCCCACCTCGGACGCACTTGCGCCGGGACTCCCCACCTGGAATGCGCTCACGCCTTGGCTCCCTTTTTGGCCGCGCCGCGGCGGCGGTAGCCGGCGGGGGCATCGGCCAGGCGGGCGCGGTAGAAGGCGGCGGGCGGACAGGCGGCGGCGATGGAGCACTGGTTGCAGTCGCGGCACAGGTCGTGCCGCACCTGGAGGTGCAGGGCGCCGTTGCCGGCGTTGGGCTGGCAGCGTTCGACGCAGCGGGCGCAGCCGTTGCAGCGGGTTTCGTCGATGGTGTACTCGTAGTAGTTGTTGTTGGGGTCGGCCGGATCGGCCTTGCCCACCAGCTTTCGGCGTATGGCGTTTCGCGGGCACACCAGCCGCGTGAACGTGCCGTCGTCCTTCTCCTCGCTGGTGGTGTCGAAGTACGCCGGGCAGATGCGGCAGTAGCCGCACTCGTCGAAGTTGTTCACCGCCCGCACGGCCGACTGCTTCAGCACGCAGCGCGTGGCACACAGGCCGCACTCCGAGCACAGCTTGGGATCGAGCTGCCAGACTTTGTCGGCATCGGCCCGCTTGACCAGCTTGAGCGCAACAGCCCCCACCGCCGCCGCACCGGCGGCGCGAGCACAGCCCTGAAGGAACTGGCGGCGCGTGGACTTGTCGCTCATGCCGAATAGTTTAGCAAGTCGGAGGAGCAGAACCTATCAAGTGGCATCCTGTTGATCAGGGCGGCGAGAAATCCCAAATCCCAAGCACCAAATCCCAAACAAATTCCAAATCCCAAATTCCAAGGTTCCAAAACTCGCCCCCGAGAGTCTTGCCTCTTTCAGAGGAGTGGTTGGCGCAGAGGTTTGGAATTTGGTGCTTGGAATTTGTTTGGAATTTGGGATTTGGAGCTTGGGATTTGACGCTCCCAAGCGCATCTACTCTCCCACTTGGAGACACACCAGCTTCGTGAGGCCGCGGACCACGAGCTTGCCATTGGCATACGCCATGGGTCCCCAGGCATCGTTGCCCAGGTTGAGCTTCTTGAGGCCCAGTTCGCGGTAGCCGGCCGGGTCGGCGGCGATGAGGCGGATGTTGCCCGTGTTGCCTTCCTCCAGGAAGATCAGGCCATCGGCCAGGAGCGAGGTGCCCAGGCTCAGCGGGACGTCCATGTGCCGCCATAAGATCTTGCCATTGGGATCGAGACAGGCGAAGACGCCCTGGTGCTTGTCCACGCCGTGGTCCACGGCGTAGAGGTGGCCTTGATACAGCAGCGGCGTGTGGCAGTCGGTTTCGAAGACGCCCTGCTCGATGGCGCCGGCCTGGTCGGCGGCGGCCTGATCGTCAGCGGGCTTGGACTGGCCGGCCAGCGAGTACAGCACTTTGGGCGCGGGGGGATCGCTGGCGGGGATTTCCAGGGCAACCGAGCCGATCTTGTAGCCGGTAGTCAGGAAGAGTTTGCCTGCGCCCAGGTCCAGGGGCGAGGGCACCTGGGCCACCTTGGGCTGCCAGGGAATGGAGACCAGCGCGGAGCTGAGCTTTTCGGCAGGATCGGCTTTCTTGGTCGCCTGGGCGTACGCCGCCTCGCCCAGGGCCTCCCAGCGCAGGGCGCCATCCGAAGCCCGCACGCCCAGAGCGCCCTTCAATGTGGACAGGACGTACTCCTTCTCCCCGCCGGCGGTGGTGAACGGCATCACGGAGGAGTGCGGCGCCGGCTGGCCGTGCGGGTTGGGGGTTTCCCAGATCATCTTGCCGGTTCGCAAATCCAGCGCGGTCATGAGCACCTTGCGGCCGCCGACGGCGAGGATGATGTGGTCGCCCTCCAGCAGCGGGCATTGGCCGTTGTACCAGCCGGGAATGGTGGCGCCGTATTTGCGCGTCAAGTCGATGGCCCACAGCCGCTTGCCGCTGGCGACGTCAAAGGCGTGCAGCACCAGCTTGGGGTCCATGCTGATGACGGTCTTGCCGTCGGTGGCCGGTACGGTGCGCGTGAAGCCGTGATTGATGTTGATCTCGTGCGTGTACGACCAGCGCCAGATCTCCTGGCCATCGGCCAGCGAGACGCAGCGGATGGACCACTGCCGCGACGCCTTGTCGTAATCGTGGAAGAAGACCCGCCCGCCGAAAATGGCCGCACCGCTGTAGCCCTCGCCCAGGTTCTCGATGGACCAGAGCACCTTGGGCCCGCCCTCGGGCCAGGTGCGGTAGATTTTTTTCACGCTGGCGGCGGTGGCGATGGCGTCGCGATTGGCGCCGCGGAACTGCGGCCAAGTTTCGGTGTCGGCGGAGGGCTTGCCCTGGCCGACGGTCACGCTGCCCACTTCAGCAGAGGTGTAATCGGCCGGCTGGGCCTCGGCGGGGGCCGGCGCCGTCGTCGTGCCGACTTGGGGTTTGGTGGAAGCCGCCTGCTCAGCCGCGACGGCGGCCAGACTGGCGACCAGAACAAACGCCAATGCGAAACCCGCTGCTTTGACAGATCCGCTCATATGTGCCTCGCTTTCCCAATCAGGCCAGGATCAATTCCGTCAAGTATCCGCACAATTGCCCCAGGGCGGCCGGTTCTAGCCTGGCGGCCAGTTCGCCGGCCCGCTGGCGCAGGCGCTCCACGAGCGCTTCGGCCGTGGCGAAGGCGCCCAGTTCTTCGAGCCGGCCGGCCGCGGCGGCGACAGGCGGCTCGTCGGCACTGCCGCCGGCAGCGCGAATCGCCGCCAATAGCTTAGCCCGTGCCGCATCATCGGTACAGGCCTCGGCGGCGATGGCCGTAAGATAAGTCGGCCGCGCCGCGCGGAGGTCATCGCGCCAGTCCGACAGGTCGTTGAGCACTTGGAACCCTACGCCGACGTGCCGGCTGAAGATTTCCAGCGGCCGCACAGCCCCACTCTGGCCGCCCCCCAGCAGCACCCCACACGACAGCGCGGCGGCGAAGGCCGGGGCGGTTTTCAGGGCGTAGCAGTGCAGCACCTCGGCCGATCGGGGCATGGCCGCGCCCTCGCGCCGCCAGGCCAGCTCCGCCCCCTGACCCTGGGCCAGCAGGACGTGGGCCTGGCTCATCTGCTCCACAATGCCCGCGGCGGCCGCCGGCGGCAGTTCGCGCCCCGCCGCACAGAGCAGCCGGTAGCCCAGCCCCAGCAGGTAATCGCCCACGTTGATGGCCACCGCCCGTCCGTACTGGCGGTAGAGCGTGGGCTGGCCGTAGCGCTGCTCATCCTCATCCTCGATGTCATCGTGCGCCAGCGAGGCCTTGTGGAAGGCCTCCACCGCCAGCGCCACGAGCTGCGCCGCCAGGGAGGGTGACAGGCCGGCGGCCGGAGGGGCCATCGCGACGGCGGCCGCCAGCGTGATGAACGGGCGCAGCCGCTTGCCGCCGGCGGCCAACCAGGCGCGGGCGATGTCGGCGGTCTCGCTTAGCGCGCTGTCGTGGGCGGGCGGCTCGACCCGCGCGATGAGTGCCGCCAGCGCGGCCGGCTCAAAGAGTGCGGCGGCCTGCCGGAGGGCCGCCAGGTAGCTGGTCATCTGGGCGGGTGCGGCCGCGGCAGCGAAAGCGTCGCGAGTCTCGAGATAGTCTTCCAGCCAGGGCAGATCCGCGGTGGTGGAGCAGCAGGTGTTATCCAGCAGCGGCACGGCGACGGCCGGCAGGCCGAGCTGCCAGATCTTGCCGAACACCGCCTCCAGGCTGTCCATGCAGGCCACGCCGACGATGCCGTCGATGCCGCCCGCAGCCAGCGCCCGCACCACCGGCGGGGTGCCATCGGCCACCAGCGTGCGATACCCGGCCGCCTGGGCACGCCGGCGCAGCTCGGCCAGTTCGGCCCCGTCGCCGGCGGCGCCATCGAGACAGCGCGGCAGCAGCAGCAACCGGCGCGATGGGCTGATGCCTCGCAGCCGCGGCAGCCACCAGCCGTTGGCCACCATGACCATGGCGAAGGCCAGGTACGCCCGCGGCAATTCCAGTTTCCCAAGCAGTTGCTCAGCCTGGCTTTCCAGCTCCTGGCGGCTGGGCACAACGGCCCCCGGCAGTGCGGCGGCGGCGTCCAGGCCCGCCTGGCGCAGCCGCTGGCGAACGGCGAAATCCTCCGGCACGCGCTTGAGCGCGGCGGTTTGGGGCGTGTTGGCGCGCGGGCCGAAGCGGCGGATTGCGCGCGAGTTGGCGGGCGACATCTCTTCTCTCACTCATCCTCCCGCACCGTCGGTGCGGCCGCGGTGGCCTGCCGCAACGCCGCGACAGCCAGGGTCAGCGGATACAGCCGCTCATGATACCAAAGCCGGGCGAAGTACAAACCGATTGGGCTGGGGCAATCGAGTTGGCCCGCCTCCACCCGGTCGCACAGCCAGTCGACCGCGCGGGCGATACTGCCCTCCTGCTCCAGACCCGGCCGGCCGGCCAGGGCCTCCACGACGGCGGCCGTCTCTTCGACCGTCGGCTCGACGCCCGCGGCCGCGCCCCAGCCGCCTTCGGCATGCGCAGCGTTGTGAAGATACGCGATGGCGCGGGCGACGGCCGCACGGATGGCGGGCTGGCGAGCCATGGCCTCGCCTTGCTCTTCGGCCACCCGCAGATGCCGCAGCACACGCGCGGTGCCGAAGACCGGGTTGGTCTGGTCAGCGGTTTTCTGGCTGCCGAACCACAGGGGCAGCCATGAACCATCGGCCCGCTGGTGGCGGCAGAGGAAGTCGCCGCCGGCGGCACAGGCGCGTTGGATGCGACGGGAGAGGCGCTTGCCCTCGGCCGGCCACAGGCTGAAAGCCTGTGCCACCTGACAGGATGCCAGGGCCGCGATGGCGTGGGCCGTCAGGTCGCAGCCGCTGCGGTCGAACTCGAGCTTGCCCCAGCCACGGCAGAAGGTGGGCCAGCCGCCATCGCGGTTCTGCACATCCAGCAGCCAGACCAGGCCGCGCTGGGCGGCCTCCGCGGTGCGCGGCCCTGGCGGTAAATAGCTCAACGCCACCAGTGCGCCGGCGGTGTCGTCCACATCGGGCACGCTGCCGGCCAGGTGCGACCAGCCCCAGCCGCCCGGGGCAGCGCCGGTGTACAGGTGGCGGCGCTGGAGCTGGCGGTCGAGCAGCCAGTCGCGCGCAGGCTCATCGCCGCCGGCCAGGGCGGCGATGGCCAGCGTCGTGTTCCAGATGGACAAGTTGGAGTCGATCGGCCAGCAGCCCTCCGCGCGAACATTGCGGCGTAGGAATTCCAGTCCATCCCTTACGACGGGGTGCTCGCGCTGGCCGGCGGCCACGAGGCTCATCGCCACAAATGCCGTCAGGGGCACCGCCTCGAGGAACCCGCCGCCGGCGGGTTGAAGCGTTTCGAGGCGGTGCAGCACGGTGGGCGTTACGGCCGAGCGCACCAGCCGCACGAGCGGGTTGGCGCTGGGCAGGCGGGCGTGCCGGACCAGCCCCATGGCGATCAGGGCCGGCAGCGCGTAGCTCACGACGGGCAGGCCCAGCAGGGGAAACAGCCGGCGCGGCAGGGCCGCCAGTTCCATGGGCAGCGGTTCGACGGCTGACCAATCCACCAGGCCGGCGATCGCGCAGCAGGTGAGGATGGGCACGGAAAAGGTGCGGTCCGCGCCGTACAGGCCGCTAATGGCGCCCTCGCCACCCCGGACATCCACGTAGGCGACCCCCGCCGGCGGCGGCATTTTCCTCGCCAGCTTGTGCGCCGCCAGCACCAGCAGCGAGGTAGGCAGATTGGAAGGGCTTTGCGGCGTGTCGCCCCAGCCGCCATCGGCATTTTGCGTGCGTGCCAGCCAGGCCAGGCCGCGCGCGATCGCGTCGGCATCGTCGGCCCGCCTCGCGGCGGCCAGGGCTGCCACGGCGGTGGCGGTGGCCAGGGCGGAGTCGGCCAGGCGGCCCAGCCAGAAGGCCTGGCCCTCGCGCGCGGCGAGCAGCCTTCCTCGAAGCTGCGCATGCACCGCCCGCCAGCGTGCCCGGTTGGGATTCATCGGCGCGCCCTGCGTATCGCCCGCCACAGCCGCCACTTCCACTGGAGCTTCTGGCCGCGGCCGGCCATCTGAATGAACAGCCGGCGCGACCGCGGGGCGGCGGCGGCGCGCTGGTTGTCGGCAATCAACGGCGGAATCCAGCGGAAGTTGAAGTCGTAGCAGGTGCTAAAGAGCCGCCAGTGCAGCTCGCTCATGCGCGAGATTTCGAAGGGCCGCTCCTCCGGCCGCACGGCCACGTAGAAGATGGGAAACGCCACCATGGGCAGGCCCGCCCAGCGCTCGATGAGGTCCATCGTCTGGCGGAGGTGCCCGGGCGTCTCGCCGGGCAGACCCAGGATGAGTGAGGCCATGGGCATGAAGCCCGCCTCGATGAGCCGCCGCACTGCGGTGTTGCACAGTTCGGGCCAATCGACGGCTCCAAACGGGCTGATCTTGCCCGCCAGGCCGTTGGCGGCCATGAGCTCGCCGCTGGCGGTTTCGACGCCCAGGTTCACCCACACGTGCCGGTGGCGCGGCGACACGCGCAGCAGGCGGTTGATCTCGCGCAGCTCCGAGATGTTCATCTGCGCCACGGAGGAGACATTGGCGTGGTCCACCTGGATCATCCGCAGGCCCTCGGCCGCGCGGACCGCCGCGAGCATTTCCATCAGCCGGCTGCACTCGGGCTTAGCGCCGCCGGCGCCGTAGCGGAAGAGGTCTTCGGCGATCAGGCTGATGGCCGCCGCACCGCCGGCGATGTTGGTCCGGGCATCGGCGACGATCTGCTCGATGGGCAAGTGCGAGACCGGTTCTTCGGCCAAGGTGCAGAACCCGCAGCCCCGGCCGCAGCCCCGGCTGATCTCGACGACGCCCATCACGGTGGCCCCCAGGATAGGCGGGATCTCCCCGGGGCCAGTCGCCGCGGCCGTCACGACCGGCCCGACCGGCTCGCCGGCGGCGAACCGGGCCATCAGCGCCGGCAGATCGCGCTCGGCATAGCCGACGACGACCGTGTCGATCCCCAGTTCCCTCGCGGCCGCCGGCTGCTGCTGGAGCTGCCAGGCGCCCGGGCCGCCGGCCACGATGCGGAAGTTCAGCCCCGACTGCCGCCGGCGGCGCAAGAGCGCGCACAGCTTGGCGAACCAGCGCTGCGTGTACGGCTGGCCGCCCGTGGCGGCGGACATCGTCGTGCTGGTCATTCCCAGCCCCAGCGGATCGCCGCTGGAGAGCGCTACCACCCGCGTGGCCGGCCCGATGGCCGCCTTCAACCTGTGCGGCGGCACAATGGCCACATCCCGCTCTGCCCAGCCCGCGCGGCGCAGCACCGCCTCCAACCGGCGCAGGCCCAGCGGCCCGCGAACCGCGCGTACGCCCTGGCAGGGCATCGCCGGGGACAGCACTCGCCGCATGAGCATCTCGGGCACGACCGTCGTCTGCACCGTACCCATCATGCCATCCAGCAGCGTGGGGTAGTCGGCCAAGAGCGTCTGGTCGGCCGTCAGGATGAGGGGCAGGCCGGCTTGGGCGGAGGCGTCAGACAATGGAGAACCTCTGACCTTGGAGATTGCAAATCTCAAATTCGTTTAGGCTTTGCATTGGCCTTCGAGCCCGCAGGGCGATTGATAGTAGCCCCTGGTGATGCCGCGAGCGTTTTAGCAGCGAGCGGCGAGCCTGGGGTAATGTGCGGCCCCTCCCAAGAGCCCGGAAGGGCGACTGAATCGCGACATTTTCAGCATGTTCCTGCATGGCGGAGCACTCATTCGCCCTGACGGGCTCTGTTTTTTTTGGAAGCCTTACCCCAGGCTCGCCCTGCGCTCGCTACCGCTCGCTTCAGGGCAGCGCCAGGGGCTACCATGACAGCGCTAGTTTGATCGTAAGTCCTTATTTCTCCGTCGGACCGTTCGGAGTCGTTGTGCGAGTTTCCTAAGGTTCTTGAACATCGAAAGTGAAACTAGCGCTGTCATGCTACTTCCAGACGCCTCTTTCGGAGGCTAAGCGGGCATACGACATTTCAAACGTTCGTTGTTCTAAAAACTCTCCAACTCATCCACCGTCTTATCCAGCTTGGCGCGCTGGGCTGGGGCATCGGGCCGGGGCGCCCACTGGCCGATGCTCTGGCGGGCGGCGTGGCGGAGGGCGTCGCCTTCGAGCCGCTCGGGCGTGCCGGCATCCTCGCCGGCCACCGCGCCGCCGGGGGCGTAGCGCGGAAACATGATGGCCCCCGCCGGGCAGGTGAAACTGCACGCCGGGCAGCCGCCCTTGCAGGAGTCCGGCCGCTCCACGCGCATCGCCGCGGCGGACGAGGCCTCGTACACGCCGAAGAGGCAGAATTCCGCGCACGCCAGGCAGGAGGTGCAGCGGTCAAAGTCGATGACCGGGTACCAGCGTTTGGAGGGGCTATCCACTACGCGGCGAATGCTGCCCGGACCGGCGGACTGGCCGGTCACGGCCAGCACGCGCTCGGCGGCCTGATGGTCGTCGGCGCCGGCGATGCACACGGCGTGGATTGGCCGGCCGGTGGTGCGGGTCTGGGGGCAATCGGCGCGGCGGCCGCGGATTCCGCGCCAGGCGAGCATCCAATACACCGCGCGCGGCAGATAGTCCGAGACAAAACAGATCGGCCCGGCGATTTGCTGCATCGCCGCCAGGGCCGGGTGCTCGGCGGGCAGGTCGTACAGGTCGGGAATCACCAGCAGCGCCAAGCCGCACTGCCGGGCCAGGTGATCGGCCAGCGATTCACGCGGCGGACCGGACAACACGACCGTCCAATTCGATGTCGACATCTCTGGCATCCGCAACCGTGCTCTGGCATTCGCACCCGTGCTTTACCGCCGGCGGCCGGCTTTCCGGGCAGGCGAGTTAAAAAATTTCCGCGAGGTAGTATACCACGCCCTGGCGGTCGGCGATGAGGATGCGCCCGCCCTGAACCACCGGGCCGGCGGAGATGGCCGCGCCCGCGGCCCAGCGGGCACGGGGCTGGCCGGTTTGGCCATCCAGCGTAAAAACGTGACCATCTAGAAGCGCGATATGTACCTGCTGCCCCTGAATCGTCATCGCGGCCTCGATGGAGGCGGGAGCCTGCCAGAGCCAGCGCTGGCGGCCGCCGGCCTGGTCCAGGGAAACGACCTGGTCGCCGATGGCAACCACAACCGCCTCGGCGCACAGCACCGGCGAGGCGTACACCATGTCGGCGCTGGGGCCTTCGAAAGACCACTCCTGCTTGCCGGTGGCCAGATTGACCGCCTGGATCTTGCCGCCGGCCACGCCGATGATTGCCGTATCGCCGATCAGCAGCGGCATGGCGCCGGCGGGGCCGTCGAGGGAAATGCTCAGCCGCTCGGCGCCATCGGCCAGGGCCAGGCCGTGGATAGCGCCATCGCAGCCGGCGAAGATGGCCTGGTCGCGCCAGAGCGCCGCGGCGGCGTTGATGCGGCCGCCGCCTTGCCATTTCCAGAGCAACGTCCCCTGGCCATCCAGCCGCACGACCTGGCCCGATTCATCCGCCACGAGCAGCCCGCCCTCGATGAGCGTGGCGGCGGCCCAGATGGCCCCGCGGCAGGTGAAGGTCCAGCGCTCCTGGCCGCCGGCGCCATCGACGGCGTGAAAGATGCCGTCCAAGTCGCCGACGTACACCACGCCGTCTCGAACGACCGGCGGGCTGGTCAGCCGGCGGCCCAGGGGCTGGGTCCAGCGGAGCTTGCCGGTCGTGGCATTCAGGGCGTGCAGAGTCCCGGTCTGGTCGCCCAGGAAGATCGATTCGCCGGTGACCGCCGGCGTCGTTTCAAAACCGGCCGTCGCCGCGTATCGCCACAGCACCTGCGGCGCGGCTGGGGCGGTTTGTGCGGGCTCTTGCGTGGTGGCCGCACCGGCCGGCGTCGCCGGGCGCGAGGCGGCCGGCTGCGAATGGCGGGACTTGTCGCAGGCGATGGTTCCCATGAACGACAGCAGCAGCAGTCCAGAAAGGAGGCTCCGAGATGAGAGTCCTGCCGCCAAAAACGGATGAACACGAAGAGCACAAAGATCACAAAGAGAGAAGAAAGTGGAACGGCCCAGGGCAGTTTCCGGCTTTACATCTCTTCTTTTCTTGGTGTTCTTTGTGATCTTTGTGGTCTTCGTGTTGCGTCTTTGGGCTGCCGAACGGCCACTACTTGGCGGCGATATCCAAACAGACCAGGTCGTTATTGCCGCGGACATACAGCCGGCCGCCGTAGATCAGCGGCGTGGCCCAGGTTTCGCCCTCGTCGAACAAGGTCACCTGGCCGCGCAGCTCGCAGCCGGCGGGGGTCATTTTGGTCAGACTGACGCGGCCGTGCTCGCTGTAGGCGATCATCAACTCTCCTGCGCGGACCAGGGGCCCGCCGACCGGGCCCAAGTCCAGCGCCTTGTCCTGGCAGCGCCAAACGGCGTTGCCATCGGCCCAGCGGCGGCATTCGATGGTACCACGGTTGTTGATGTAGAAGTTGTCGCCCTCCAGGATGGGCGTGCCTGTGCGGCTGCGCAGCTCGGTGTCCTCCCAGACCTTCTGGGGCTCCTGGCGGCCGCGAAGCTGGAGCATCAGCGTCTTGCCCTGCTTGTATTCGTTGATGAGCAGCACGCGGTCCTCATGCACCAGCGGCGTGCAGGCGTTGATCTTGTACTCGGTCTCGAAGGGAATGGACCAGAGGGTTTTCCCGCCATCGGTATCCATGCCGATGAAGTGGTCGCCGCCGAGCACCAGCAGCATTTTCTCCTTTTCGCTGGCGACCGGCTCGATGGTGGAGTAGCCGGCATCGCTCTGGGCCTGCGATTTCCAGAGGATCTTGCCGGTGTCCTTATCGACGGCCACGGCGGTAGGGCCGCCCGTGCCGCACTGGACGTAGATGCGCTGGCCATCGATGACCGCGCTGGAGGCGCAGCCCCACCGGATGGGCTGACTGTGCGTTTCCTGGAGCACGTTGCACCGCCAGATTATCGCCCCGTCGGAGCGGTTCCAGGCGACCAGGTCGCCGCCGACGCCGAAGGTGTAGATGCGATCGCCTTCGATGGTGGGCGTGGCGCGCATGCCGGGATGATCCACGTTCATCGGCGCGGGGTAGGATTTCTGCCACACAATCTCGCCGCTGGCAGCGCGGATGGCGGTGAGCACGCCCTGGAGCGTCTTGCGCATCGGCGCGCCCGGCTGGCCCTGGGGCGCCGAGGCCGCCGCCGCGGCCGGCCGGTTCATCTGGCCGAAGGCGTACACGATGCCCTCGACGGCCACGGGGCTGGTGTAGCCTGTACCAATGGGCAGGGACCACAGCCGCTTTGGACCCTCCTTGGGCCATTGCGTGGCGAGATTCTTCTCCATGCTGATGCCATCACCGCGGGGCCCGCGCCACTTGGGCCAATCCTCCGCCTGCGCGAACATTGCCGCCGCCAGGATTGCCGCTGCCAGGATCGTTGTCCGCCGCATGGTGCGCTCCTTTTGTTGCCTGGCGCACAGTATAGCTTTCTCGGCGGGCAAGAGAAGGCGGGAGGCTGGAGACCGGGAGGAACGCCGGAAGAAGCCGGAAAGGCGAATATCGAATAAGGAATGGCGAATTTCGAAGTGAACACGATTCAGGGCGGCCTGACTTGCCTCCGGTTCTTGAGCCCGCCAGGGCGTTTGACCATTAGCCCCTGGCGCTGACCCGAGCGAGCCAGGCGAGCGAGGGTCGAGCCTGGGGAAAGCAAATCGCTCTCCTCTGGGAGCCCGCCAGGGCGATTGAGACGCACGGTCGCGATATCGTCCCCATTTTCACCGTTCAATCGCCCCTGACGGGGCTCTTTTTCTCCGGAGCGCCCCTTGTACCCCGGGCTCGCCCCCGCGCTCGCTGGCGCTCGCTTGGGGGCAGCGCGCCGGGGCTACTATCAAACGCCTCCTGGCGGAGGCTAGAGCACTTTTGCTTTTCTTGTAGCGGTCGAAAGGCCTAAAAATGACTGTTTTTAGGCCATTTCCAGCAAGAACATCGCTACACGATTTGTTAACCTGCTCTAAAGCAGCTTTTCGGCCAGGGTAGCTACCTTGGCGATTCGCCAAACTTGCGATTCTCGGCCCTACTCTCGGGTGTTTGGGAAGGGCAGGATTTCAGCGCCTCCAGCCTTCCTCTAAAAACACCGCGGGCCGGTCAGGTTCGACCGGCCCGCGGCGGGGAGATAGTTACATCGCTCGGCAATGCTAGCCCAGCAGGCTCAGCACGGCCTGGGGGGCGGCATTGGCGATGGCCAAGGCGCTCTTGGCGGCACTGACCAGGATCTGGTTGCGGGTCATGTTGGAGGTCTCGGTGGCGAAATTGGTATCGCGAACGGCCGACTCGGCCGCCGTGACGTTCTCCAACTGAACGTTCAAGCTGTTGGTGATGGGCTGAATCGTGTCATTCACGAAGCTGCCCAACCGGCCGCGCAGTGTGGCCACCTGCTGGATGGCCGCATTGACGATGTTCAGGGCCCCGGTCGGATTGGAAGTCAGGTTGTTGGCCTGGCCGGTGCCAATGTCGCTGAGGAACCCGGTGCTCTGCGTGCCCAGGTGGTAGCTGGAGACCGAGGGGATACTGAGGGTGGCCTGGCCGGTCAAGCCCGCGTTGGGGCTGAGCTGGAAGGTGGCCCCGCCGCCGGCCTTGATGGTGATCGTCTCACTGGTCGCCGTGGCGTTCAACAGGTTGCTGGTCGCCTGGAAGGCCAGATCCATGGTATCGGTGTGGTATGTGACATTGTGGCCGGAGACCGTGGCGACGGTGCCATTGATGTTGATCTTGGCGTCGGTGCCGGCCGTGCCGCTGCCGGCCGTCAGGCCGCCGGTGGCGCCGGAAATGTGCTTCACGTGCACAAACTGATCCGAGCCGTAATCGGTGCTGACCAGGTTGCCGCCCGCGACCTTCACGCCGGTCACCGACGACATGGCGTTGATGGCCGAGGCGACGTTGGCCTGGGTGGCGCTCTGGAAGGTAAAGACGGCTGTGCCCTTGGCGCCGGTGATTTCGTACGTCTGAGCCGTGGCCCCCACGGCGGCCGTGGCGCCGGCCGACGCAATCTTGGCCGAGCCGGTCAACTTCACGTTCAGCGTGGCGTCGGTGGCGCCGGCCTGCTTGAAGTTGCGGACGTCGATGTCGGTGACGTTGGTCGCCCCGCCGGTGGCGCTGGCGGTGATGCCCAGCGAACCATTGAGCAGCTTCATGCCCTGGAAGCTCGTCTCGCTGGCGATGCGGTTGATGGAGGCGATGATGCCGTCCACCTGGGTCTGGTTGGCGCTGACTTCATCCTTGGTCAGGCCGCCGGTGTTGGCGGAGGACTCGACCAGGCCCTTGAGGTCGATGAGCTTAGCGCTCACTTCGTTCAGGGCGCCTTCGGCCGTGGAGACCACGGAGGTGGCGCGCTGACCGTTGGCCAGGGCGGAATTCACGGCGGCCATGTCGCCGCGCATGGCCTCGCTGGCGACCAGGCCGGCCGGGTCGTCGGCACCGGTGTTGATGCGCAAGCCGGTGGAGAGCCGCTGCAGGCTCTTCTGCAAGGCGTTGGAATTGTCATTCATCACCCGCGCTGCGATCAGGGCGGATACGTTGGTCATGATGCGACTCATAGTACTCTCCTGTGGCTGTCAAGCCTGGGGCCCGACGCCCTGGCCGGCCCGAGCCGGATTGGGCGGCGTGGCCCGATTTTTCCTTGGACGGCCGTTCGTGCGGCCCGTCGCACGTTGTGATGACTACCGGCCGGCCCTGCGGCCGACCCTGTCCGGCGCTTCGCGGCGCCCCGCAACATCAACCTGACGGTTGGCGGGTTCCACCCGGTGAGCCGGACACTCCGTTGCCGGTGCGGCGGCCGGCCCGACCCTGGGCTCGGCGACGCCTGTCACACTGCCACCAAGGCAATACGCTTCCGTACACTGCAGAATCGCCAGGGAACCCCTGCGGGGCCCTGTTGATCTCGTGCATCCCGGGCTTCACGCGGCGGCCGCCAGTGCGAAAGACCCAGGATGTCGATCCGGTCCGCCCGCGTGCGGCGGCACCTATCGGCACTCACCGCATCGACAGGCGAGGGGGGCCACTTTAGCAAGGATGCCGCGGCCGCCGCCCGATGGGCCTGGCGAGATGCATTTCCTCGCGCAGGCGCCGCCAGCGCGGCGATCGTTGACCCGCCTCTCCAGCGCGCACTTTCGGCGCTGGGCGGAGGCGGCATCCTTGCCGGTGTACTCCCACCTGGACTGCAGTGTGACAGCGTGCACATCGGCCAGGGGATGGGGTCGCTTTAGGAGAGAACGCCGGCAAAGTGATGATGACAGCGAGAATGACGGAGGGCTGTTTTTAGGCGGTTACCCGGAGTGCAAGGAACGGGGCTGTTCTTCGCCTTTTCCAGTTAACCAATTAACCGATTAACTATCTTTTTACGCCACGGCCCCGGCCAGTTGCGGGATGGCGACTTCATCGGGCACGCGCTGGATGTCGGCGCCGACGGCGCACAAGCGCTCTTCGATCCGCTCGTAGCCGCGGTCGAGATGGTAAATGCGGCTGACGGTCGTCTGGCCCACGGCGGCCAGGCCGGCCAGCACCAGCGCCGCCGAGGCCCGCAGGTCCGAGGCCATCACCGGCGCCCCGATCAATCGCTTGCAGCCGGTGACCACCGCCGTGGGGCCTTCCTTGCGGATCTGGGCGCCCATGCGCGACAGCTCCGCCACGTGCAGAAAGCGGTCGGGGAAGATTTTTTCGGTGATCACGCTGTTGCCCTCGGCCAGGCAGGTCAGGGCCATGAACTGGGCCTGCAGGTCGGTGGGGAACCCCGGGTACGGCTGCGTGGTCACATCGGCCGGCACGAGCTGGCGGGCGGAGAAGATCTCCACGCCCGTGGCAGTCTTCTCCACGAACACGCCCACGGCCCGCAGGCGATCGACCACGGCCATCAGGTGGTCCAGGCGAACGGGCTCGAGGCTTACCTGTCCATTGGTGATGGCGGCGGCGCACATGAACGTGCCGGCCTCGATGCGGTCGGGAATGACCGTGTGCGTGCAGCCGGAAAGCGACTCCACGCCCTGGATGATGATCCGCGGCGTGCCGCCGCCCAGGATGCGGGCGCCCATGGCGTTGAGGAAATTCGCCAGGTCTTCCACTTCCGGCTCGCAGGCGGCGCACTCGATGATGGTGGTGCCTTCGGCCAGCGCGGCGGCCATCATGACGTTGGCGGTGCCCAGCACGGTCGAGCCGAACGGCCCGCCCATGAACACCTCGGCCCCGCGCAGCCGCTGGCAGCGGGCCACGACGTCGCCGCCGTCCAGTTCGATCTTGGCGCCCAGGGTCGCCAGGCCGCGCAGGTGCAGGTCGACGGGCCTCGCGCCGATGGCGCAGCCGCCGGGCATGGACACGCGGGCATAGCCGCGGCGCGCCAAGAGCGGCCCCAGCACGCAGATGCTGGCGCGCATCTTGCGCACCAGCTCGTAGCGGGCATGACAGTTGGAGCGGTCGGTCACCGCCAGCTTCAGCGTGCGCTGGCGCCGTTCGACGCTCACGCCCAGTTCTTCCAGCAGGACGCCCAGGGCGTCGATATCGGCCAGCTTGGGCACGCCGTGCAGCGTGCACGGGGCCTCCGCCAGCAGGGTCGCCGCCATGATGGGCAGGCAGGCGTTCTTGCTGCCTTGAATGGGAATGACGCCGCGAAGCGGCCGGCCGCCTTGAATAATCAGCTTGTCCATGCTTTTTCCAGTGCAAGGTCGGCCGGGCGGAGCATCCATGCCCGCGCCGAAAAACGTGCGGCTGCTATATTCTCACGTTCGCCCACAAAGGCAAGAAAAATGGCGCCGTCGGCGCCTGCATCAGAGCATTTGGTCAATTCGTAAAAGCGCCAACAGTCCATTGGAAACGGCCGAGATTCACAACCTATCCACAAAGGATGTATCGGCCGCGAGCGAATTTACAGATTGGCCAATTGAGAAATTGACGCGCTGACCTCGACGGACGATCCGGGACCTCCTGCCGCCGCGCTGGCCTTTCTCAAGTCGCCCCCGGGCCGTGCCGATGAGACCGTCCAGACGTGCTGGACGCCGTTGGAGTCTGTGTATGAACATGAATCTGAATCTGACGATCAAGATTCGCTGCCCCAACCTGCGCTGCCGCACGATTTTGAGCGTGCCGATCGACCGTCGGGGCAAGTGCGTGGTGTGCCAGGAATGCGGCCAGGCGCTGCTGGTGCCCGCCGGGCCCAAAGCCTCCAAACCCCGCCCGCCCAAGGTGGCCGAGACCGAGCAGGAAATCTAGTCTAGAGGCTCCCCCGCACTTACCAGATGCCCGTCGGCTTGACGCCGCCGCTGTCCCACCAGTTCGGGTTGCGAAAATACTCCTTGAGCATCATCGCCGCCGTCACGCCGTCGGCGCAGGCGGTGGCCAGTTGCATAGGGGCGTTGACGCGGCAGTCGCCGACGGCAAAAAGGCCGCGCACCTTCGTCCGCAGCGTGACCGGATCGCATTCGATGTAGCCCAGCTCGTTGATGCCCACCAGGTTTCGCACAAAGGCCGTGCTGGGCACCATGCCCACGAAGATGAACACACCATCCACCTTCATGTGCTCCACGGCATTGGTCTCGACGTGGCGCAGCTCGACGTGGTCGATCTGGCCGCCGTCGGCATCGGGCACGATCCGGGTCAGCACGTACGGGGCCAGGATGCGCACGTTCTTCTCGCGTGCCGCATCCAACAGCTCTTCCACCAGCACTTTCTGGGCCCGGAACTCGCGCCGCCGATGCACCAGCGTGGCGTGCTTGACGAACCGGCCGGCCAGGTACAGCGTGTCTTCCACCGCCGTGTTGCCGCCGCCGACGGTGAGCACTTCCTTGCCGCGGTAAAACGCGCCATCGCACGTGGCGCAGTAGCTCACCTTGCCGGCCTGGCGCATTTCCGTCTCGCCGGGCACGCCCAGCGTGCGGTAGCTGCTGCCGGGGCACAGGATGATGGCCCGCGCCTCGTAGAGGCGCTCGCCCTCGTTGATCTCCAGGCGGAAGATGCCGTCCTCGCCGCGCATCAGGCGGGTCAGCTCCTGGCCGGTGGAGACCTCCGTGCCGAACTGGCGGACCTGGTCGACCATGGCCTGGATCAGGTCGGGGCCGGAGATGCGCGGGGTGCCGGGATAGTTGTCGATCCGCTCGGTGAGCATGATCTGCCCGCCGGGCAGGCCGCTCTTTTCCAGCAGCAGCGTGCGGTAGCGGTCGCGGCTGGCGTACAGGGCGGCGGCCAGGCCCGCCGGCCCGGCGCCGATGATCGCCACATCAAACCGCTCGCACTGCGCCATGCTTGTCACCGTGGCACAGGCTTTTAGCCTGTGTCCGTAATGAAGAAAGCCACAGGCCCAAAGCCTGTGCCACCCATTCAGGGCGTCTCAAACCGCTTGAGTTCCGTCGGGAAATGCTGGGCGATGAACGCCGCCGTGGTCCGCTGCATGAGGGTCTGCCGGCCGGTTGCATCGGTGATCACACACTTCAGCGGCAGGGCCGACGCATCCACGTACAGCTTGGTCAACGGGCCATCCACATCGGGGCGATCGTCGATCTCCGTCACCGCGAACGTCTGGCCGCCCAGGGTCAGGCTGCCCGGGCCCACCACGCGGACCACGCGCATGGCCACATCCTCGCTGGCCGGGTCGTACTGGGCCAGGGCGTACATCGCCCCGGGCGTGCGGTCGATCAGCCGCGGCAGCAGCGGCGAAAACGCCAGCGGCAGGCAGATGGCTTCGGGAATCTGCTTAGAGAGCGAGAGCGTGTCGTGCGGGCCGGTCACCGTCTGCACCTCGAGCTGGTCGTGCTGGCGCATGCCGAACCGCCGGCTGCGGCCCACCTCGTTGCCGTCGCGGCCCAGGGTGACGCTGCGCTGCTCCCAGCGCTCCAGCACGCGATCGGTGGAGCTGAACAGGTCCTGCCGGCTGAGCAGCCGCGAGCCGTCATCGGCGATCAGCGCCGACTGCACCACCACCTTGACACCCTCAATCTGTCCCTCGTAACCGACGGATTCGGTCAGGTGCACGAAACCGGCCAGTTGCTCGCCGCGCATCGCGGCCAGCCAGTAATCCGACTTCGCCAGCACGGAAAGCACCTTGTCGCGGGTCAGGCCGGCCAGCAGCTTCTCGGCGTTGACGCGGGCCGCCTCCAGGCTCTTGCGCAACGGCACGGGGTCGAAAAGCTGAAGCGTGGCCATGACCGACTGCGAGCTGCGCAGGATGCCCTCGCGCTGCGCCGCCGGGCCGGTGAACTGGAGCGAGAGGAACTGCTTGGGCGATGTTTCCATCAGCACCCAGTAATCGCGGCGGAAGCGCTGCAGGTTGCCCCGGCCCACGCCGCCGCGCAGCTCGATGGCCCCCTTGCCCGCCGCCGTGGTCGTGAAGGCCGCCGGCGGGGCCGAAACCGGCTCACTTGCCGTGGCCGCTGTGGCCGCCTCGCTGTGAAAATCCTGGTCCAGGGCCAACTGGGCGGCCAGCTTGCCGGCGTACTCCGTCAGCGAGCTGTTTTCCGGCGCTTCCTGGATATTGTGGCCGATCCGCACGGTCATCAGCACCGCCCCGCTGTTCGAATCCACGACGTTATACGCCGCCAGATCGGTCGAATCGCCCTTGGGGGCCTCCTGCGCGCCGGCGGGCGGGCAGATGGAAAAGCCGCGCAGCGTGAAGGTCCGCCGCCCGCCCACGGCCGCGGTCAAGCCGCCGGCCGAGACCGCGCTGTTCGGTACGACCGGGGCAGCCGCGGGGGCCGGCGAAGGTGCCGCCGGCGCCGGGTTGATCGGAGGTGCGGCCGGCCTGGCTGCCCCCCCGCCGCCAGGCGATATGCCGCCCGCCGGCGGTGCGGCCGCGGCCGCCCGTGCCATCGCCAAAACGCCCAAACACAACATCCACGCCAGGATTCTGCTGCGCATAGGTGCTCCAGAGCCGTTTTTCACCTGCCCTTGGTAGCAAAACCGCCTCGCCTAAGCAAGAGCAGGCGCTGCCGATGCGCCAATTGTCGCTATTTACTTGTCAAGGTACAGTCGCCGGCCGGACGCAGCTCCGGTCGGGGTCGGGGGGAATTGCCGGTGGGGTCAATCAGTCAGTTCGTCAATTCGTCAATTCGTCAACTGGTCGATTGGGTGCATCGTGTGCCAATTGACGAATTGACCCAGTAACCAATTGACCCGTTGGCAATTGGCAATCCACCCCCAGGGTCCGCCTGCTCTAT
>PMYD01000106.1 GCA_003171335.1 Phycisphaerales bacterium
ATGCACTTTTGCATGCGGCCTTATGAAGAAAGGGTTTATAGATAAGCATTTGTGTTAAAAGAACTTAAATCTGAAAAAGCCTTGTTTTGAACTGGTTTTTGGAACATAAGTCATTATGTCAAATGAAATAAGCCAGAATTTCACAGGCCGCCTAGCCGCGTTCTTTTCGCCGCGGCCCGTGAATGCTTGCTCCGTAAAGAACCTGTCGGATAAAGTAGGCGCCTTGCGTTGGCGCCAAAGCGCATTCCTATTTCCCCCTGCCGGCGGCCAAAGCCGGTGGAGCCTCTGATGAGCCCGTGGAGACGTTGGCATTTTCTGCTGGTGATCGTGGCCCTGTGGGCCCCGACGTATCTATTGGGCCTGGGCGCCAGCGAGATCAAGAGCGAAGAGGCCAAGCGGATCATGCCCGCCCAGACCATGCTGGCCAGCCACGATTGGCGGGCGTGGGTCCTGCCGTCGGTCGGCGGGGAGGCGTATTACAAGAAGCCGCCGGGCATCAACTGGCTCATCGCCGGCTCGTTCCGGCTTTGCGGCAGCCAGGAGGAATGGGCCGCCCGGCTGCCCTCTGCCCTGCTGGTGGGACTGCTGGCGGGGCTGATGGCGGGCCTGCCCTGCCCGTTTCTCAATCCGCGGGCGCAGTTCCTGGCGGCGTTGATTTTCCTGGGCAGCGTGGGCATCCTGGAAAACGGCCGGCTCATCGAAATCGATGGCCCGTACACGGCGTTTGCCGGCCTGGCCCTGGTGTGGTGGCTGTATCGCTATGCCGCGCGGCCGCGCGGCTGGGATACGTGGATTGTGCCGGCCCTGTTCCTGGCCGCCGGGGCGCTGCTCAAAGGCCCATTCCTGGCGGCGGCGGTGTACCCGGTCATTCTGCTGACGCTGCTTTCCCGCCGCCGGCTGTGGGACCTGCTTTGCCCGGCCCACCTGGCGGGCATCGCCTTGATCCTGGTTCTGTGCCTGGGCTGGGTGCTCCTGGCCCGCCACCAGACGAATGTCGATGCCATGACCGGCACGTGGTCCGACCAGATTGGTTCCCGCGTGCTGCCCTGGCACATCCAGTGGGGCTCCTGGGTCCTCCAGATCGGCCGCGCGCTGGTGCTGATGCTGCCCTTTGTCCTGCTGGCGCCGCTCTTGTGGGTGGATTTCTTCGTGCGCCGGCTGCCGGCGGCTCAAATGCCGTACTTCCGCGCCCTGCGCTGGGGCAGCGCAGCCGGCTTTGTGCTGCTGGGCATGATGCCCGGCGCCATGGCCCGCTACGCCCTGCCGGTACTGCCCGGTGTGGCCCTGGCGCTGGCAGCCGTGCTGGAGATGCATCGCCAACCCATCGCCTCGGACCGCTGGTGGCGCTTGGCCGTGCAGGTCGGTTTTAGCGCGGGGGCGGTGGTGGCGGTTTTCAGCCTCATTGTGCTGGAGTGTGTAAATCCCGCCGGGGTGTTCGTGGCCATCCTGGCCCTGGCGGCCGTTGCCCTGGTCGCCGCATGGCCCTCGATGCTGACCGGCGGGCAGGCATTGACCGTGGCGACGGGCGTGCTGATGGCCGTGCTGGCGATGGAACTGACGATCTACAGCCGGCCCTTCCGCGCCCGCGGCGAAACCCGCCGGCCGGCCGGGGCGGCCATCACCCGGCGCGTCGGCGCTGACCAGGTGCTGGATGTGTATCACCCGGGGTACGCGCCTTTTCTCTACTATGTTCGCTGCCCCATGCGGATTATCGCCCCCGGCGGCACCATCGACCTCCAAGTCCGCAGCATCCTGCTGGCCGGGCGCGACCGCGACCAGCCGGCCATGCTGGAGCGGCTCAAGGCGCAGGATTTTCACGTGACGTACAAGATCTCGCTCCAGGAAGGCACCTGGCAACTGCTTCAGCGCCAGCCGGAATCGTTAGACATGATCCATCCCTCTCTACCCAATCAGGAATAGCTTGCTCATGCACATGAACGCAGAAACCATCTGGGAATTGGTCGGCTGGGTCGGTCAGTTCTTCTTCGGCGGCCGCTTCTTGATCCAGTGGATCGCCACCGAACGCAGGAAGAAGTCCGTTGTGCCGACCGCATTTTGGTACTTCTCGATCATCGGCAGCCTGATCATGCTGACGTACTCGATCCATCTGACATACTCCGCGCACACGGAGACGCACAAAGGCTTACCGCTCATCGCGGGCTTCAGCCTGAACATGATCGTGTACCTGCGCAACCTGTATTTCATTCACCGCCGGCCGGCGGCGGCCGTGACCGAGGACTCGAACCATGCGGAATAACAGGTGGCATGCCCTCACGACGGCCGACGCGCTAGCGGCGGCAGGCGAGCGGGCATGGGCAGTCGGGGGGACCTCTCTTCGCGGAAGACATGCCCACCCGCCGCTGCCCGCTAGGGCGGGCATCGACGTGAGGGCATGCCACCTGAGCGACGAGAAAACCTGATGCCGATCCGGGCGATCATCAATGCCGATGATTTTGGCTGGTCGGCCGGCGTGACCGATGGGATTCTCCAGGCGCACCGGCAGGGCGTGCTCACCTCGACCACGCTGGCGGCCAACATGCCCGATGCCGCGCGGGCCGCCGAACTGGCCCGCGCGCTGCCCACGTTGGGCGTGGGCGTGCACCTGAACGCCTGCCAGGGCCGGCCGCTGACCGAGCAGGCGGCCGAGGCGCTGGCCGATTCCGATGGCGTGATGCGCCTCACCGGCCCCGACGTGATCGCCCGCTGCATCCGCCGGCGCGGCACGGTGGCGGCGGTGCTGGCCGAGTTCGAGGCCCAGATCCGCCGGGTTGGGGAACTCGGCATTCGCCCCACGCACCTGGACAGCCACCGCCACGTCCACGCCTGGCGGCCAGTGGCGGCGGGCGTGGCGCGGCTGGCGCGGCAGTTTGGAATTCCGCACCTGCGGCGGCCGGTAGAGCAATTGCCGGGCCGCTGGCCAGCCGCACCGGCCAAACAGGTGCGAACGGCGGCACTTCTTCGTATGATGGGTTGGCTTGTACCGGGCGCAGCCCGGGTTCTCCAGCCCACCAGGGGAACCTGGGGCATCCGCCACACCGGGTGTATCGATGCCGCCTGGCTGATCCTGGCGGCCGAGCGGTTGAGCGAAGGGCTGATGGAGATTATGGTGCATCCCGGTTTTGCCGAGGACCTCGACCTCGGTCAGACGCGGCTGGTGGCCAGCCGGCGACTGGAGCTGGAGGCCTTGTGCGACCCGGCCGTGCGCCAGGCCTTCAGCCGCCGCGAAAATGTGGAGCTTGTGCATTATGGCCAACTTGGCTCATGACGGCGCTGGAAGCGATGCGGCCGCACGGCCGGCTGTCAGCGTCGTCGTGCCTTTTTATAACGAGCGGCCGGTAGTCGAGGAGCTGTATCGGCGGATCCACCGCGTGATGGACCGGCGCGGCCAGCCGTACGAGATGATCTTCGTCAACGATGGCTCCAGCGATGGCACCGCCGAGGTGCTCGAGCAGATCGCCCTGAAGGACCGGCGGGTTTGTTTTATCGACCTGCGGCGCAACTTCGGCCAGACCACGGCGCTCCAGGCGGGCTTCGACCAAGCCGCCGGCGGCGTGATCCTGGCCCTGGATGGCGACCTCCAGCACGACCCATATGAGATTCCGCTGCTGCTGGAGAAGATCGAGGAAGGCTACGACATCGCCTCGGGCTGGCGGCGGCGGCGCGGAGATGGCCTCTTCAGCCGCCGGCTGCCTTCGCGGATCGCCAACCGGCTGCTGGCCAAGGTCTCGCGCGTGGACCTCAACGACTTCGGCACGACCTTCAAGGCCTACCGGGCCGAGGTGCTCAAGGATGTGCGGCTGTATGGCGACATGCACCGGTTCGTGCCGGCCGTCTGCGCCCGCCTGGGCGCCCGTATCTGCGAGGTGCCCATCAAGAACGTCCGCCGTAAGGCCGGCAAGAGCAACTACGGCATCGGAAGAACTTTCCGCGTGGCCATGGACCTGCTGATGCTCCAGTTCATCAGCGGCTACCTGACGCGGCCGCTGCACTTTTTCGGCAAGGCCGCCATGCTGTGCATGGTGACCGGCGGGGGCATCCTGGGTTACGGCTTTGTCCGCAAGATCGTGGCTTTGTGCTCCGGCGCAAGCTTCAACCTCTTCACCACCCACGGCCCGTTAATGGCGGTGGGCCTGATGGCCATGATGGCCGGGTTGCTGTTCATCTCCACCGGGCTGATCGGCGAACTGCTGATGCGCGTATACTTCGAAGCCACCGCCGCCAGGACGTATGCCGTGCGGCGGATCGTCCGCAAGGCGGAGGGGCCGGTCGCAGAAAACGGCGGACACAAAGAGCACGAAGATCACAAAGAACACAAAGAGGAGAAAGAAGAGAAGGTTTAAGAGAATCCGGATGTTGATCGTCTTCTCTTGACCCTACCCTCTCTTGCCTTCTTCGTGTCCTTCGTGGTCTTTGTGGTCTTTGTGTTCGCTTTCTTCTTCGGACGTGCCTGCCTTACAGATCGTGCCCCTTGATCCCGTCGATCGTCAGATTCGCATCGGGAAAACCATCGCGGGCGGGCCGGATCTTGCGAGTTTCGAGGTAGCTGACCTGTCCATCCGCCAGCAGAAAGACCCGCCGGCCCTCCCAGCACCACCAGCCGCCATCGCCGGGCACGGGCTGATGATTGCTGGTCCATTCGCCGATCAGCAGTTTGGTGCTGGGGTGGGCCACATCCGACTCACGCTGCGGCCGGCAGGGCTGGGCGTTGGAATACGTGGCGGCCGGGCTGGCGGCGGCGTTGATCTGATCGGGATCGTGATAGAAAGCCATCGAGTAGGCGTACGAGGTGGATTCGTACTGGTTGGGATCGGCCGGGTCATCCGGGCAGTACAGGATGGACGGATTGTTCTTATCCACGGTGGTGTTGAAATACGGTTGCACCAGGCGCCGCCAGCCGCGGCCCATCCAGAGCCAGTAGAAGGGATTGGTGGAAAGCGGGTCCTGCGCGCACGGGTAGGTATCGCGGTACTCCTGGACGTACATCGTCACCGCCATGTGCACCTGGCGAAGCTGGCCGCCGCACAGCACGCGCCGAGTCAGGGCCCGCGCCTGCCCCAGCGCCGGCAGCAGAATCGACACGAGTATGCCGATGATCGCCACCACGACCAGAAGCTCGATGAGCGTGAACGCACGCCGGCGCCCAGGGCAAATGGGCTGGGTCATCACAAGTATCTCCCATCGCTGGAGTCGCGAAACTAGACGGCTCGCGCACGTAAGGCTTTACGAAGCAGGCCCCGATGCCTTAAATGGCGGGCACAGGATAGTAGCCGTTGGCCGCGGGAAGTCAACGTTGGGCAAAACAGAAGGAGCCGTAAATGTCGACGCCGCCGCAAACCGTCGCTGACCCCGCCCCGGCCAACACCTGGCGCGGCGTGATCCGCGGCAACGTGTTGATGATGGGTTTGGTCAGCATGTTCACCGATTTCTCCAGCGAGATGATCTACCCGTTGCTGTCGGTGTTCATCTTCGGGCTGGTGCCCCTGGGGCTGGCGCCCTTGTACCTGGGACTGATGGAAGGTGTGGCCGAATCCACCGCCAGCGTGCTGAAGATCTTCTCCGGCCGCATCAGCGACTCCATCGGCAAGCGCAAGGCGTTGGTCATCATCGGCTACGGCATCTCCACGATCATGCGGCCGTTAATGGGTTTCGCCACGACCGGCGGGCACCTGGTGGGCCTGCGCTTCGGAGACCGCATCGGCAAGGGCATCCGCACCTCGCCGCGCAACGCGCTGATCAGCGATTCGGTCGGCCCGGATGTTCGCGGGTTGGCCTTCAGCTTCCACCGCTCCATGGACCATTTCGGGGCGGTGCTGGGCCCGATTGTGGCGGCCGGCTTGCTGTTCCTCCTGCTGGGTCACGGCCTGTGGCACGGCATGACGGGCAAACCTTCTGACCGGGAAATGGACGCCATGCGCTGGCTCTTTGGGGCCGCGCTGGTTCCGGGCATCGCCGCGATGATCTGCCTGATCGGCAAGGTGCGGGAGATCGCCCCCACGTCCGGCAAGCCCAGCGGCAAGGGCTCCTTCGTGGGCTGGCGCGCGCTGCCCCGGCGGTTTTACGGGTACGTGGGCATCGCCACGCTGTTTGCCCTGGGTAACAGCTCGGACCTGTTCCTGCTGGCGCACGGCCGCTCGCGGTTCCACATGGACCTGCTGTCGGTGCTGGGGCTGTGGGTGCTGCTGCATGTTTCCAAGATCATCTTCAGCTTCCCCGGCGGCGTGCTGTCGGACAAGCTGGGGCGCCGGCCGATCATCATCGCCGGCTGGCTGGTGTACGCCCTGGTGTACCTGGGCATGGCGCTGGTGCAGCAGGCCTGGCAGTTCTGGGCGCTGTTCCTGGTGTACGGCTTCTACTACGGCATGACGGAAGGCGCGCAAAGTGCCCTGGTGGCGGATTTCGTGCCCAGCGGCCAGCGCGGGGTGGCGTTTGGCGTTTTTGACGGGGCCGTGGGATTGGCCTTGCTGCCGGCCAGTCTGCTGTTCGGCGTGTTCTGGAACCGCATCGGCGAGGGCTGGGCCTTTGGTATCGGGGCCGCCTTGGCCGGTTTGGCGGCGCTACTTATGGCGATGCTGCTTACGACGAGTCCAAAGAATCACCAGGATACTCGCTAGGAATGAATGCCACTAAAGTGTTGCCAGAATAATCGCGAATTTCACTGCGCGATAGGGGTGCCGACTAATGCAACCTGGCAAGCAACGTAAAGCGGCGGCCATTCGAGTGAAATGCCAAGTTGCGATAACGTGCGGGTAACGTCAACACCAGCTCCCTCTGGACAGTACACTGCGCGGAGTCCCGGGTGTTTCTGAAGAAAGCCGGCAACCTTGTTTCTAAGAGATTTCCTGGCTACGCCCTGCCAGTAGAGACAGCAGCGGAGCCGCTTTTCCGACCACTCTGGATGCAGCCCGCGCATCTTGTTAGTGTGCGTTCCTAAGTCGAATTTTGAGACAATACAATACACGGGTGCCTTTTCATCGATTATTTCCCAAAGCGTTGCGCTATCGGGGGGACAGGTGTTTCTCTTGCCCCAATTTGGACAACCGCCCGGGTGTCCTTGGTAAGGTAGGCGGCACAACGCCCTTACCTTAAGATCAACGAAAGGGACGACTTGACCATACCATCGCACTTCATGCATTGGAAGGTAAACTCTTCTTTGGTGGAACATGTCTGGATATTCTTTGTTTGTTTAGAAGAAAATAAGCTTTCTTCCCTGCAGAATCTTCCATTCTGAATTCCAGATGTTGATCTTCGCTAACATATGTGTCGGCTCCTAATCGAACTCGTTTGTGTAACTGGTTGAGCTTGTTTTCGAGATCGGGTAAGTCTTTTCTTGTCCATCGCCTCTTATACTTGAGCGCTACGGATATGTGCTTAGGCTTGAACTCAACAACAGTGGAGGTCACTCGTTTCTGTTCTCTGGTCTGAAGTTCGTCTAGCGTTGGACGGCCCCATTCTTGAATCTCGTCCAATATGTAAAGCACAAAGGCTAGAGTATCGAATTGCACATGGTAGACCTCGGGGCAGGAGTGAAAAGCGATAGCCCTGAGGATTTCTCTGCGCATTATACATTGTCTAGCGGCCTCAGATGTCAACGGTTTCCAGGGATCATGGCAGAGATCTGACTCCAGGAAGTGCACGAGACACTTACTGATCAGAAGTGCGCTAATGATGCCGTGGTCTAGGTCATCAAAGGACTGGAGCAGTTTTACGTAGTATTTGTTCTGCAGATGCGAAACATACCGCTCTTCTGTGCTTTTCTCATGGTGCAGTCTAGGAGTTTGCTCAGTGCGAAGGCATGGTGCTTTCACAGGGGTCGAGGCCATAAACCTGATCATTGCATCGTGAAAGAGACGGGCTTGTGGAGAGAAGCGAAATTGCAAATCGCCAGCTGGAAGCAGGCCGAGACCTCGAAATGCCTCTCGCGCCTTTTGGTTGATGCTCTCGATATATCTAACTGGATAGCCAAGATCGTGACATAGGGCAGCTAGTGCCCACATACATTCCCACTCACCCGCCGTGATAGGCAAATCATGCGATCCCGGTGCGGTTAACTTGAAGGCGAAATGTCTCTTGATTAGCCCATGACCACTTATCCAAACGCGGAACACGTGTGCTAAGTGATCGCGATATTTCTTTGGCGATGCACCGTACAGAATGGTTTCGAAATCGGCAAAGGCCTTGAAGACAGTGGTCACCTCTTCTCTGCTGAGAGATTCTTCGTGGAAGAAGGTTTTCAATAGCTTCCAGCGCCGGGGCGGGATTCGCTCACCTAGCTTTATACTGTTAGCTTCTACGATTTCCCCATCAGTTTCCCTAAGTTTCAATAAGGCGTCTATTATAACCTTCGGCCACAATTCGTTCAAAACGCTTCTGCACTGGTCTAACTCTTCGCTTGCCAGCTTCTTGATTTGATTAAGGGTGGGCTTTCTTAAGAATGTAAAGTTCTGCCTACCTGCCTTTAGATAGGCAATTAGGTCCACATCTTTGTCGTCAAACTCGAACTTCACGTCGGGAAAGGCCATCTGTCATGCTCTCCAGGGGAAGGGAACCGCAATCGCCATGGATTGGACACGTTAAGTTGCCAAGTTCATCTAACGAATGTCGTAATGTGCAGAGCGCGGTCGACTTTGTCACGTCGCCCAGCCTGTGTCTGTAGATGTTCAAGCCCCATGACCGGCGTTCCTGCTGCTTGAAAACCTCGCATGGAATTATGTTGCCATCTGGCTGAACGACCAGTTTGCCTGTGCCAGCACGACACGGCACCAAAGAACCTGGCACTACCCCGTTAAAGGGAGAGCCAGTACGGATTTCCAGGATACGCCGGCTGCGAAGCTGAACGAGCTCATCGAGGAAACGGGTTTCCTCTTCGCGGCTAAGCAACAATTCTCCTGCATTGCTTAGGCCACGCCCCTGTGGTACAAAGCGCAAGATGCTCAGTTTGGAGACACCTTTTCGAGCGAGCAGAAGCGCCAAGGGTTCCAGCGCTCGGGCATTGGGCTTAAGAGGAACGAAATTGGCTTCACAAGCCAATCCTGCAGCCAAGCAAGCTTCTAGAGAGGAACGCGTGTAGCTGAAGCTTCCAGCAACGGTTGTTATCGAATCGTGCGTTAGCTCGTCAGCGCCGTGAAAGCTGAAAATCAGCCTCAGATTCGGCACGGCTGCCATTTTTTCAATAAGCGCTACCGAAAGCGGGCAAGGTTGATCTCGATCCGAGAAGCCCACCCCACACGTGAAAACCTCGCTGCGCATCCCTAAAGACTGGGTCAGCATCAGGGCGGAAAAGAATAAATCGCAACTCGTGGGTTCCCCGCCTCCAAAACTAATCTGGCTTGCGCCCTCGCGATGCGCGTCTTCAATCAAGTGCAGAACTACATCAGATGTAAGAGCTTGGCGACAACGTGGTCCAGATTGAGATGAGCAGTGCCTGCACGAGAGCGGGCATCTGTTCGCTAACTCCAGAACAAGCTCTTCTAACTGGGCCACGGTCCCGCCTTTCCTGGCGGCTGAACAACGCTTTTCTTTTCTAATTTATCCGCGCTCTGAGCCCTCTAAGTCAAGAATATTTTCGGGGGAACTACCATAAATTGCGGTACATCAACGGAGACATACAACATATTGTGCTACTGTAAATCTTACTTTGTAA
>PMYD01000104.1 GCA_003171335.1 Phycisphaerales bacterium
GTGGTGTGGGAGGCCGGGGCCGTGAGGCCCCGGCCTACCCGATGGAAATTCCCGGACCCCTTCATCACCGGGCCGGGTGCCGTGGCTGCATCTCTTTGCAGCCACGCGTCATCAGGATGACCTTACGGTAGCCGGGAACGGAGGAGCCTGTCGCAGCCGCCAGGGCGCGCCCGGAATAGGGGCTACCTGCCGCTGACGCGTGGCTGCAGAAGAACGCAGCCACGGGGGATTTCGCACGAAGGCACGTGCCGACCGCCCCCGGCCGATCGCTCCAGACTGCTGGTTTCTTAACCCCGGTAGGGGTTGTATAGCTCCAGCCCAGGGTTGCCGAGCACGGCGAGGCTACCCTGGGTGGCGTCAGCGCAAGTTTCTACCCCGGCAGGGGTTGAATAGCACAACGGCGGGCAGAATTGTTCCCAGATGCCGGTATTCAACCCCTGCCGGGGTAGGGGGGATAATTGCGCCCGGTTCCCCCGGGTAGGCTCGTCCGCTTCGCGGTCTTCGCCAACCCGGGGCTGGAGCTGTTTCAACCCCTCCGGGGTTGAAGACCAACAAGGCATTGTCCGCAGGCGCCGCCGCACCATTTTCGTTCGTCTCCTTGACCTTCATGCGAAATCCTCCACGGCACCCAGCCCCTATTTCTGGGCCGCGTCCAATCGTCAATGGGTCTGACCGATCGCCTTCTCGTAGATCCGGTACGTCTTGTACAACCGCGGCGCCAGCAGGTTCTGGATCGTGCGGTTGGACATGACATTGTCTTCCAGCACCCAGGAGGCCTCGGCCGTAAGGTAGCCTTTGGAAATGCCGCGCAGGATGATCTCCAGCATCATCATGGCCGTCAGGCCCATGTGCCGGTACGCCTCCAGCGTGGCGATGCCGAAGATGCGGAGCTGCCGCACGCGGCGCATCGCCCGCCAAAACCGCAGGAACCCCAGCGGCCACAGCCTGCCGCGTGCGGCGGCCAGGCCGCCGTTGAGGTTCGGAATGGCCATGCACGCCCCGGCCGGCTGGCCGTCGACCTCGGCGACCAGCACGAGTTCCGGATCGATCACCTGGCGAAGCTCGCACGCCATCTCCAACAGTTCGGCCTGGGTCAGCGGCACGTAGCCCCAGTTGTTCCGCCGCGCCTGCTCGAAGACTTCCGTCAGCCGCAGCACCTCCTGCTGAAAGTTGCCCATCTGGATGGATCGGATGGAAACCGACGGGTATCGCCGGTGCAGCACCTCGGCCGCACGCACCATCCGGGTGTGCTCTTCGGTGCCGACATCCACCTTGCCACGCTCGATCAGGTAGGCGTACAGGTCTTTGCAGCGCGCCAGCCCGGCCGCCTCCAGCAGCGAGGCGTAGTCCGGCGGGTTATAAGGCATCAGGGCCATGGGCGGCGAATCGAACCCATCCACCAGCAGGCCGCACTCGGCATTCATGGATGGGTTGACCGGGCCGCGCATTTGGTCCAACCCGCGCTGGGCCAGCCACGCCTGGGCCGCACGCAAGAGCGCGGCGGCCGCCTGGGCATCGCCCGCATCGCACTCGAAAAAGCCGAAGAAGCCTACCTTGTCGCCGTGCTGGGCATTGTGGCGAGGATTGTGGATGGCGGCGATGCGGCCGACGTCACGCTCGCCGCGGCGGGCCAGGAACAGCCGCATCGCGGCATGCGCAAAGAAGGCGGTCTTCCGCCCCAGCAGCCGGCCCTGCAGGTGGCGCAGCGGCGGCACCCATAGGGGATCATCGCGATAGCGCTCGAAGGCGAATTGGATGAATCGCCGCCGGTCGCGCGGCGAATCGGCCGCCGTGACTGTCAGTTCGGCCGGCATGCCCGTTCAGCATCCGCCTCGCTGCGCTGCTGGGCCACCTCGCGCTCCACGGCCGACAGCGAGTTGAGCAGGTAGTCCACATCCGCCGCCGTGTGGTTGGCGGTGGGAATGACCCGCAGAATGGAGGTGCCGATGGGCACCGCCGGGTACAGCACCGCGCTGGCCCAGATGTTGTGCTTCTCGTACAGCGCGTGGCCCAGGTACACCGCATCGCAGCCGTTGCCCTGGATGGGCGTGATGGGCGTCGCCGTGTGTCCGATGTCAAAGCCGCGCTGCCGCAGCCCATCCTGGAGGTGCTTGCGATTGGCCCACAGCGACTTGCGGCGGTCATCGGCCGTCCGCAGCAGGGCCAGCGCTTCCAGCGTGGCGGCGGCGACGGCGGCGGGCATGGCCTTGGTGAACAGGATGGTCGGGGCGCAGAACTTCAGGAAGTTGATCACCCCCGCCTCGCCGGCGGCAAAGCCGCCCATCGTGGCCATGGCCTTGGAGAAGGTGCCCAGGTGCAGGTCAATGCGGTCCTCGACGCCCAGCATCTCGCCGGTGCCGCGCCCGTGGGCGCCGCACACGCCGGTGCCGTGGGCATCATCCACGATCAACCGCGCGCCGTGCTTCTCGCACAGGTCGGCCAGTTCGCGCAGCGGGGCGATGTCGCCCTGCATGGAGTACACCCCATCCACCACCACCATCTTGGCCTGCGTGGGCGGGTTCTCCTGGAGCACGGCGTCGAGATGCTCCATGTCGTTGTGGCGGAAGTACCGCATCTTGGCGCCGGAGATCTTGGCCCCGCACACCAGCGAGGCGTGGGCGTGGCGGTCCAGCAGAATCAGGTCGCGGGGCCCCGCCAGTGCGGCCACCGCGCCCATCATGGCGAAGGCGCCGTTGGCGAAGATGAGCGAGGCCTCGGTGCGCTTGAAATCGGCGATCTGGCGTTCCAGCTCCAGATGCAGGTCGGTCGTGCCCGTCAGCGGCCGAGCGCCCATGGGCGAGGAGATGCTGACCTGGGCGACTGTGGCCTCGGCGGCCTTGCGGATATTGGGGTGATCGGCCAGCCCCAGGTAGTCGTTGGTGGAGAACTGCAGCAGCCGCCGGCCGTCGGCCTCGATCCAGGGGCCGGCGTTTTTCAGCGGGCTGCGCCGGTAGAGCACGCCTTCGGCAATGGTCCGGTCCTGACCGGAGGCAATGGGCGACTCGCGGGCGAAGCGCACGCATTTGTCGAAAATGTCCGCCATGAATGGCCTCTTCCTGCAGCCTGTTTTCCGGCACCGTAGGCTCGCCGCCCACGTGCCGCCTAGAGCAACTCACTCTTGATCTGTCACATTCAGGCTGGCTGCGACCGCGGCTGGCGGCGTCAAAAAAACCTCAGCATATTAGGAATATGCCTTCGGTTTTCTTCCTTGCCATCCTGGTCTCGCCGACGCCTGAATATGACATCTCAATCGTTCGGTGCTCTATCCATTCATCGGCCGCGCAGGCCCCTGCGCGGCAGCAGAATCTGCTTCATGCCCCTGCGCCCAAAAGGCGCGATGGGCCACAACCGCACGCCAAGAAAATTCCACTATTTTGATGTGAAACGCAAGCCAGAAATCCGTAATCTTTGCTTCATAGGCATACGCTACTAAAAGTGGCCCCCAAGCCAGGGTACGCCACATCTTGTTGGTTCTCGTTCGGCGGATCGCACATGGGAATGCTGACCAGGACGGTGGCGGCGGTAATTGAACACCGCAAGGGCGCCTTTGGCCGCGCCGGAACGGTCGCTGTCGATGCCCAGCTCGACACGCTCGGCGAGCTACTCAAGAAGGCCCGTCACACCGAATGGGGCCGGCGATACGGCTTTGCTACCGACATCCGCACCCACGAGCAGTTCCGCTTGCGCGTGCCCATCACGCCTTACGAGCAGGCCGCCCCCCAGTGGCACCGGGCTTTCGAGGGCCAGCGCGACATCGCCTGGCCCGGCCACGTGCGCTACTTCGCCATGTCCTCCGGCACGACCGCGGGTAACAAGCTGCTGCCGGTAACCGATGACGCCATCGCCTCCAACCGCCGCGCGGGCGCCATTCTGGCGGCGGTAATGCTGCGGCGCGGCGGCCGCGGGGGGGGAGGGGAGAACCTGCTGGGCGGCCGCATCCTGTACCTGGGCGGCTCGACCACGCTTAAGCCGCAGGGCCAGTCGTTCTCGGGCGATGCCTCGGGCATCATGGCCAGGAACATGCCCTTCTATTTCCGCCGCCGCCACCTGCCCCCGCCGGAGATTGCCGCACTGAGCGACTGGGAGGAGAAGATCACCCGGCTGGTGGCGAGCTACCTCACCTCCGACATCGTCGCCATGGGCGCCTGCCCCTCGTGGGCGGCGATGCTCTTCGGCAAGCTGCTCACCGCCGCCGCCGCCGCCGGCAGGCCGGAGCGGACCATCGGCGAGCTTTGGCCCAAGCTGAGCCACTTCATCTCCTACGGCATGGCCTTCGCGCCCTATCGCGCTTCGTTCGATGCGTATATCGGCCGGCCCCTCCATTACGTCGACACCTACTCTTCCTCCGAGACCGGCATGGCCGCCATCCAGGAGGAGGAGGGCGGGCCGCTGACCATGCTGGTCGATAACGGCGTCTTCTACGAGTTCGTGCCGGCCGAGGAGGCGGCCAGGGAGAACCCGACCCGGCTGCACATCGGCCAAGTGCAAACCGGCCGCGATTACGCCGTCGTCATCAGTTCCAACGGCGGCCTGTGGGCCTACCCGCTGGGCGATGTGATCCGCTTCGAATCCCTCGCGCCGCCGCGCATCCTCTTCGCCGGCCGCACGCAGCTCAACCTCAGCGCCTTCGGCGAGCACGTGGACCTGCGGCTGATGGAACAAGCCATCGCCGCCGCCTGCACCGCCACCAGCGCCCGCGTGGCCGACTACACCGTCCAGCCCATCTACCCCGGCCCCTCCTCACCCGTGCCGCGGCACCGCTGGATCGTGGAATTCGAGCAGTCGCCCGCCGATGCGGCCGCCTTCATGGCCGCCGTGGACAACTTCATCCGCAAGGACAGCGAGGACTACGACGCCCACCGCACCAACAACTACGGCCTCCTGCCGCCCGAGCTTGTCGCCGTGCCGCGCGGCACCTTCTACGCCTGGATGAAATCCAAGGGCAAGCTCGGCGGCCAGCACAAGGTGCCGCGCGTCGCCCGCGAGGTGCGGATGGCTGAGGAGATTCTGGCGCTGGCGAAAAAAAACTAAATTGCGGTCGTCTTAAAGGTTGACACAGAGTTCGGACGATGTTAGGGTCATGGTGACGATGCAAGGATAAAGGTTATGTCGATTCAGCTTCGCGATCCTGTCCATAATTTTCTGACGCTTTACGACGACGAAGTAAAGCTTATGGACACTTGGGCTATTCAGCGCCTTCGCGGAATCCATCAATTGGCTTTGGCAAAGCTAGTTTACCCAGGATCAGTCCATACCAGGTTTGACCACTCCTTGGGAGTTGCTCACGTTGCCGGCCTAATGGCCACAGAACTTGGACTAGGCGAAGATGATGTGCGATTGGTTCGGATAGCGGGTATTGTGCATGACATTGGGCATGGTCCGTTTAGTCATGTTTCAGAACATGCCTTAGAGGTTTACGCAGACCGCTCAAGTCTCAAACCAGAGCAAAAGCAGGAGAAGATACACGAGCTAATTTCTGCCCGAATCATCGAAACAGACAAAGAAATCGTTAGGATTCTGGGGCAAGCGAAATGCGGAAATATCGTAAAGTTGCTGGGCGAAGGGCACGGCCAGCCAGCCCTGAAATCAATCGTTTCCGGTCCGCTCGACGCGGACAAGCAAGACTATCTGTTAAGGGACAGTTTATTCTGTGGCGTTCCGTACGGAGTCTTCGATATTCATCAGATGCACCGATCTTTGACCCTGCACGGGCCGGATGACGAGAAGCAGTTGATGATAAAGCCTGACGGGATTCATGCTGTAGAGCAGTACATTATGGCAAAATATTACCTGACGACGAACGTCTATCGTCATCGAGTGCGCCTTATTACGGACCAGATGATTGTCCGTGCCATTCAACTTGGAATTGAAAAAGACCAGATCGAAAGATTGGCGTCACTCTATCGTTTCGACAACAGTGCCCGGTTTGTAGACGAATACTGCAGTTGGGATGATGGGCGGTTCATGCAAGAATTCTGTATAAACTCCGCAGATACCCGGTGCAAGAGGTTGCTGAGCCGTTTGCTTCGCCGGAAGCTGCTCAAGAGGGTTTTCGACGCTCGCCTGACTGACTTTAAGGCTGATGTGGCGGACATCTTGCCTCAATTGACCAAGGTGAAACGCGAACTTCGAGCAAGAATAGAAGCCGCCATCGCTGAGGAATTGTCTACGCTTGTTGGCCGGTCCGTTGATCCCGACCAGGTAATCGTTAATATTTTCAACATCCGGTCAGTCAGAGAGACTTCGCGAAATGATAGTGCCCCCATTTTGGTGGCTAGGCGCAGTCAAGATCCGGAGCCTTTTGAAGAGGCCTCTTCGCTCTTTGCCTCGATTGACGCACGGTATTCGGACGAATTCGTCGAGGTCTATGCCCCGGTTGATTGGGACACGGATGCAGAGAAGAGCCGCATCCGACGCGTGGCAAGAGAAATGATTTTGAAATTGATCGAGCAGTTTTCAGAAGAAAAAGGAGCCGGGGTATGAATACGTATGATTTTGTTCATTTGGCACTCTGGTCCTTGGGGGGCGAGATTCGAGGCAAGACTAAGCTTCAGAAGACTGTGTACTTTCTGGGCAGGTTAATGCGACGCCTGGATGATCTTGGCTATAGCGCGCACTACTACGGTCCATATTCATCTGAGGTAGCAGATGCGGTTGATCGCCTCTTGTCGCTAGGTTTTCTGACTCAGACCGTGAGCGGTGGTGGCGTGCAAGACTCTCACGGTTTTGGTGTCGCTAGATATGACTTTGCTCTGAGCGAAGAAGGAAAGCGAGTCGCGGAAACCAAAGCGAAAAGCGATGAGGACTTCTCTGTGGCTTTATCCGGTGCGGTCGAAATGCTTAAGTGTGCGGGTGATTTGGACTACGTTCGCCTTTCCATCGCGGCCAAGACGGACTTCATGTTGGCTCAAAAAGGTGGGGCGGCGAACGTGACTGAACTTGCGGAGCTCGCCAAAACATTCGGATGGCACGTCGAACCAAACGAAATTTCCGATGCGGCAAGGCTGTTGGAGACGCTCCGTTTGGCTAAAGCGATTAACTGAAGTTTTGGCCTCTGAAACATTTCTTGTCGCCAAAGACTTGGAACTTGAGATGCCGGCGGCCGGTGCGGTCAGGTGCAGCCCGATCTTCTGCGCCACTAAAACTAAGCCGCTGATCGGGCTGCCGACCAGGCTGGTTCTATTCACCCCCGCCTGGCCTTCGGCGTCGCCGCTCATCAGCAGGATCTCGGGCGCATGCGGCTGCTCGCTTCGCGCCAGTTGCTCGGCACCAGGCTCAGCCGAACAGCCGCCGAGGCGGTAGCCTTGCGCTCCTGGACTTCACATCGGAAATTTCGATGTCGAATGCCGAAATTCTCAAATCGCCCGGGGGTAGCATTCAATCCAGCCCGGGATTGGGGTCTGACCGATGGTTCATCCGAACTGGACACCACTTTTTTTTCAATTCTCTCTTTGACTTCCTTCCTGCCGCACGGTAGTCTCCCTGGCTAACGGTCGGCGTGCGGCTGGGAAAAGGTCCTGGCCGCCTGTCCGACAAAAACGAATGGCATTGTATTCTTCTACAGCTAACACTCAGGTCGTCCCGCCCTGTGAATTGCATTCACCGACGCGGTTTTGTCGCTTGGGGTAACGCTCACAAGAACATGCCTCAGTAGGAGCCATGCCCATGGCAACCGGTAAAGTGAAGTGGTTCAACGACAGCAAAGGTTTCGGGTTTATCGCGGCGGATGATGGCACGGATGTATTCGTGCATCACACCGAGATCCAGGCCCAGGGCTTCAAGTCCCTGGCCGAGGGCGAGAGCGTGACCTTCGAAGTCACCCAGGGCCCCAAGGGCCCCAAGGCGATCAACGTCCAGAAGGCGTAAGTCGCCACCACGAATCACCGGAGCGCCGTCCCCAACGGGGCGGCGTTCTTTTTTGGTGCGCCCAGGTTGTGCGGCCGGCCGGTCGCTGGAACGGGTTTCCTCACGGCGCCCAAACCAGTTCCTCAGGGCGACCAAACCGCCCCTACAGCCATCCCTGCTGGCGATACCACTGTGCGGCGGCTCTCAAACCTTCCACCAGTTCGACGCGCGGGCGATAGCCGATCTCGCGCTGGGCGCGGGCCCAAGTGCAGGTCCAGCGGGGCTGGAGGGCATCGCGGATCTTGCGCCGCGAGATGATTTGCGGTTTGCCCGTCAGCGTCCATTTCAGTTCACCCAGCTCGCCCACCAGTTTGGCCAGCAGCCGGGGGATGCGCACGCGGCGAAGCGGTTTGGCACCAGCCGCAGCACCCAGGGCGGCGCCCAGGGCATCGGCGAACTGGCCCTGCGAATGCGTGCCGCTGCCGAGGAAATACGTTTGGCCGGCGGCCGCCGGCGAGCTGGCGGCCTGCCAGATCCCTTCGGCCAGGTCGGACACGTGCAGCAGGCTGAGCTGGTTTTCCGGGCTGCCGATAAAGGGAAAAATCCCGCGGCGGGCGGCCGTGCGAAAGAGCGGCAGAAAGTTCGTGTCGCGCGGGCCGTACACGGCCGGCGGGCGGATGATCGTCACCGGCAGCTTGCCGGCGGCGGAGGCGGCTGCTGCCAAACAGGCCCGCTCGCCGGCGAGTTTGCTTTGGCCGTAGAAACCCAGCGGATTGGCGGGGGCGGATTCATCCAGCGGCTGCTCCGTCGGCGCTGGGCCCACCGCCGCCAGGCTGGAAACGTACACAAAGCGGCGCACCGCCCGGCCGCCAGCAGTAGCGGCCGCCAGCATGGCCTGGGTGCAGCGCTCATTCACGGCCAGGTACGCCGCCAGGCTTCGTGCCCGCGTCAAACCGGCCACGTGGAAGACATAATCCATGCCCGCCGCCGCGGCCGCCAGGGCCGCCGCATCGTCGAACGCCGCCTCGCAAAAACGGACTTTCAGCCCCTCCAGCCATCGCCTGCCGCTGGACGGCCGCACCAGGCACATCACCTGCACGCCCGCCGCCAGCAGCCGCTCGACCAGGTGGCTGCCCACAAAACCCGTCGCGCCGGTGACCAGGGCGCGCGGAGCGGCCGAAGCCTGGAGGCTGACGGCCTGGGGCTGGCGACTGGCAGCGGGCGGCTCGAGGCTGGGGGCCGGCGCCGCCGGCTTGATGATTTGGATTGATTTCACAGGACGTCGATCGCTTCCAATGAAGATCAGGCCAGAAGGTCGTCCACTTTCTCCGGCGCCGCGAGTGTACCTGCCAGGGGCGGCGGCTGAAAGTCCGCGATGGCCCCGATCCCGCCGCAAAACCCATCGGCCCAGGGCGGCAGTTTTCGACATCCGCGGTCCATTCGCCGCCCCATCTCCCGCCTGCTCGTTGACAGGCTCGCGCCGCTACGGGTACGCTGCAAAATCTGGTGAACGAATTCGAACGCGCGAGGGCGGATGCTCAAGCACGCATGGAAGTGGGCCTTGGTTCTCGCCGCGACGGCGACAGCGCTCGTCATCATGGTGCTTTGGGTGGGCGTGGCGCCGACGCTGGCGGCCCTGCAGGAGGTGGGCTGGGCGGCATTTTTGAGCGTCGGGGCACTGCTGGCGGCCACCTTCATCCTCCAAGCGGCGGCCTGGACCATCCTCAATCGCGTGGTGAACCTGCGGCTGGGGGTGCTGACGGCCCTGGAGGGCACGATCGTGGCCCTGGCGGGCAACATCATCACGCCCACGGCGCACCTGGGCGGTGAGCCGCTCAAGGTGCTGTACGCCGGCCGCCGCCGCGGGCTGTCGTACGAGGCCCTGGCCTCCACGGTGCTGCTGGGCAAGTACATCGAGACCATCAGTTTTGTCCTGTTCATCTGCCTGGGGACGGTGGTGTGCGCCCTGGGCCTCAAGGATGTGCTCTTTCGGCCGCCGCACCTGGCCTGGGGCATCGTGCTGGTGAGCCTGGGCGGCCTGTCGCTGCTGGCGATGATCGTGCTGACGGTTTCGCTGCTGCGCCGCCGCACGCCGCTGGCCGCCATCGCGGGGCTGCTGTGCCGGCTGCGGATCTTTCCGACGTTCTTCGACAACCTGCGCAAGCGGGCGGCCAAGGTGGAGCTGCGGGTCAGCCAGGTGTTCCGCCGCGAGGGCCGCTCGATTGTGCCGGCGTTTTTCGTGTACCTGCTGACGCACGCGGCCATCGCGATAAAGCCGCTGGCGTTTTTCTACCTGGGCTGGAAGGTCAGGCTGGGCCTGCCGGAACTGGCCCTGTTTTTCCTGACGTCCCAGGCGCTGCTGGCCTTTCAACTGGTGCCCAGCGGCGTGGGCACGCTGGATGGCGGGCTGTTCGCCATGATCTACCTGGCGGGCATGAACATCCACCGGCCGCAGATGGCGGTGTTCCTGCTGTGCATCCGCTTCTGGGATGCCGCCGTCGTGGCCGTCGGCGCTGTGCTGGCCGCCCGCGTGGGCACCGGCCTCTTAAGCGGCCGTGCGGCGGCCAGGTCGCAGGTGCAACAGGAGGCGGATAGCGTCCAAACATGATGCTCGCAGCGCACGGTTTCGTGTGGAATTTCGACCCCATCCTGCTTCACTGGGGCTGGCTGACGGTACGTTATTACGGCCTCATCTTCGCCATCACGCTGCTGATCGGCTATGCCCTGTGGCGGCGGCAGATGCTCCGCGGCGGGTACTCGCCGGCCGTGGCCGACGGCCTTCTGATGTGGGCCGTGATGGCCATCATCGTGGGGGCGCGGCTGGGGCATGTGATCTTTTACGACCCCAAGATGCTGATCCAGGACCCGCTGGAGGTGCTGAAGTTCTGGCGTGGCGGCCTGGCCAGCCACGGCGCCCTGGTCGGCATCGTCACGGCGCTGATCCTGTACGCCCGCCACCAGAAGCGGCCGGCCCTGGAATTCATGGACCGCTTCGCCTTCTCGGCCGCCGTCGGCGCGGCGGGCATTCGGCTGGGCAACTTTTTCAACTCCGAGATCGTCGGCCGGGTGACGAATCTGCCCTGGGCCGTCACTTTCCAGCGATACGATGCGGACAATGGCCTGCCGCCCACGCCGCGCCACCCCTCGCAGCTTTACGAATTCGCCATCGGCCTGGCCGTGCTGGGCATTTTGATCCTCGTGGACCGCCGAGCCGGCCGCGAGAAGCGGCCCATGGGGCTGATGACCGGCGTGTTCCTGACGGCCTATTTCATCGGCCGCTTCTCTGTGGAGTTCGTCAAGGCGCCCCAAGGCATCGACAACCACTGGCCGCTGACGATGGGCCAGATCCTGTCGATTCCCGGCCTCTTGGCGGGTCTCATGCTCTTGATTTGGGTGGCGCGCCATCCGAATCCGGCGCCGCCGCTGCCGCCGGCGGAGGTCCCAGCGACGTCGAACAAAGAGGCTGCCGGCAACTCGGGCCGCAAGCGGCGACGGCGTCGCCGGGGCTTGTGAGCCGCCCGCCCAAACCTCACAGAAAAGCTCCATTTCCCTGCCCCGGCAAGGCTTAGAGTGCTGTCCGGCCGTATACTCTCAACGGAGAGAAATGGTCATGAGAGCGCATTTCTTTTCGAGTCGCGCACTGGCCGCCGGAGTTGTGCTTGTGGCCCTTCTGGCGGTGGTGGCGACTACCTGCCGGGAGAAAAACGCCATGAATGCCAAGCGACAGCCCTATTCCGATAAACCGCCGCCGGGCCGCGAGTTTGCCCTCTTTGCCGCCGGCTGCTTCTGGGGCGTGGAGGAGACGTTCCGCCAGGTGGCCGGCGTCACCGCCACGACCGTCGGCTACAGCGGCGGCCGCACGGCAAACCCCACGTACGAGGATGTCTGCTCGCACACCACCGGCCATGCCGAGACGGTCCGCGTGGAGTTCGATCCGGCGGTCGTCAGCTACCCGCACCTGTTGGAGGTGTTCTGGAACAGCCACGACCCCACGCAGCGCAACCGCCAGGGTCCCGATGTCGGCGACCAGTACCGCTCGGCCATTTTTTACCTCAGTGGCCAGCAGAAGGCCGCCGCCGAGGCCTCGCGGGATGCCCTGGAGCAATCGGGCCATTTCAGCCGGCCCATCGCCACGATCCTGGAGCCCGCCGGCCGCTTCTGGCCCGCCGAAGAGTACCACCAGCAGTACCTCGAAAAGCACGGCCTGGCCAGTTGCCACATCCGCACGCCGTAACCGCGGTCGCTATTCACTTGCCAAGGTACGCTCGCCGGCCGGACTCAGCTCCGGTCGGG
>PMYD01000018.1 GCA_003171335.1 Phycisphaerales bacterium
ACCCGTGGGCGGACCCACACGATTTATGCCAAGCGGGCGCGTGCCCGCGGTGTTGGCGGAAGGAAAATGATTGCACGAAAGTGGGCTCAAAAAAACGCGGTCCCTTTACGTATATCCTGGCGGCGCGGCTTGTGCCGTACAGCCAAAAAGGGGGATCGTTGTGCGGCCGTGAGTTACGATTCGAGCAGAGAAACATCCGAATTAAGAAAAATGGGGCAATCAAACCGGGGTTCCCCGACTAACTCCCCCGTGCGGCCGGGCGATAAAAAAATCTTCATGATTGCCCGGAATTATTGAAAATTCAGAAAAACCCTAATCCCGGGCAATCATCCGACTTTTCCGATTTTGGTCACAGCCGCACAATTTTCGCGTTTGCGAATGATTGCACGGCGAGAAGGGGCCACAGTTGGGAGGGATTATCATCTTAAGTGCTAACAATCTCGCCTTATGGGCCGCCGGGCGGGCGGACCTTCCATACGGTGCGACAGGTGGCATGTCCGCACATCCTGGGCGGTAGCGCCGGCTCTTGCCCGATGTGATCCTGATGGGTTACGGCATGCCCAACATGGATGGGCTGGAAGCCACGCGAATCATTCACGGGGAAATGCCTAAGAACCTGTATGAAAACCGCCTCCGATCGTAGCACGGGCGTCTCGCCCGTGAGTAGCATGACAGCGCTAGTTTCACTTTCGATGTTCAAGAACCTTAGGAAACTCGCACAACGACTCCGAACGGTCCGACGGAGAAATAAGGACTTACGATCAAACTAGCGCTGTCATGGTAGCACGGCCATCTTGGCCGTGATCCGGCAGTTCTTCCCCATGTCGCCACGGGCGAGACGCCCGTGGGACTCATGGGCGAGACGCCCATGCTACGTTTTCATACACGTCCTAACGTTCACATCATCGCCCTGTCCATGCATGAGGAATCGGACCGGGCGGCCGCCATGTGCGGGGCCGGCGCGGTCTGCTATATCTGCAAAACGGGCCAGATCGACCCGCTGCTGGCGGCGATTCGGGCAGCGGTGCATCCGGGCGTGCCGGGAGGCTGGAGCACGCCCCGGTGCACTAACGGGTCTCGATGGGCGTTTCTCATGATGTGCAACGGCTGAGTCTTCCGATCTAAAGCGAGGGTCTTTCCACTTCAGGCTTTCACTGTGTTCTCCCGGCCGCCGCCGGCGGCTGGACCTGGACAACAAAGGAGCAAGAACGATGCGAGCGAAGCGAAGAGCGGCAAGAGACAGTGCGGCCAACCGGTGGAGCCTCATGGAATCGCTGGAACCGCGGCAGTTGCTTTCGGGCAATGTGTTCGCGCTGGTGGCCGCAGGCAACTTGTTTGTTGTGGGCGATGCGGTGGACAACGACATCATCCTGAGCCCCGGCGCCCTGGCCGGCCAGGTGCAGATCGCCAGCGGCGCCACCACGGCCACGACGGTCGACCATAGCACCACGCCGGTGACGCTGGCGGGCGTGACGGGCAGCATTATCGTGGCCCTGGGCCGGGGCGATGACCGGCTGGAGGTGAGCGGCCTGACCGTGCCGGGCCAGTTGGTCGCCGACATGGGCGTGGGCTCCAACCATGTCAATATCGATTCGCACACACAGGTGCAGGGCTCCATGGTGATTGTGGACCGCGGCATCAACAGCCAGGTGACGGTGGACATGGCGTCGGTGAACGGCTCGGTCGTGCTCAAGGGCGGCTTCGGCGCCAACACCGTGTCGATCGATACGTTGACGGTGAACCATGCGATGGTCATTCAAGGCGGTCCCTCCGCCGACACAGTGACCGCCGATGTGCTCCATGTGGCCGGTTCGCTGGTGGTCAAGAGCGGCTGGGGCAACGACACGGCCACGCTGACAAACAGCACCATAACCCATGCCGCGGTCTTCTCCGGCACGGATGTGAGCCTGGATACCTGCACCGTCGGCGGCGCGCTGGTCGTTGTGGCCGGGCCGCTGGATGGGAATGTGTCGGTCACGAATAGCACGGTCACCGGGCCGATGGTGCTCAGAAGCGGCGCCGGCACGGACACCGTGACCCTCGCCGGCTCGACCTTCCACTCCGCCGCCGTCATCCGCACGGGAATCGGCGCCGACACGGTCAACATCAACGGCAGCACGTTTGACGGTGTATTTGTCCTGTCGACGGGCCTGGGCGCCGACACCGTCAATATCGCCACGACGGATAATGTCACCTTCGCCCGCGCCGCGATTGTGGCCCTGGGGCCCGGCGATGACCACCTGACGCTGGGCAATTCCGGCGCCGGCAGCTTCGCCACGTTCAACGGGCCGGCCATCGCCAACGGCGGGCTGGGGACCGACACCCTGACCTACCAGGGCAATCACAACGTCTTTGCGGTGACGCCGGTGCTCGTCAGCTTCGAGACGATCAACTAGCGCCAAGGGATTGAAAAACCAAGGGACAGGCTGGCAACCCAGCCTGTCCCTTTCACTTTCCACTCGCCGGCTCTTCTCGTGCTGCGCGTTCGGAGGGCGAAGCTCTCGGATTCTTCAATTCATCCGGCGACTTCGTTGCCAACCTTCCGGGCTCGCTGGGCCTTGTCCAGGTTGATGCCCGCGGCCAGGCCGATCTCGACCAGCAGGTTCCAGCCGGCCGCCAGGAAGCAGTAGGGATTCATCGGGCCGGCGTCGGGCACGCGGATCGTGGGGAAGGGCGTGTCGCAGGCGGCAATGGCGACGACGGTCAGGCCGACGCCATCGACCAGCACCTCGCGGAACTTCTCCATTTCCTCCGCAATCGGATCCACCACGAACACCACGTCGCCGGCGGCCATGACTTCCTCGATGCCGTGCACGGCGTAGGTGCCTTCGAGGTAATCGCTCTTGCGGCGGGTGATTTCGTTGGTCTTGAGCGTCAGTTCCTCGGCCACGCCGTCGTTGAAGCCGGCAAAGTAGATCGTGCCGGCCTTGGCGACAGCGCGCACGATGGCCGGGTCGATCGGCGCGGCCAAAGAGGCCTCGATCTTGTCCGCCAAGCCCTCCATGTCGGCCTCCATGTCGCGTCCGGCGATGTGGCTCACAAGCGACTGATAGACCAGCGCCTGCTCCGCCACGCTCTTGGTGGCGGCCACGGCCTGCTCCCAGCCGCACGACAGCACGATCGTCTGGAGGCAGTGGCTCTCCAGCACCGTGTTGGCGTTGGCCGTCAGGCCGAAGCGCGCGGAGTGGCCGGCAGCCTGGAGTTTCTTCAGCAGCGCAACGACCTCCTTGGTCCTGCCGGAATTGGAGGCGGCGAAGATGGCGAAGTCGGACAGGTCGTACGTGGCCGCCTGGCGCGAGCCCTCGGTCGCGACATGCAGATCCAGCCCCCACGTCAGGCCTTTTCGGATGGCGTTTTTGGCGGGGAAGATGCGGCTGGAGCCCTCGCCGGTCAGCATCAGCCTGCCCAGCTTGGAAATGTGGCGGGCGATGGCCGCCGTGCCGCACGGGTCGAAGTTGCGGACCACCTCGACGGTGTCCATCATCTCGCGCGTCAGGGCGAATTGCGTGTAGCGCGGGTCGTTGCGGTTCATCGGGTCAGGTCCTTACATCAGGTTCTGCGGGCAACGTCGGTCTTGCGGCATCGCAAGAGAACACGAAGATCACAAAGATCACAAAGGGCACAAAGAAGAATCAAGTGAAAGAAGAAGCGAATCCCTGCCCATTTTCCTTCTTTTTCGCTTCTCTCCCGTTTTCTTCGTGTTCTTTGTGATCTTCGTGGTCTTTGTGTCGCTCCTCATTCTCTGCAGGCTCACTTCTTCACCGTAGGCTTGGCCTTCTTGTACTTCAGCCGGGCGAACTTGGGCAGCTCCCCCACCAGCGGCCGCACGTAGTCGAGAAAGGCCTGCGTGGGGAAATTGCCCGCCGCGTTGATCATCTCATCCGGCATGGGTTTGGCGCGGACGGCCACATCCGCCAGTGCCGCCGTGCCGGTGGTGCAGGCGTAGGGGTCGCTGCCGGTTCGTTCCAGCGTGACCATGACGCCCGAACGGCCCTCGGCCGCCAGATGGGCGGCGGCCTGGCCGCACAGATAGGCTTCCTCCAGGTCCAGCGCGGGCGAGCGGTCGATAGCCGACATGGGCAGCGATTCGGTGATCTGGAACTCGCCGCGCCAGCCGAACTGCCTGACGATCATGCGATGCAGGTTCATGGCCACGCTGGTGCCGGCCATGGCGCCGTATTCCACGTTGGAAAACGCATCCCGCGTCTGCGAGGCCGAGACGGGCGTGCCGTCGGCGAACTTGATGCCCTCGCCGCAAACGATGGAGACGTAGCCGAAGCGTTTATAGGCCTCTTCCACATCCGCCAGGAACCGCTGCGGGTCCAGCGGCCGCTCGGGCATGTAGATCAGGTGCGGCGCATCGGCCTCCTCCTGCCTGGCCAGGGCCGCCGAGGCGGAAAGCCAGCCGGCATCGCGGCCGATGGACTGGTAGATAATGAACTGGTCCACCTTCTGCATGTCGCGCGCCAGCACCCCGGCCTGCTGCACGGATAGCGCGGTGAAACGCGCAGCGCTGGGGTAACCCGGCGTGTGGTCCGTGCCGTACAGGTCATTGTCCACGGTCTTGGGAATGCCGATGCCCGTCAGCGGATAGCCCTGGGCGGCGGCGTAGGCGGTGACGCGATGGACCGTGTCCATGGTGTCGTTGCCGCCGATCATGAACAGGCCGTGGATGCCGAAGGCGCGGAGTTTGTCCAGAATCGCCAGCAGGTCGGGCTCCTTGACCTTGTGCCGCGAGGACCCCAGCGCCGAAGAGGGCGTGCGCCGCAGCCGCCGAATGGTGGCCTTGCTCTCGCGCGCCAAATCGATCACCTGGCCGCCGAGAAACCCCTCGATGCCCCAGCGCATGCCGTAGATGCCGGTCACATCGGCGATTTCGCGGCAGCCATCCACCACGCCGGCCAGCGAGGCGTTGATGACGCTGGTGGGGCCGCCCGACTGGCCGATAATCACGTTGCCTTTGTGCATCGTCGTTCCTGTTCCTACACAGGCTAAAAGCCTGTGCCACCTGGAAAGCCCCGGCCGTCTGAGCTATGGTGGGCCTATGGGCAAAATCCTGTACGCCGGGGACACCTCGCTGATGACCGCCGCCAGCTACCTGGCGGGCATCCTGACCCACGCGGGGCTGTCCTTTGACTACGTGCCCAGCGACCAGCCGGCCGGCCGGTTTTTGGCCGCCGGACCGCACGATTTATACATTCTCAGCGATTATCCCGTCAATCTGTGGCGTCCCGGCGAGCTGGCGCTGCTGCGCCAGCGCATTGCCGACGGCGCCGGTCTGCTCATGATCGGCGGCTGGGAATCGTTCCACGGGGCCGCCGGCCAGTATGTCGATTCGCCGCTGGCGGAGGTGCTGCCGGTGCAGATGGCGCGGGGCGATGATCGCGTCAACTGCCCCCAGCCCTGCCTGGTCGAAGTGGCGGCGCCGGTCGAAACGTCCGCGGCGCATCCCATCCTGGCCGGCCTGCCGTGGGACCGGCCGCCGGGCGTAGGCGGCTTCAATCGCGTCTCCACCAAGGCCGGCGCGACCCCTTTGCTGCTGGCGCGGCAATTCGCGGTCAAGTCTGGCGCGCCAGGCCAATATGACTTCACGCTAATCGCCTCGGCGGCCTTGCTGGTCGTGGGCGGTTTCGGCCGCGGCCGCACGGCCGCCTTCACCAGCGATGTGGCGCCGCATTGGGTGGGCGGCCTGGTGGACTGGGGCGACGGCCGCATCGCCGCCCGCGCGCCGGGCGGGGAAGCCATTGAAGTGGGAAACTGGTACGCCACTTTCTTCGAGCAGCTTGTCCGTTGGACACTGGGGTAGCCGGCACTTTTGCATAGGAGTCGCCACGATGGTCAAGTCGCGCATCACAAAATCGCTGTCGCCGGATGTAAACGCTCAACAGGCCGTTCGCCTGGTGATGGAGCTGATGGCCATTCCCGCCGCATCGCTTCGCGAGGCGGCCGTGGCGAAGGTTATTCTCGCCCATCTCAAGCGAGCGGGCTTGCCAGCCTCGGCGGTCAGCTTTGATCGGGCCCACAAGCAAAGTCCCTTTCCCACCGGCGACACGGGAAATCTCATCATCAAGCTGCCGGGCACCGTGCGGCGGCCGCGGCGGATGTTCTCGGCCCACATGGACACGGTGCCGCTGTGCGTCGGCGCCAAACCCATCCGCCGTGGCGGCAAGATCGTCTCGGCGAACCCGCAAACCGGCATCGGCGGCGATGATCGCTCCGGCGTGGCCGTCCTTCTCAACACGCTGCTGGCGATCCTCCGCCACAAGCTGCCGCACCCGCCGCTGACCTTCCTGTGGACGGTGCAGGAGGAGATTGGCCTGTATGGCGCCCGCTACGGCGATCTCGCCAAGTTGGGCAATCCTGCCATGGCGTTCAATTACGACGGCTCCGATGGCCTGGTCCTGGGTGCCACCGGCGCTTACCGCGTCGACATCGAGATTACCGGCATCGCCTCGCACGCCGGTAGTTGGCCGGAAAAAGGCGTCAGCGCCACGACCATCGCCGGCCTGGCCATTGCCGACCTGCACAAGAACGGCTGGCTGGGCCACGTTCGCAAAGGCAGCAAGAGCGGCACGGCCAATATCGGCATCATCAACGCCGGTGCGGCCACAAACGTGGTGTGCCCGCAGGCGACGATCCGCGCGGAGGTCCGCAGCCCGGACCCGGCCTTCCGCCGGCGAATGCTCGAGGCCCATCGCAAAGCCTTCGAGCGCGCCAGCCGCGCCATCAAAAACGACAAAGGCAAGACCGGTCGGCTGGATTTCCGCGCCCGCCTGGAATACGAGGCCTTCCGCCTGAAGGAGAAGCAGCCGGTCGTCGCCGCCGTGGACGCCGCCGCCCGAAGTCTGGGCATGAAGCTGGAGAAGAAGGTGATCACCGCCGGCCTGGACGCCAACTGGCTGGTCGCCCGCGGCATTCCCACGGTAACGCTCGGCACCGGTAATCGCGATCCGCACACGACGGCGGAGAACCTTACCATCGCCGACTACCTGGACGCCTGCCAGTTGACCTTGCGCCTGGCGACGGATGTTTCCTAGAGCGATTCGAGTCTAAATTACCCAGCTTATCAGTTCATCTCGGAGATGAACTGAATCGACCTTGGGCCGTTACCGCCGGCCCTTGCCCGCCTTCTTGGCCGGCTTGGCGGCCTTTATCCGGCTGGGGCCGAACATCGGGTTATAGCGGGCGGAGTTATACGGCACAAACTCCCATCGCCGCAGCAGTTCCTGCGGGCCGGCCTCCTCGAGCACCTTGATTAAGGAGCCGATCTGGGCCTGCGACTGGAAGGCTTTGATTGCGTCCACCTTCTTCTTGAATATCTCTGGCGCCACCGTGATGCGGTGCGTCGGCGGGGCGGGGAAGTCGCAGTACACCGCCAGCTCGTACAGCACCGGCGGGGCGGCCAAGGGGGCGCCCAACTCCGGCCAGATTGAGCCGGCGGCGTGGAACATCGAGATCATCATCTCCTGGTACACGAAGCGATGGTCCGGGTGCAAATCGGCGGCGGTGGGCATGAACAGCCGCGTCGGCCGCACCGAGCGCAGCAGCTCGGTAAAAGCGTGCTGGAGGCCCGTGTGACCGAAGCTCTGGGGCCTTTCATCGCCCATGGCGTGGCGGCGGCCCTGGTACAGGCTCAGCCGGCAGTCGGGAAAGCCCAGCCAGTGGATCTGCTTTGTCGAAAGCCCCAGCATCTGGTACGAGGCGTACGTTTCCACGCGGCGGATCTGGCTGATCTGCTCCATGATGGCCAGGTCGCAGTAGCCCATGGAGCCATCCGTCGCGATCGCCACGTGCACCGGCACACCCTCGGCCAGGGCCGACAGGATGGCCAGGGCGCCGGACATGATGATGTCATCATCGTGCGCGCCGACGAACAGGAAGCACTCCTGGCCTTTCTGCCAATCCTTCTCCGTCGCCGACAGGCTGGGCGCCACCACCTTGCGCCGCCCCTCGAGGCGAACCACCTCAAACTGACTCTTGGCCGCCGGCCGTCGGGCCGGGGCCTTTTGGGCTGTCGCACGCTTTGCCATCGCAGGGTCTCCCATTCGTAACGCCGGCCCATTGGGCCGCTTGGCGGCAGAGCTTATCATCTGCGGCGGCCTGTGCCTATCACCCGGCTTTGCCTTTTTAGCCATCTAGACCATTTGCGATTTCCCGTGTAAACTGGTCTGGCCTCAAGGAATCCGCCGCACGATGTAAAGAATTGCGCAGGTACCGCATTCCCGTGAAAGGTAAAGGCATGAGCCATTTGGTGCGTGTAGTCCATTTCGTGGAGGTTTTGGCCGTGCTGGGGTTGACGGTGGCGCTGGGCGGCTGCATCAGGCATCCGGCCACGCCGAACCTCGTCGGCGCGATGCAATGTGCCTGCTCGTTCGAGACGTTTAATGAGTTGGTTGCCGTCGCCGGCCTGTCGGGCACGCTGGAAGGCCCGGGGCCCTTCACGGTGCTGGCGCCCACAGATGCGGCCTTCGCCCGTCTGCCCGCGGGACGGCTGGAGGAACTGCTGCGGCCGGAGAATCGCGCCCAACTGCGCCAGGTGGTGCTGTATCACATCCTCGGCCGCAAGTTTTCGCGCGCGGAGTTGCAGAAGCAGAGCACGCTGACCACGCTTTCCAACGAGGCCATCCAGGTGACCCCGGTGGGTCAAACCGTGCTGCTGAACGATCGCGTGCAGGTGTTTACGGGCGATATCGCCGCCTCCAACGGCGTTATCCATGCGCTGGATGGCGTGCTCACGCCGCCGGCGAAGTAGCTGGCGGGCGCCGCCCTCGAACGCATCATCTCGCGATGCTGGTTTCTCCGTGCTGGCCCTTCACCGCTTGGGTCTGTATCATGCCCGCCTTGCCCGCAAGATGGCCTCAAACAGGAGCACGACGTGGCGACGTACAAGATCAACATTGCGACCTGCCGCGGGCTGGATAAGCCGGCGGCCATGGTCAAGGCGATGGAAGAATACGGGCTGGCGGAAGGCCAGGAGATGGGCGTGCTGCACGCCTCGGAGGCCGGTAATGCGGCCTTCGGCACGCTGGTGCGGCGGACCAACCTCACGGTGCAGCGGCTGGATGTGAAAACCCGCCAGGTGGTCAGCGACCAGGTGGAAAAAGTGGCGCTCATCCCCTTCGGGGCCTTCCCGCAGGCCGAGCAGATCGAGGTCTATGCCGGCAGCGCCGCCACCATCAAGGAGGTCGAGGCGTTCCTGGCCGGGGCCTTGACCATGGCGGTGGTGGTGGACGCGATCGAGCTGGACGTGCTCGCCAGCGTGCAGAAGCTCATCAAGACGGTTCAGAAGTTCCAGCTCCGCGCGGCCCGCGCCAGTGACTACGCGGCCAGCAGCTACATGATGGGCCCGTACGCGCCCAAATTCATGGACACCGAGCACGGGCTGAAATTCCTGGATGAGTATGCCGAGGGCATCAAGACGGTGCAGGTGCGCTTCGCCGCCCCGGCCGGCCGCGCCACGGCCACGCTGTCGCCCAACGCCTGTTTCAGCTTCTCCTGCCATGAAAATGACCAGCCGCACGTGCAGGATGTGTTGCGCAAGCTGGTGGGACGCTAGCGGTAGGGCGAGCAACTTGTTGCTCGCGGAACGGGGCCGGGAAGACCAGTGGCAGATCTGAGACCCGCATGCAGAATGTGCGGCACGGAGAATTGCGCGAGCAACAAGTTGCTCGCCCTACGGTAAATGCACATGTCCGCCGAGCACACAACCGAGCTTCGCGTCCGCTACAGCGAGACCGACCAGATGGGCACGTTTTACAATTCCCGCGCCCTGGAGTGGTTCGAAGTCGGCCGCACGGAGTTGCTGCGCGCGCTGGGCCTGCCCTACGCCGAAATGGAGCAGCGCGGAGCCATGCTGCCGCTGGTCGAGGCGCACGTGGAATTCCTGGGGAGGGCGAGGTATGACGATCGCCTGGTGATCAAAGCCCGCGTGGGCATGGATGGGCGGGCCAAGTTGCGATTTGACGTGACGATCGACCATGCCGACGGGGCGGCGGTGGCCAGAGGCTACACGGTGCACGCGGTGACCGACCCCTCAGGAAAGGTCGTTCGCCCGCCGGAATGGTTGGTGGCCGCAACGCAAGTCCGCGAGATGCTGGGATGATAGATGGCTTTCCGGCTCCCGGCCTTGGGGGAGCTAGAGCACTTTTGCTTTTCTTGTAGCGGTCGAATGGCCTAAAAATGAATGTTTTTAGGCCATTTCCAGCAAGAACATCGCTACACGATTTGTTAACCTGCTCTAGGCTGGCTATGTTGACACGGTGCAGCTTACTGGCTAAGGTCTGTGGTCTAAAGGCATAAGCGCCTTTCCGTCGATGAAACAGATTAGGCTTTATCCGGAAACGCGTCCGAGGATAGAATTTCGACAGGAGCGGCGGAATGACAAAAAAGGCGATTCCATCCTACTCAAAGCCGCCCGTCGTTGAGGTCGTATGGGCCGCCCATTTTCCACCTCTGGAGTGGATGACTGCTGCACACGCAGGCGTCTATTGGCAGTTGGTGCAAAAAGACTTTCCCAACTGTGACGAGCAGGTGCCGATGGAACCCAAGGAGGAGCCCGCCGAGTTATTGCGTCCGCCTCAGCCGATTGCAACGTTACTTCAGAAGCCGCCTCTTTGTAGGCAGTGGTTCGTATCAGCCAGCGGAAATGATGTGATCCAATTGCAGCGCGACTGGTTCTGCGTCAACTGGCGAAAAGTCAGGCAAGAAGATCAGTATCCGCGGTATGAACGAATGGCTGAATCGTTCGCCGCGAGGTGGACGCAGTTTTGTGATTTCGTGAAGCAACAGGGCCAGGCGCCGCCGGAGGTGAAGCTGCTTGAGATGACATACATAAACAACATTTACAAAGAGCAAGGATGGTCGGATCCTAAGGAAATCGGCGAGGTCTTTCCGGCGGTATCCTTTCAAGAGGAACATTTCGATTTTTTGCCGGCGCCAGCGACCTTCGCCAGCGGAATGGTGTTTGATATCAACGCGCAGGCCGGTCGTCTTTACGTTTCTTGCCGGCACGCGAGAGAGATAGACACTAACCGGGAATTCTTCCGGCTTGAGCTGGTCTCACGGGGGAGGCTCAATGGCGGTACACTTGATGACATAATGACGTGGTTTGCGCACGCAAGGGAATGGATAGTGCGGGGATTTGCAGACCTGACGGATCGGGAGATTCAAGTCAAGCAATGGGGGCGAGAGAGATGAGATCACAAGAGGCACTCCCAGCCGGGCACCAGGCTGCAAGCGACGCGTCTATGACTGTTGCGTCCATGGCTGTGAATGTCGCTTCCATGGCACTGACTATCGCCTCCGTGGCCAGGGTTACTGATCAAATGGAGCCCCCGGTCTTGGAAAACGCTATAACCCTCAGCGTCATTCGGGCAGGTCGCAGGCGCATTTTCCTGCGATTTCCGATTCAAGCTGAGTTGAGTTTTGAAGAGGGTTTGTGGTGTTGTGAGCTTGAAGAGTTTCACATCATGGGGTTCGGGCCCACGCAGGATGATGCGATCATCGCCTTCATGGAAGATTTCGCTCTAACCTATGACACGTTGAGCAACGAGGGTGATGAAAACCTAACGAAAGACGCGATTAGATTGCGCGACTGGTTGCGCGCAATAAACGGACGACAGGAGATCGATCAAGTGTGGGCCTTCGGGACCAAGTATTCTGCTTTGACGATGGCTTTTGCGGTTCCGCAACTACTTGTCGCTGATTCGGTCTTAGACAGGGCCGAGGTATACATCGCCGGCGTAGAGCCCTTGGGGAAGCGCGACGGGTACGTTATCGACGCACCGAGGCTTGTGGGGCTGATTTGAGCTCTAGGAAAACACGGGAAATTGAGAAGGCCTTAATTTCCAAAGGTTTCCGGCCCGATTACGGAAGCCACATTTCTCTTTGGCTCTGCGTCAAAGACAAAAGAACTACGGTAAGGACAGTATTAAGCCACGGCATTCGGGAGTATGGCGAATCTTTGCTTGCAAAGCTGAAGAAGCAATTAGGGCTTTCAACAAAGGCGCAATTGCTCGACCTGATTGATTGCCCGATGAGTGAAGAGCAATATATAGAGTATTTGATCGAAATCAGGCGAATAGAACTGTAGCGCGTTAAGGAGTTGTGCTCAAAGACTGTACCGCTTGAGGAAAGCGGGGGTCCTATCGGCGGCTCAATTCAGCTTCGCCCGAATCATCTCCGCCCTGGCCTTGGCCCTCTCATCCGGGGTCATTTCCCTGCCCGCGGCCTTTTGCAGATGCCCCGGCTGGCTGAAGAGGAACAGTTCGTTGACCGTCTGCAGGCTCAGGTCGCGGATTCGCCCCAGGTGCACGCCCAGGCGGATCAGCGAGAGGTGGAAGAGCGTTTCGCTGGTGGAAAGCAGCCGGGCACACCGCAACAGGCCCAGCGAGCGGAAAACCTTGTCGTCGATGACGTCGGTCTTGCGGTCCACCAGGGCCTCGCGGGCCACTTTCTCGTACTGGATGATGTCGGGGATGATCTGCTCGCGGAAATCCTGGATGATCTGCTTTTCCGTGCGGCCCAGCGTGGTCTGGTTGGAGACCTGGAAGAAATCGCCGCCCGCCTCGGTGCCCTCGCCGAACAGGCCGCGGATGGCCAGCCGCATGTCGCGGGCGGCCTGGAAGACTTTTTCGATCTCCCCGGTCATCTTCAGGGCCGGCAGGTGCAGCATCACCGACACGCGGATGCCCGTGCCCACGTTGGTCGGGCAGGCCGTCAGGTAGCCGTAGCGGCCGCTGTAGGCATAGGCCACGCGCTTCTCGACGGCATCGTCGATGCGGTCGATGGTCTCGTAGGCGCTCTCAAGCTGAAGCCCCGTGGCCAGCACCTGCATGCGCAGGTGGTCTTCCTCGTTCACCATCAAGGCCACGGTCTCAGCGCCGTTGGCCAGCATGCGGCGGGCGCCCGAGCCGGCGGCATGCTGGCGGCTGATGAGCTGCCGCTCCACCAGGAACTGGCGGTCCAGCTCGACGGCCTGCTCCACATCGACCGTCAGCGGGTCATCCAGCACGCCGGCGGCGGTGATGGCGCCTTGCAGCGTGTCGGCGATCTGGCGGCGCTGGTCCTCGGAGCAACGCGACAGGAAGGGAAAGCCGGCCACGTTCCGCGCCAGGCGGATCCGCGAGGAGATGACGATCTCCGCCAGCGGGCCGGTGCCCGCCAGCCACTGCGCCAGCCGATGGGACAGGTCGGACAACTTCACGAGGTCTCCAGCTTGTGAATCTCATCGCGCAGGCGGGCCGCCTGCTCGTACAGCTCGTTGACCACCGCATCCTTCAGCGCGGTTCGCAACCGCAGGAGCTGAGTTTGCCGCTGCTCATCGCCGCCGGCGTGGGTGGGCACCTTGCCCACGTGCTCGCCGGCGCCCTCATGGGCCCGCTGCAGCAGCGGCACCAGGGCCGTGGCGAAGGCCTCGTAGTCGTGCGGGCAGCCCAAGAGGCCCCCTTGGCGGAATTCCAGGAAGCTCATGCCGCAGTGGTCGCACACCAGCTCCCCCAGTTGCTTGGCCTGCTGCGTGTGGCTGATGAACTCCTCGAGCATCTGGTTGATGCCCATGGTCGGCTGGAGGGTGAGCCCCTCCTGCGTGGCGCACACCTCGCACAGGTGCTTTTCCAGCTTCTGACCATCGATGATCTCGGTCAGATGCACCGTCGCGGGTCGATCGCACTTGTCGCACTTGCGCTTATGCCCGTTCATCGCACTGCCGGTATGGGGTAATTGTCACACAGCCGGGCCACATCCTGCGCGACCCGCGCAACGGTCTTCTCGTCGCCGTGGCCGGCCAGGATGCCGTCGATCCAGGCGGCCAGCATTTCCATTTGCGGCTCCTTCATGCCGCGGGTGGTCAGGGCCGGCGTGCCCAGGCGGATGCCCGAAGGATGCGTCGCCGGCCGGGAATCAAAGGGAATTTTATTCTTGTTGCAGATGATATTGGCCGCCGAGAGCCATCGCTGGGCCTGGTCGCCGTCAATTTCGCCATCGCGGCTGCGCAGGTCCACCAGCATCAGGTGGTTGTCCGTGCCGCCGGAGATCAGCCGCCAGCCGCGGGCCGTCAGGCCGGCCGCCAGGGCCTTGGCGTTGGCGATGATCTGGGCGGCGTACTGGCGGAAGGACGGCTCGGCGCATTCCTTGAGCGCCACGGCCTTGGCGGCGATGCAGTGCATCTGCGGCCCGCCCTGAATGCCGGGGAAAACCGCCTGGTCGACCTTCTTGGCCCATTTCTCCTTGCTCAGGATCATGCCGCCGCGCGGCCCGCGGTGCGTCTTGTGCGTGGTGGTGGTCACGAAGTCGGCATACGGCACCGGCGAGGGATGCACGTCGGCCATCACCAGCCCGGCGATGTGGGCGATATCGGCCATGAACACCGCGCCCGAGCGGGCGGCCACATCGGCGAAGGCGGCAAAGTCGATCGTCCGCGAATACGCCGACGCCCCCGCCAGGAGCAGGTGCGGTTTGACCTTGCGGGCCTGGCTGAGCACCTCGTCCATGTCGATCATCTCGGTGTCGTGGCGCACGCCGTAGTAAGAAGCGTTATACGCCTGGCCGGACATGTTGATGGACAGGCCGTGCGAGAGGTGCCCGCCGCACGAGAGGTCCATGGCCAAAATGCGGTCGCCCGGCTTGAGGCAGGCCATGTACACCGCCAGGTTGGCGCCGGTGCCGCTGTGCGGCTGCACGTTGGCGTGCTCGGCGCCAAAGAGGGCCTTGGCGCGGTCGATGCACAGTTGCTCCACATCATCCACCACCCGGCAGCCGGCATAGTACCGCTTGCCCGGGTAGCCCTCCGCGTACTTGTCGGTCATCACCGAGCTGAGCGCCTGCAGCACCGCCCGGCTGGCGTGGTTCTCGCTGGCGATCAGGTTCAGCGAATGCTGCTGCCGCTGCTCTTCGCGGCAGATCAGGTCGTATACTTCGCGGTCCGTTTGTTCCAAATCACACAAAGCCACCGTCATTCTCCTGCGCGTGCGAACAGCGACACTGTAGCGAAGGGTCATTCTACAGTCCAGCCGGCGGCCGAGGTACGTGAGAAATGCCGACCGGCGATTGGCAATTCCAACCCGGGCCGGGATTGGCGTATAGTCTGGAAGTACCGGTCCTTTGAATAGAAAGAGCGGCTATGCGGTTACACCTGGAACGACATCTGGACATTCCCTGCCGCCAGTTCGCCCACCCTACGCAAACCGTGGTGCGGCGCGACATGACGGTCGCCCAGGCGGCCGAGGCCCTGCGCTCGCGGCAGGTCAGCGAGCGGGTGATCTACTTTTACGTGGTCGATGAGCAGGACAAGCTGTGCGGCGTGCTGCCGGCACGCGCGCTGATTTTGGGCCATCCCCAGGAGATGATCGACTCGCTCATGTCGCCGCCGGTGGTCTGCCGGGGCGAGCAGCCGCTGCGCGAGGCCTTGGCCATGTTCGCCCGCCATCGCTTTTTGGCCCTGCCGGTGGTGGATGAAGAGGACCGGCTCTTAGGGGTGATCGACCTGGACTTGTACTCCGAGGAAGCGGTCGACCGCGTCGTGGCCGAGCGCGAGGCGGATGTCTTTCAGCTCATCGGCGTGTGGATGGAGCAGTACCAGACGGGTCGGCCCTTCCAGGCGTACCGGCTGCGGATGCCCTGGCTGGTGTGCAACCTGGTCGGCGGCATGCTCTGTGCGGCGGTGGCCACGCTGTTTGCCGGCGTGATCGCCCAGGTGGCGCTGATCGCGGCGTTCATTCCGCTGGTGCTGACGCTGTGCGAGTCGGTGGCCATCCAGTCGCTGACGTTGAGCCTCCAGCGGCTGCATGTGGCGGCCGTGAACTGGCGGGGACTGGCCCGCCTGGGCGGCCGGGAGATCCGGGCCGCGCTGCTCCTGTCGGCCACGTGCGCCCTGGTCGTGGGGGCGGCCGCACTTTTCTGGGGCTGGCCGAACCATCATGCCGCACTCGTCCTGGCGGCGGCCATCCTGCTGGCCATGTGCCTGGCGGCGGTGGCCGGCGTGGTCGTGCCCTTGACCTTGCGGCTGCTGCGGCTGGACCCGCGCGTGGCCGCCGGTCCGGTGGTGCTCATGTGCGTCGATGTCGCCGCCCTGCTGGTCTACCTTGGCCTGGCCACGCTGGTTCTGAGGTAGACCTGAATTGACGTAAGTGCCATTTTTACGCGCCGGCGGGACTACAAAAAAGAGGGACTTTTAAGCTAATTTATTAGCATATTTTTCGGAGATTTCAGATTTTTAGTGTCATCATTTGTGATGATTTTGTGGATTTTTTTCACTAGCGCGCATATTTCAGGGCACTTTCGTGTGTGTCCTTATATAGAGGGGGACATTTTTTTCGAGAAACATTTATAGCGCGGTAGGACGAGCTTGGTGCCGTGTCTGCTTTTTTGCAGCCACGGCACCCGGCGAAATCCTCCACGGCACCCGGCAACATCCACTCCGTCTGGCCTGGCCCTATTTGCCTCTCGCCTGATGCTGGCTCATGCCGATATATCCATCTTCCGTCGCCTGCCCGGCGGCGCGAATGCAAAATGTGCTGGAACGGGTGGGCGGGGCAATCGTACCATCTGCCTCTGGCCTCGGCCGCGGAGTCGAGAGGACCGGTGTTCTGGCGCCCGTAATCAAAACGTCTGTAAGGGACCGTGACATGAGAAACGTCGCCTGGGTGTGCGCGATGCTGCTAGCGGTTCTCGGGTGCAGCGGCAAGACCAGCCGCATGGAGGTCGGCAAGGACGTGGTGTCGGATCCGACGGCCGTGTCCGTGCAGGATTTCGAGACGGTCGGCCAGCAGATGGCCCGCTCGCTGATCCAGTTGCCGCAGATCCAGAACGCCGCCCAGCCTCCGACCATCGCCTTTTTGCCGGTGGAGAACCGGTCCAACGATTTCATCGACAAGCAGGCCTTTCAGGAGAAGATGCGGTCGTTGCTGGTCCAGAACGGCAACGGCAAGCTGCTGTTCCTGGACCGCCAGCACCTCGACGAGCTCAAGGCCGAGCGCGACGCCAAGGACGCCGGCCAGCTCACCTCCTCTGGCGACGCGAAGTTCTACGGCGCCGACTACTTCCTGACGGGCGTCATCAGCTCCATCAATGCCGCCGGCGGCAGCGAGAAGACCGTGTTTCGCCGCTACGCCTTCCGGCTGACCGACGCCCGCACCAGCGTCATCATCTGGGAGCATGAGTACGAATCGCAGGTGTATCACAAGCGGGGCATGATGTACCGCTAGACGGGCCGGTCTTTTGAGCGCCGAGAATCTGAAGGTAAGGAGAGGATCTTGCGCACATCGTCCCGATCCGCCGCGTTGGGGGTGTTCTTCCTGGTTCTGGTCGCGGGGTCTGTGGCAGGCTGCGGCGCTCAAAAAGTTCCCGCGCTGCCGCCGGCCTTTCCCGCCGCCGCCTTCGACGCCAACTCGCCGGAGGCCTGGCGCGTGGCGGAAAACTCCAAATACGCCACGTACGAGCAGGAGCTCGGCAGGTACTGCGCAGGGCGGCTGCCGACGATGGACAACCGCGACTTCGCCATGCTGGCCGGCAACCGCGCCGCGCTGGAAGAGGCGCGGGGCGATGTGCCCGCCTGCTCCAAGGCGGCCATGGACGCCCAGGCCGTGATGAACGGCACGGTCGCCGGTGAGGAAGGCAAGGCCGTCGCCGCCGCCTTGGCCAACGAGGCGGCCAAGGTGTTCAAGGGCGAGTGCTACGAGAACGCCATGCTCAACTGCTACGTGGGCCTGGCCAACCTGCGCCTGGGCGATACCGAGACCGCCGGCATCGCCTTTCGGCGGGCCCTGGAAGCCGACAAGATGAGCAAGGAAGACTGCCGCGGCCACTTCAACCTGGCCTGGTGGGGCCTGGCCATGGCCACCATCGACACCGAAAGGGACTCGGCCGGCCTGGCCCTGCGTCACTGCGGCTATAAGGACGTTCAGACCGTCGCTCAGGAAAACCTGGTGGTGCTGGTCTCGCTGGGGCGCGAGCCCTGGAAGTCGCTGACGGGCCCCTATGGTTCGATCGACGTGATCATGCCCAGCGAGTACGAGCCCAAGGCCGTCGAGGTGTTTGTGGATGGCAAATCGCTGGGCCGCGGGCAGAAACTCATCGACCTGTACGAGCAGAGCAAGGGCGTGCCGCGCAGCGCCAAGGACGTCGGCCAGGGCGCCAAGGGCGTCGGCAAGCTGGTGACGGCCGCCGTCGTAGGCGGCTTCCTGGGCAGCAACGGGCAGAGACTCGTGGAAAACACCTGGAACGTCTGCGCCGACACGCGCACCTGCTACATGATGCCCAACGAGGTGCAGGTGTGCGGCGGCCACGTGGCCCCCGGACTGCACACCGTGCAGGTGAAGTTCTACGATGCGGCCGGCCAGCCGCTGCCCCGGTACGAGCAGGTGTGGTACTACGTGCCGGTGGGGGAAAAAGGCCGCCAGTATGTGTCCGTGCGCAGCGAGTTTGACCGCTGCAACGTTCAGGGCCCCCTGGCCTTCACCCGTGTGAACAGGGTCAAGACCGACAGGAAGGCCGCCAAGACCACCGTCCGCTTCACCGCGGCCAACATTCCGCACCTGGCCGTGGGCGATGAAGTGAAGGTGTGCCACTTCGCCCGCCAGACGGAAAATCGGACGGACGTCGAGTACGGCTGGCGCTATGCCCCGATGGTGTACGACCCCAAGGGCCAGCCGATGGGCTATCCCGGCGTCGTGTGGCGCATGCAGGACTTCGACATCGGCCTGGTCGGCTTGGCCAAGGTCGTCTCCATCGAGAAGGGCATGGCCGCCGCCGAAGTCACCTCGCTGACCACCGAGTACGTCCCGCAGGAGGACGACATGGTGACCCGGGTTCAGCTTCGCGGCCGCGTGCTGTGCCAGTAGAGTGTGCAGCTTCGCTGCACGCCGTTTGCGCAATGGGAGCTAGAGAAATGGGAACGTTCATGATGTGGATATCGCGTCGCCTGGCCACGGCAACCCTGGTGGTCTTGGTTGGGGCCGGCGTTTCAGGCCTGGCGGGATGCCAGCAAAAAGACCCGCAGGTGATGGTGACGCCGTACGTGGCCAAGGCGCCTCAGCCGCCCCCGGCGGCGGCGAGCCAGCCGGCCGCCCGCCTGCAGCCGGCGACCCCGGCGTACGAACAGGCCGTCATGGGCAAGTGATCCGCCGCGACCGGCCGGGCGACGAAGATTTTTTCGACAGCAGAAGGGATGCAGCCATGAGCAAGATCAACCGGATGGCGGTGTGGACGTTGGCGCTGGGTTTATCGGCGGCGATCGCGGCCGGCTGCCACCACCCCAAAGAACTCAAAGGCCCCGAAAATGCGCCGCTGCAGTACAAGGCCAAGGTGATTGGCAAGGACTTCGAGATCACCAGGCATTTCCGCGTGGTCAACCACAAGGCGTACCGCTCGGAGACTGACCTGCTGCAAGTGAAGCTGGAAATCCAGAACACCGGCGCGGACGACCTGTGGTGCGATGTGCAGGTGGTGTTCTACGATGTCGACCGCTTCGAGCTGGAAAAGACCAACTGGGAGCCCGTGCTGTTCCTGGGCAGGCAACTGACGCATTACGAGTCGTGCTCGCTGTCGAACAAGGCGGCCGACTACGTCGTCATTCTGCGCCAGCCGCGCAAGAGCAAGGCCAACTAGTCGCCTGGGTGCGGGAGAATGACAATGCGCAACGTTGCCTGTCTGTCGATTGTGGCGGTGCTGGCGTGGGTGGCTCTGGCCGGCTGCGAAGATTCCCAGCCCGCGCCGAACCTCGACGCCCCGCCTCCCCAGGTCGTGGTGCCCCCGCCGACGGGGGCGCCGCCCCCGCCGACGTACCGCTACGAGCACGAGCTGAAGATGCGCGATGCGGCCGCCGCGCGCGCGATGGCCGCCGAGTTCGTGGTCGCCGTGGCCCGCGTGGGCGACACATCGCCCGTGGGCTCGCCCTTCGGCGACAAGCAGGTGCAGTTGCCTGCGGATGTGACCATCAAATCCACCGGCCAGGGCCCCGGCCAGACCCGGACCACGGCCGGCGTGGATGAATCGCTGCGCAGCGAGAAGCTCGCCCCCGAGCCAGTGCCGGCGGGCTTTGGCCCCCAGGCTCGCACGCAGTTGATCTCGCTGCTCACGGCGGCCGGCTGCTATACCGTCATCGAGCGCGAAAGCATCAACGACATCCTGCGCGAGCAGGCTTTCTCCTCCAGCGAATGGGTTTTACCCTCCGGTGCGGCCGCCGGCGAACTGGCGGCCGTGAAGTACATCGTCAAGGGCGGCCTGGAGACCCAGGCCGTGCAGCCGCGGACCGTCACGCCCAACAACTGGGCCGACAACACCCTCACCCCCGAGCAGTTGCCGTACGTGTTTCGCCTGCGGATGTACAGCGTCCGCACCGGTCAGGTCGTCGCCGTCGGCGACGGCTACGCCACATCGCCCGCGGCGGCGGTGGAAGCGGCCGCCAGCGCCCTGGGCTCCTCCGCGGCGAAGTACTTCGAACAACTGGCGGCCGCGCCGGCGGCATCGCAGCCAGGTCGATAAAGCCTGTGAGGTTGAGCCGGGTGTGTGATGTTTGAGCCGGGTGCCGTGGAGGAAAACGCGCCGGGTGCCGTGGCTGCATCTTTTCGCAGCCACGCGTCTTCAGAACAAGCTTACGAAACTGGGGTCGCCGCGCGAGATGAACAACTTGCGCTGACACGTGGCTGCAAAAAAACGCAGCCACGGCACCCAGCAAAATCCTCCACGGCACCCAGCCTCGCTATTTCTGGGTCTTTTCCCTCGGAATCTCCACGATCGAAACCGACCGCTTGGGCAGCAGCACCGGCAAAGCGGCGCCGCCGCGCTTGATGGGGACATCGCTGAAAGCGCCCGGGCTGGGCGGCTCGCCGGGGGCGGGTTTATCCATCAGCCGGCCCTGGAAGATGTGCTGCACGCCGCCGGCGGCCAGACCGGGAAACTCCTCCAGGTCCAGCGTCACGGTGATATCCTGCGTGAAGTGCCGGTTGATGGCGTGGAAGTACAGGGCGTTGCCATCGGCCGTGGCCACGGCGTCCACGGTGGCCACCACGGCGGCCGGCCGGAGCGTGCCCATCCGCAGCGGCTGGTCGTAGGTGGGAATATCCTGCCCCTCCATCTCCACGCGCGCGGTTCCGTGGTGGCGGGCGTACAGCATGAACACCTGCCCGGTGGGCGTCAGGTACGCCGGCGTGTCGAAATCGTCGGTCACGCGGATCGCCGCGGTGGCCCACTCGCTGCCGACGGCGATCGACTGGCAGGCGATGTCGATTGTGTCGCCCTGGCGCAGGATCGCATGCAGGAAGCCGGCCGCGCCCACGCCCTTGGCGAAGGCCGAATCCAGCGGGCCGCGCGTGCCCCGCCACCAGCGGCCGCTCCAGTTCCAGTCGGTGATGGCCACCTTGCCGCCGTAGCGGGCCGCCGCCAGCAGCGCCGGCCCTTCGGCCGTCGACTCGCCCTGAGGGCTGAAATCATTGGGCACGGCCACCCAGGCGTTCCAGGTTTCCTCGGGGCTCAGGTCTCGCGGCCGCACGCGCCGGCCATCGCGGATGATCGTGGCGGGCGTGATATCACCGGGCAGCTCCATATACTGCACCCAAAAATTCACCTGCCCGTGCAGGGCGGCGTCCAGGGCGGCGGAAAGCTCCTCGGTGCAGGCATCGGCCAGGATCTGGATCGACGGATCGACCGCCCGCATGGCCGTGATGTATGCGGCGAGGCACTTGACGTACTGCGCATTGGCCGCACTTTCGGACAGGCCGCCCTTGCGCAGTTGGGACAGCAGCACGCCGGTCTGATTGCCGACCTGGAAGTAGCGCACGCCGTAGGGCTCGCGCCGGCCGTTCTGTTCGCGCAGGGCCGGCCACGGGGCCAGGCCCTCCGGCAGCGCGGCATCCACCGGGGCGTTCACATACGCCACCAGGGCCGCCGCATGCCGGGCGGCCGCCTCCGGGCTCTTGCGCGACAGCAGCGCATCGGCAAAGTTCACCACCAGGATGGGCTGGCTCTTGAGCTGGCCGCACAGGGCCAGGAATTCGTCATACCCGAAGCCGTTGGTTACCGCGTGCCCGCTGTGGCCCAGGCTGACGGGCCGGTTGGCCTCGCGCCCGGGCACGTTGCTCACCATGTCGCACCAGTCGAGGTAATCCACATCGAGGCCGCCGGGGAAGCGGAGGATGGTCGCGTGCAGCTCTTCCAGCCGCTGTCGCACATCACGGCGGATGTCGCCGGCCTGGCCGGTCACGGCTGACTCGATGCCCATCTCGCCGCCCCAGCTTGGGCGCTCCAGGAACTGGCCGAACAGCCGCTCATCGACCGGGCTAGCCGCCTTGTCGCGGATACGATACACGGTGCGCCCCGGCGGCGTGTGCCCCAGGGCCGCGCGCATCTTTCGCGGCAGCACCACCGGGCCGGCGGGGGTAAACGCCGGGTCGCTGGTGAGGATGATCCGGTCCAGCCGGGCATCCGTCTCGCGGCCCTTGAACACCAGCGTGTGCCCCCCGGGGGCCAGGTGGAAGGTGCGCGGCTCCAGCGTCAGGGGGCTATTGAGCTCGCTGCCGCGGCCGTTGAGCACGCGCCACTGCCAGCGGCCCCAGTCCCCCTCGGCGCAGTCGAAGATGTCCTCGGGCCCATCGTCGGCGTGCACCGTGAACGAGTCGTGCGAGCCGTCCTCGCCGTACACGTGCGTCCAGACGATGTACTCGCCGGCGGCGGGCGCCTGGAACGAGAACGTCAACTCGCCCTCATACATTTTCGACGAGGCCGCGTACTGCCCGCCCGCCGGCCCGTGCAGCGCCATCGGGGTGGTGATCTGCCCCATCTCGGCGGTGAGCTCCAACTGAAAGGCGGCCGGCCGGCTCGTCGGGCCCGCGGCCAGGAGCGTTGCCATGAGAAGGGCGATCATGCGGCCTCCTGACGTCACACTACGAGATGAACCTTGCTATAGCCCAGGATATGAATGTGCGTCCCATCATGCTGACCTACGGTACACCGCTTTAGGACCAAGCTCAAGCTTTTGGTGGCACAGGCTTTCAGCCTGTGTGTCTTCATTGAATTGGAACGCCACAGGCTGAAAGCCTGTGCCACCATTAAAGCCTGTGCCACCATTAAAGCCTGTGCCACCTTTGGAGATCACCCGCCCAGGTTCTCTGACGCACCGACCTGTACCGTCTGCGGCGGCGGCTGCACGGTCCGGGCCGGCACCACGACGACCGGGCAGCGGCTCTTGCGCAGCACGCCATTGCACACAGTGCCCATCAGCAGGTTAAAGAGCGCCCCGTGCCCATGCGAGCCCATGACAATCAACGTGGCCTCCAGCCGGTCGGCCTCGCCGAGGATCTTTCGCGCCGGCAGGCCCGAAACCAGCATGGCCCGGGCGTCCACACCCTGGTTCAGCAGCGACTGGCGGATGCGGTGCAGGTGCTGATGCTGCGTGCGAAGCTGCTGGGCCACGCTGTCGCGAATGTAGACCGGGCCCACCTCGTAGCCCATGAAGTCCGGCTGCGGGGTGGCCACGTGAATAAGCCACAAGCGGCTGCCCATCGCCTCGGCCAACTCGGCAGCGCGGGCCACCACGGTGTCGGTCACGTCGGAAAAGTCGATGGCAGCAATGATGTTCCTGGCCATGGACGGTCTCCTGTTTGCAGGTTACGTATGGCCGACTCGAACGAGCCCTGAACTCGATATGTGTACACTTCTTACGTCTCAATTATACCGGAGGACGCCGCCGCCGTCATCCGCCCCCATAGCCGCTGCGCCGCCGGCGGTGCTCGAGCCTGATCAGGGGCTAAAAACCGGCTGGCGGCGTTACGCCTTGTCGACCGATGCGCCGTTACCTATCTCCCGAGCAATCATTAATGGTTTTAGAATTTTGCCCTTGACGAGAACAGCATCCGCGGTATGCTAAGAGCGATGGATCCTCCGCTGGGGGCAGCGGCGGGGCCAAAACCCATGTGTTCTGGGGTTGAATCGAAGGCGGTTGTCCCGATGCCGGAGCGCATGCGGTCTTTGACCGGCGGCGCTCCAGGCTTGCGGGCGGCCAGCCTGCAATAACGTGTTGATTGCCCGCAGGCCAACACCTGCGGGCAATCAGCATGCTGGACGTCGCCTTGGCATCTATCACAGTTTAGTGGGGAAGCAGCGGGCGGGCTTTTTGGCTTTGCTTCGCTTAGCCGCAGAGGCGCCCTGCGAGAACAGGCGGTGATCCAAAGCGCCGAATCGTCCAATCGCATCGAAGGCGTAACGGTTTCTCCAGACCGACTGGCGCCGGTGGTGCTGGGCAAGTCCAAACCCCGTGACCGCTCCGAAGAAGAGTTGGCGGGCTATCGCAAGGCCCTCGACTGGATATTCTCCCGCAGATTCGCCCTGCCCATCGAGCCCAAAGTGATTCTGCATCTTCACGCCTTGGCGCAGGGCAGGTTTTCCGGCGATGCAGGCCAGTGGAAGAAGCGAGACAACAAGATCATCGAGATTCTTCCCGACGGGAAGCGGACGGTTCGCTTTAAGCCCACGACCGCCCGGGCCACGCCCCGGGCCGTTCAACAGCTTTGCCGCAACTACCAGGAGGCCTGCGACGATGTGAGCCTGCCGCCGCTGCTGACCGTATCCACATTTGTTTTCGATTTCCTGTGCATTCACCCCTTCCGGGATGGCAACGGCCGGGTGTTCGCGCTTGCTGACAACGTTGCTGCTGATTCAGCACGGCGTGGAAGTCGGGCGGTACGTCAGTCTGGAGCGGCTCGTGGAGGAAACCAAGACCGATTACTACCATGTGCTGGCGGAATGTTCCCAAGGCTGGCACGAGGGCGCGAATCCGATCGTGCCGTGGTGGAACTACTTCCTGGGCTTCCTGCGGCGAGCCTACCAGGAGTTCGCGGCCCTGGTGGAATCGGCCCCGCGGCGGCCCGCCAAGGCGGAATTGGTCCGCACCGCCATCGCCGCGCAGGTAGGTCCCTTTACGCTGGCGGACATTCGCGGCCAGGTCCCCGGCATCAGCGCACCACTCGTCAAGAAGGTGCTGGGCGAAATGAAGAAGGCCGGGCACGTGCGGCTGGTGGGGCGGGGCCGCGGTGCGAAATGGGAAGTGGCCGCCGGGACAAGATAGCGGTCCCACATAATTCATTTAATAGCAGTTTATCGTCCCACTTTACCCGTAACACTTAACCCATCGCAGCCTTCCCAAACTTAATCCCGTTGATTTGCACAAAGGCCTTTTCGTCCTCTGCCAGAAGTCGACCTCGGGCCGCGAGACGGTCCCAACGTTCTTGAGTTCCTGTATCTTTGAAGAATTTCAGGTCATCGATATCCGGCTCAGGCAGGAACGATCGGCATTGTGCGCAGCGCAGCATAATGACGCTGACGAACGATGCCACGTGGCAGATTCTTCTTTGGCAACGCAGGATGTCGCACAGAGCTTTGTTGTGTTCGGCTATGCTTCCCCTGTTACTCGGGTTGGAAGCATGGGCGACAATCTTATTGGCGGCTTTTTGAATTGGTTCGCATATAGTGAGTTCACGCCGTAAGTCGTGGAGGATATCGATTGATAAAGCATCGCTTTGTTTTCGGTTTGAAGGATCGACCCGACTGAGATAATCAAATGCTTCGTGCAATAGCCGGGCTTCTAGGTCCTGGCAGTCGTAGGCCAGATTCTGGGCGCAGAAGATATTCGCACGCGTGAAACATCCAGCGTGTTGTTCTAGATCATCCAAGAGCCCTGTAAGGGAAATGACAATCTTGTTAACATCCTTGGAGTTCTTCTCGGTCAAACGCCTGATTGCCAACGACTGAGACCTGAAATAGCTTCTTTCTATGAAATCAAAGAGCATGTTCTTTGGTCTTCCAAAATAGGCCTGCCGCGCAATCCGAAAGGCTGCGTCGTCCGCCATCATCAGCCAAATCTGGGCGTAAATACAGTGTGGTTCTAGGAGCGATGAATTGGGAAGTCTGGCAGGCTCATTCTGAAAGACCAACTCCCTCCATTCGGCCCACTTGGCCTTGAATTGTTCACAGCCGAACACGGTGTTAGTCACGCTTTATTCCACTCCACAGATGGATTGAATGGTACGGCTACCAATTTCCGTTCTTCCAAAAAACACGTAACCCTCATACAAGGACCTACTCCTTTCCCAGGGGTATCTTCAACCCCTCTGGACCGTCATTCGCCTGATATTCGCAGGCACGAATCGATAACATCGGACTCTCAGCAATATCGCCTGCACATTCAAAGAGATAGGTAATCTTGCCTTGATTATCATTTCGCAAAACCATAGCCAATGTCCACTCTTGCTGCATGAGGCGTTTGATACTATCTGCTATCGAGGTTCTCTGAGGCGTTATGACGATGGGCTTGACAAGGGCAAATTTGTAGGTATTTCCCTGACTTTCCACGGTCAGATCGAGTCTGGGCGGTTTTGGCCGATCCTCGACGAGACTGACGCACCGGAACTTGGGATTGTCAAGCTTGAGTACTTCTTTGGTCATCATTCAACTCCTTATGTTTTCGAGGGGCGGTGACCATTTTCACTGTTCCCAACACTCGGTCCTTGGAACCGTATCTACTGTAGCGGCCTGCGGCCATGCCGCTTTAACCGCCCGCCCGGGTTGATGTTCACGATATGCCCATCCTTCCACACGTACACGGGCGTGCCGGTCCGGCGGCCCAACTCCAGCGCCGCCTTGGCAGCACGCCGGAGGGCGGGAAGGAACCCACGATGTCCGGGTCTTTGGAGCGGATTGTTTGCTTCATGATCTATCTTTCTCGGCCAGCAACCTGGGGGTAGGCGAAAAGTTGCCGCACAGTTTCCAGCTATCGGTTATTCTTCTTCGTCATCGTCGTCTTCATCTTCCTCGTCCCAATCGGGATACTGCGGCGGGCTGCTGCCGACCTTGGCGACCACCCTGGGGTATCGCTTGCCGGCCTCCACTTCGCGGATCGCCAGCACTTTAATCCGATGCCACCAGTCATCGCCGAAGTCAAACCAGTAGCCGAAGATGTCGCCTGGCTTCAGCTCCAGCGAGTCAAGCGTGGCCTTGTTCACCAGCCCGGCGACATCGTCATCGCCGAAGGGACCGCCTGTTGCTTCGGGCATTACGTATTTCCGAGCCTTCGGATCATGGGGCATCTTGCCGCCGACCTGGAACTCGTACATGTGCGTATCGGATCGCTTGAAGGCATCGAAGATGGCCTCATGCAGCGTCGAAAGCATCTGGTCGCCGCGTATCTGGATCGTCCGCGAGATGACCGGGTTGTCCTCGACAAAAGCCTTCGTTACCGGCCCATCGATGATGCAGACCTCTAATTCGTAGATCCGTCGGCTGCGTTGGCTTTTTGGGCGCGATGAAGACTTGACCCAGACCATAATCACTCCTTGGCTTATCCCGCAGTTCCTACAGCCTACAGTCTACAGCCTATAGTCTGCTTTCACCCCAGCATCGGTTTGGCGCGCTGCACGAGCTGCACGGCCAGGCCCCAGGGGTCGCGGAGCATGGCGACGGAGTCGCCGTTGGGCAGGGCGCGCGGGGGTTCAACTTCGCTGGCGCCGGCGGAGATGAGCCGGCGGCAGTCCCGGCCTAAGTCGGCGGAGACCAAGGCCAGATGCAGCGCCGCCGGGTCGATGGCGGGGTAGTTGGGAATCTTGCCATCCGGGCCGCCGTAGAGTTCCAGCAGCACCGCCCCGCCCGCATCGGCGAGGAAGTGGCCGAACGGCGGCTTATCCGAGCCGCGCTTGATGGTCAAGCCCAGGTGCCGCACGTACCACTGCACCATGGCCTGGGGGTCGGCAACCATGTACGCGATATGTTCGATCTTCACGATCAAGCCTCCTGGGGGACCAGCGTCGATTGGACAGACAGGTTTTATCTATCACACCGGGCGAGAAAGGTCAATAAAGATGCCGCGGGTCGGCAGGCGGTTCCGTGTTGGAGATACCCAGGCGACTGCCACGCGAGAAACGACATGGGTAGAAGCTCGTGGGTTCCTTGGTGCCACGGCTGTCCGCAGCCGTGCGCTCGCGCTGGCTGGGCAGGCGGAAGGTCCTGTGGATTCCCGCCGAACCGTCATTTCCGTGGTGAGCACAGCGCACGGCTGGGGACAGCCGTGGCACCGAAGAAGAAAACTGTCCGATCTACCGAAGCAGAGACCTATTGGCCCTGGTATTCCACATCCACCGAGCCCTTGAGCAGCGGCCCGGGGGGTGGCGGGCGGTCGGCGGCGTAGAGGATGAGGTTGCGCACGAGGGCGTAGGCGCTGGCCGGGGCGTAGCCGCGGAAGTCGTGGCCGCGATAGCCGACCAGGCCGGCGGTCAGGTCGTCGCGGCTGTAGATGATGGCGGCTCGCCCGGCCACCGACACGGCCTGGAGCTGCGGGGCGTCGTCCTGACCAAAGATGGCCCTCGCCGCCCGGCGGTAGCTGATGGCGCCAATCGGCCAGCGGGCCTGCTGGATGGCCTCGCTGGTGGCACCCAGGCGGGCGATCTGCGGGTAGGCATCATCCAGCAGCGTTAAAAGCTCATTTCGTGCGGCGGCATCGAAGGTGGCGCTGCCGCCGAGGGCGTCGGCCACGACCAGGCCGCCGGCGTTGATGAAGGCCCGCAGGCTGGCGCGCTGCGGCTTATCGAGCGTGAAGGCCTGCGTCGAGCTAAGTAGCGCGATGGGCGCATCGCTCTTGCCCAGCTTTTCGATCGGCGTGCGGCTGATCGCCAGGTCCACCTGGCACTGGCGGGCCATGGAGGCGGCCAGGCGCTCCAGGGCCAGGGGCTCGACATCGCCGCCGGGCAGTTGCAGAACGGCCAGATGAATGGTGCGGCGGGCGGGTTGGGTCTGAGGGATAACTCCTCCCCCTTCACGGGGGAGGTGGGCCTTCAGGCCCGGTGAGGGCGCTGTAGAAGGTGATGCTCCTCCTTGGACGACACCCTCACCCGGCTTCGCTAAAGCTACGCCGGGCACGCCCGGCCCTTCGGGCCACCCTCTCCCATCAAGGGAGAGGAACTTCTCGGGCGACCTCGCCGCTACGGACGCCTGTACGGGTCTGCGCCGGCGCCTGGCGGTGCGGCTGGCGGCCGCCGGCGGCGGGGAATTGCCATCAGCCAGCGGCTCGAGGAACGGCTGGCCGCGGCGGCGCAAAGAGCTGGGGTCGCCCACGTGAAAGTACAGGTTGGCCGCCAGGGCGAAGGCGTCGGCCCCATCGGTGGTGTCGTAGGTCTGGTAGGCGCGGGAGAGGTCGACCGGCACGTGCACCGCCAGCAGCCGCACGCCGTTGGAGATACCCAGCATGGGCAGCGGCCGGCTCAGTGGGGCACGGGCGGAATAGATGCGGTGCTCCGGCGGAATCGCCTTGAGCGGCCACTCGGGCAGCAGCCGGGCGTACCACTGGCGCATCTGGCGGTCGAAGCCGGCGTTGTTGCCGGCCGTCTCCGACCAGATCAGCCCGCCGCGCAGCACGAACGCGCGCAGCGTGGCCGCCTGCTTGTCCGTCAGCACCGGCGGGGCGAGCCCCGAGATGTACAGGATCGGCGCATCGTACCAGTCCTCCGCGGGCGCATTGATGTCCAGCACCTGCCAGCGGACGGAGGTCTCGAACGTGCGGCCGAACCAGTCGGCCAGGTGCGACAGGTCGTTGGGCCGGATATCCCAGTTGCCCGCGTAGGCCAGCTTGCTGAAGAGCACCGGCTGGCGGGCTCGGGCCAGAAACAGCAGCGCGAAGGAGGTGGAAATCTCATCTTCCCACTGGCCATCTCCCTCCTGGCGGCGGATGAGCTGGCCGGCGCCCTCGGCGAACCAATTGTGGACGCCGAAATGTTTTCGCCCGCTGGCGCGGGCCGCGCGCTCCACGCACCACAGCCAGGGGTGGTAATACTGCGGCCCGCGGCCGGGGTTTTCAAACGCGGTGAAATGCTCCGCCAGCCAGGTGAGGCCTCGCTGGGCGCTATCCGGCGGCCGGGCGGCTCCCAGTGGCAACAACTCCTGGCGCGCCAGCACATCCTGGCAGAGGTACAGGCTGGCCAGGCCGGCGGCGGTCATGGAGCCATAGGCGGGCGCGCGGGCCGAGGCGTACGTCCAGCCGCCCTGGGCGGTCTGGCAGTTGATCCAGTGCTGCTGGGCGCGGCGCCAGAACCACTCGGGCACCTCCACGCCCGCCGAGGCCGCCGCCGAAACCGCCGCCAGCGCCACCTGCGTGGCGGCGTTGTTGCCTTCCTCGTCGGCAGGGGCCGTCTCGGCGCCCCCCGGCGGCAATGGCGGCTCGTAGCCGAAGCTGCCATCCTCGCGCATGGCGGAGATGAGATAGCGGACATCCGCCTCCAGCACCGTGCGGTGGCTGGTCGCCGGCAGCAGCGAAAGCGCCAGCGCGCGAAAACCGTGGGCGTAGACCCCCTGAATATCCGCCCGCGCCAGCCACTCCAGCGTGGCGGCCATCGGCGGGCTCTGGTGACTCTGGCCGGCGGTGAGCAGGGCGTAGGCGCACAGGGCCGTCACGTAGCCGCGGTCGCGGGGAAAGACGCCTGGCAAATGATCTTGCCAGTGGTTGACCTGGCACTTTTTCCACAGGAAGGCGACGCCGCGGTCGATGGCCTCATCGGCGGCGGCATTGAGCCGCACCTGGCCGGCCAGCTCCTGCCCGCGGGCCTGCGGGATGGCGGTCGCCAGAACCAGCGCCGTCAGCGCGGCTATCAGCCGCATCCGCATCAGCGCGGCGCTTCGCGCCGCCGGGTCAGGTGAGCCCGGCAGAAAGCCAGGATGTTTTACTGCCACTGCGGCCGCCATAAGAGCATCATGCGCGGCGTCTGGAGGTCATCGATGAGCCGGCTGTCGATGGTGAGTCCTTTGGAACGCTCCTGGAACACGTCGAACAAGGTGTGGCGCTCGGTGTAGCGCACGGCCTTGGGGTTGGCCAGCTTGGCCAGGCCGGCGGCCTTGGCGATGGCGTCGTCCTGGTAGCCGATGGCGTCGACCAGCTTGTTGTCGACCGCCTCATCGCCGATCCACACGCGGCCGTTGGCCAGCTCGACCACCTCCGGGGCGGTCAGCACCGAGCCGCGGCCATCCTGCACGATCTTGATGAACCGCTGGTGGATCTTGTCCAGCAGCGCGCGGTGCTCGCTGATCGCCGCCGACGAGGGCGTCTCGAACGGATTGAGGTCCGCCTTGAACGGCGTGGCCTGCGTGGAGCGAATGATGAGCGCCTCAGCGCCGATCTTCTCCAGCGTGCCCTTGAAGATCGGGATGATGGAGATCACGCCGATCGAGCCGGTGACCGTGGTGGGCTCGGCGTAGATGTAATCGGCGGGCGCCGAGATGTAATACGCGCCGCTGGCCGCCGTAGAGCCCATGGAGATGACGATCTTGCGCTCCTTGCGCAGGCGGAGGATCTCCTGGTACATCTCATCGCTGGCCGAGACGCCGCCGCCGCCGCTGTCCACGCGCAGCACGATGGCCTTGATGTTCCTGTCGGCCGCCACGTGCCGGGCAAACGCGCGGAAGTGCTCGGCCTGCTTGGCGTCGATCATGTCGCTCACATCGTACACGGCCACGACCTGGCCCTTGTCGCCTTCCAGAATCGTGCGCGTGGTGAACGAGCCGGCCTGCCCGCCGCCAACGATGGCGCCGATCACGGAAAGAATCACGACAGCCACGACCACACCCAGAAGCGTGCGCAAAATCCAGTGCCGCCGCCTGGGCATCTGCACGTAGATGGGCTGCACCGGCGGCGCGCTGGGGGGCGGCGCGACCGCCGCGGGACGGCCGGCGGCGCCGGCAAAGGCCGCGCCCACCGGCGGCGGTGAGGCGGGGGGAAAGTTCGGCTGGCTGGGCGGGATCGGCATATCGGTCATCGTGGCGTCTCCTTGGGCCTTCGTGGGCTCACCGCGGGACCGGCGCTCGGTCCCCCGACCATTCTACCGAGTGGGGGCACGGGCAGGAAACCTCATTGCCGATTGCCGATTGAGGGACGCCGGCTGCGCCTCTTGACGCCGAGGGCTCCGGGTGACAGAAGCCGCGGGGCTTGCGGCCCCGCGCGCAGCATATCACCAGGCCAGAGGGTTGGTCGGCCGTCAAGGTGTGTGCGGCTGGCGAGCGGTGGCGGCGAATCGCCCAGCGACGAGGATCAGGTGCCCTTGGGGCGGCCTCGTCCACGGGACAGGTTCATCCCGACCATCTTCTCGACCCGCTTGACGAAGCCTGCCTCGCCGGCCGGCTTGCCCGTGCGCATCCGCATGGCCAGGTACGTCACGCGGGCTTCGGGCAACTCGTCGGCGTGCCACTTGAGCCAGGAGTCCACCCGACGGGTGATCTCGGGCGCCTCGCTCAGCAGCTCGCCGCCGTCGCGACCGTTGGTGCGGGCCGCCACGCTGCTGAAGGGGTAGTCCTTCACGCTGCGGGCCAGCCGCTCGGCCACCGGGCGAGACTCGACGTACTTGATCGCCTCCAGGGCCGCCGCGTTGTCCAGGGGACAACTGGCGAACCGGCGAGGCGTCACGTCGCCTTCATGGCCCGTGGCGTGCAGGTACCGGGCGTACCGGGTGTGCACCACGCGCATGAAGGAGCTCATGGCTTCCGCCGAGGGCGGAACCAGCACGAAGTACGACTTGTCTCGCAGGACCGACCACGCCAGGATCTTGACGTTGTACGTCTTGGCGCAGCCGCCGACGATTTCAAGGTACCGCTGCCGGCGCTTCGGGGTGTTGAAGATCGGGCTGTCACTACTCTGGCAAACCAAGTGCGGTTTGCGGGGCAAAACTATACGAGCTATACGTGCCATGACAGCAGAAGTAACTTATTTGACCTGTCCCCGTCAAGTGTTTTGTCCAGATTTCAGGGTATTTCCGGCCCTGATTGTTCCGAAATCCAGGACGGATTGCGGTCCGCGGCCAGCGTCGCGCTGACGCTGGTCACGTGCGGCCGGCCGCCGCCGCGGATGGGATGGTAGCGGCGGATCTGCTCGAACTTGATCACCGCCTCATGGGGGCTATTGGCCTCGATGTGGTCGGTGTGGTCCTGTCCGCCTTGCTGGTATCGAATCTGGTATTGCATCGCGCCCTCGCTGAATCCCGCAACCGATGGGGATTCTCCATGCCCGCGCCAGGGTGTCCTGGCTCTGAGGGGGACAATACGATAGGCGCGCAGGGGCGGCAAAAAATTCTGGTGGCACAGGCTTTCAGCCTGTGGTTTTTCCACTTGGTGGCACAGGCTTTCAGCCTGTGGCCTTTGGCTATGCATGACGGCAGGGACACAGGCTGAAAGCCTGTGCCACCCAGACTGCTACTTCCGCGCCGGCAGGTCGGCGATGATTCCCGAGGCAATCGCCTCGGCCAATTCCTGGCGATACGAGGACTGGCACAGCCGCGCGGCCTCGCTGCGGTTGGTGAAGAACCCCAGCTCGATCAGTGCGGCGGGCATCTTGGTCAGCACGAGCACCTTGTAGTCGGCGTGGCGCAAACCGCGATCTTCCACGGCCGCCGGCCGCAGGGCCGCATCCAGCCGGCGGGCCAGGGACTCCGAGCCGGCCGAGGCCCCGCGCGCGGTGTACACCGTGCAACCGCGGGCGGCGGTGTTCTTGGGGGCGCTGTCGGCGTGGATGGCCACGAACAGGTCCGCGCGAGCGCGGTTGGCGATCTCGGCCCGCTCTTCCAGCTCGATGAAACGGTCATCATCGCGGGTCATGATCACGTGCACGCCCCTCGCTGTCAGGATCGTCCGAATGCGCTGGGACACATCCAGCACCAGGGCCTTCTCATCTCCGCAGGTGGCGCTGTACGTGCCGCGGTCCTTGCCGCCGTGCCCCGGATCGATCACCACCGTGCCCGACACCCGCGGCCCGGCCACCGCCACGGCCGGCGGCGCCGGCTTGGCGCCCGGCGGCTGGGGATGGGCGGGATTGTTGCCCAGGTAGGGCGGCGCGCCCGGCGGGGCGGGCGCATAGCCCTGCGCCAGGCGCAATTTCTCGCGCAGCCGGTGGGCCAGCGAGGGGCTGACCATCAGGCGCCCATCGCTCTGGCCGATCTCCCCGGAGGTATCGAGCCGCTCGCTGTTGAGCAGGGCCATGGGCTGGGGCGGCCCCACTACGAGCAGCGAATTGCGTTTGCCCTTCATCGAGGCGGTGTACTGGCCCGAGTTGTCCAGCCGCATGCCAAGCTGGTACGCCAGAGCCTCCATCGGCACCGACGGCTTGGTGGACAGCACCGTTGGCTCGGCCACCGCCAGCGTTTGCCCGCCGCGGGCCTTGGGCGGGCAGCCGGCCAGAACGCTTAGTGCCGCCAGCGCAATCACGGCGACGGCCGCACGATGGCTCCAGAACGGGGAAAAGGACTGCCGCCGGGGGTGAACTGCCGCAGTGGACATGCCTGCCTCCATGTGTCCGCTACTTTCCGCTGCCCGAGCCTCCGGCCCGGGCGGTTCATCCTTATTGTTTCGGCCGCACGCGGGCTTGTTCTTCACACGCAGTGCGTTGGCCGGCAATATTAATGCGGCGCCGGCCGCCGTGCCACTGCTTTCCCCATCAGAAGGTTTGACCATTTTCAGCCTTGACCTACAATAGCTCGCCGGCGCCCTCGGCCTTCCAGTGGCCGCGGCGCCCGGCAGAAGTTAAGGTATAGCCTGTGCCCACGTTGACGGATTATGTTGATGCCGCCACGCTCCAAAGGCTCCAGGACATCGTCACGCAGGTGACCGGGGCCCAGATCCGCCTGTATGGCGCCGATGGCCAGCCGGTGACGCAGGCCTCGGTGCTGGTGGATGACCCGGCGGACATGCTGGAGGGCGATGCGCCACCGCGCGTCGGCGTGGTGGTCGATGGCGAGCTGGTCGGGCGGATCGTGCTGGAGAAGCCCGCCCCCGCCGGCGGCGCCGCCCAGCGGCTGGAGCAGTTGGCCGCCGCCCTGGAGGTCGAGCCGGGTAAGCTGCGCGCGGCCCTGGCGGCCGTGGGCGCACCGGACAGCTCCGACCTGGCGGCCCGGCAGATGCTGGCGCTGACGGCCGAAGTGATCCGCCGGCTGTGCGACCAGGAACGCCAGCTCCGCGACCGCATCGAGGAGTTGACCACGCTCTATAAGCTGACCACGCTCTTCGCCGCCCAGCTCGACCTGGCCAAGGTGCTCGACACGGTGGTCAAGACCGTAGTGGATATCACCGGCGTCAAGGCGGCGGCCATCCGGCTTCTGGACCGCGAGACCAACGAGCTGGCCATCGAGGCAGTGACAAACCTGTCGGATGAGTACCTGGCCAAGGGCCGCATCCTGCTGCGCGACAGCGTCCTGGACCGCCAGGCCTTTGAAACCGGCGAGGTCGTGTACGTCGAGGATGAGCAGAACGACCCGCGCGTGCTCTACCCGGCCGAGGCGAAGCGCGAGGGCATCCGCAGCGCGCTGATCGCCCCCTTGATTTACAAGGGCCTGCCCGTCGGGGCGCTGCGGGTGTACACGGGGCAGGTCAAGCGCTTCAGCCGGTACGAGATCTCGCTGGTCAAGGCCATCGCCGACCAAGCCGCCGCCGCCATCGTCAACGCCCAGCTCCATGAGGAAACGCTGCGGGCCCGCGACCTGCAGCGGCAGCTCCAGACGGCAGCCGTGGTGCAGCGGCGGATGATCCCCGCGCAGCCGCCCTCCCTCCCCGGGCTGGACCTGGCCGCGGTGTACGTGCCCAGCCTGGAGATCAGCGGCGACTTCTACGATTTCATCGAGCTGCCCGAGGGCAACCTGGGCCTGACCATCTGCGACGTGATGGGCAAGGGCGTGCCGGCGGGGCTCTTAATGGCGGCCGTCCGCGCCAGCCTGCGGGCCCACGTGGGCGACCTGTTCGACCTGTCGGAGATCTTGCGCCGCGTCAATCGCAGCCTGTGCGCCGACACGCTGCACTCGGCCTTCGCCACGCTGTTTTACGGCGTGATCGACCTGCCGCGCATGGGGCTGACCTACGCCAACGCCGGGCATGAGCCGCCGCTGTTCATCCGCGATGGGCACGTGCGGCCGCTCACTTCCGGCGGCACCGTGCTGGGCGTCGAGCCGGCCGCCGTCTACAGCCGCGAGACGGTCAAGCTAAAGCGCGGCGATGTGATCGTGATGGCCACCGATGGGCTGATCGAGGCCATGAACTTCCACGATGAGCAGTTCGGCCACGAGCGCGTCGCCGCGGCGGCTAAAACCGCCGTCGAGCGCGGCCTCAACGCCGACGGCATCGCCAAGCATCTGCTCTGGGAGATGCGCCGCTTCGCCGGCCTGCGCGATCGCGGCGACGATGTGACGTTGGTGGTCGTAAGGGTGATTTGAACGAGCCTTTCTTAGCGATTAGCCGAGCAGCAAGTCCCGTCGGCGAATCCTTTCTGGCTCTTCGCTGTTTCGTGTGGGTAAGGCCGGGGGACCAGTCCCCCGAACCCCCTGGGATTTATCGCTTCTGGACCTACCCGCAGGCTGGCACCGGAAGGGAGTCTAAGTTTGTTATCGTATAACATCTTGCTGAAACATCGTTTACGCTTTCCCAACAGGACCGTCCCTGCGGAGATCCTTACGGCTGGCGGAGCCACCGACCGGGCCGGCCGACCGTCGTACCCACACAAAACAGCGAGGAAGCTCCTTTCTGATGCATGCGAATGTCCACCACAAAGATTTAAGAAAACTCCCTACGTCCTAATTGCTGGCCATACAATCACTTGCAATCGCGAGGCTTGCAATCCTGCTGAGGCATAGTTTATAGTCGACAGGTCGACCGGGGATGTTTCGAAACCCAAAAGGAGAAACCTATGTCTAGGGTGAATAGAAAATCGTCGCTCCTTCCAGCAATTATCCTATCAATCGCCGTCCTCTCTTCACTTTCCAAGCCGGCTTCCGCCGAGAAAGTAGTCTACCTGCTCCAGGAGACAGGCCAGGCCAGCGCCCTGCTTTCACCCGATCCCATAACCGGACAACAATTCTCATTCTCATATAACGGACCGTTTTTTCCAAGCTTCTGGCATGGATTCCATGTTCCATCTCACGACCGGGAATGGGCCGGAATCGAAGTTGACTACAATTTTCGAAGTGTTGGCGATGGGGAATATGATATGGATTTCTATACGTCGGCGCAAGTCGGCGGTCTGGATCCGCAACACGAGGAGGCATGTTTCTCCCTTGATTGGATGCTGAGAGTGGGGGATGAACCAATCGATATGTGGGGAGCCGCCGCCCCCTCGCCTGGCGAAATTAGCACCTCACGGATTGAGATTCAAGACAAAATGACAGGCGAATCGTTTGAGCCAGCCGGTGAAGACATGGAGAAGTTCTGCACTTTGCAACCGGGAAAACTTTACGAGGCCACGATCTATTTGTCCGCCTCTGACTTTTCTTATGATACTAAGCAGTATACCTACATCAGATTGGACGGTGGTCAGTTGATTCCGGTGCCGGAACCTTCCGAATTATTCTTCCTAGGCCTATTTTTGCCGTTCTGTGGATTAAACCTCCCATCTCAGCACTTACGAGGAAAAGATCGCTTCTCTACCATTCTGGAAAATCAACATCTGTCATTCAATTTGCGGCAATACTCGTAGTTCTTTTGGCCCCAATTCTATCGACCGCGTCTAGAGCAGATGATTTGCGGAATTTCTATATTCAGACTGATGGCAGCGTTACGGATGCTAACGGAGTTCCACTACAGTATGATAGTTTTCACGATGTTTTGTACTATGCAAACCTGAAACCTGGCGAGAACGTCTGTTTTGTTGGCGGCGTACACCAAGTTGGCAATGAATACCGGATCAAATGGCCGTTGGGGCTTTCGGGCACCGAACAGGCACCTATAACGGTTGGATCAGCCCCGGGTCAGGTGGCCATCATCCAACACGGGGATCCAAACAGTGATTCTCCGCAAGACTACCTTTGGTCCTTTCGGGAGAATAACTATTGTGTGATTCGGGGCATTCAGATTAAGAATTTCACTTATCCAATTATCGTTTACTCGCAGAATGATCCTGGCGCGGCCTGGAATGGCTCTCATCACCTGACCTTCCAGAATCTGTATATCTACAGATTCGATATTTTAGGAGGGTACAATCACGGACATGCCATCGATATACGCCAGTGGGACGGAAACTGGACCGCGCCCCATGACATATCGATTCTGAATTGCACGCTTGACACCGGCAGCGAAGCCGCAATTCTGATTGAGGGCGGTGTCCATGATGTCACGATTGACAACGTTTCCATCTCGAACATCTATGACCGAGACCAGGATTCCAGCGGCGACGGAATCACGTTCAATCAACGGATGTTCAATCCTGCGCCATCCAGGGTCGGCTCTGCCCCTTACAATATTGCCATCAGTAATGTGAGCGTGTCCCACATCTGTCGAGCGCGGCCTCAATGCCGACGGCATCGCCAAGCACCTGCTCTGGGAGATGCGCCGCTTCGCCGGCCTGCGCGATCGCGGGGATGATGTGACGTTGGTGGTCGTGAGGGTGCTGTAACAGAGGACGTAATCGGGTTACATGGTTTCGCCCGATTAATCGGAAGATTGATTCTCATGATCCATCCGAATGTCCACCACAGAGATTTCAGAAAATTCCCTAGACTTTAACCTCTTGTTGTTCAAGCAGTTGCAATTTCAAGCCTTGAAGTCTCGTTGTCATGGCGTTACAGTGCACATGTTAATCGGGACAATGCACCGACTCATGCAAGGGAGAAGCCAATGTCTAGGACGAATCGAAGTTCCTCCTCATTAGCGTCAGCCATCATTCTCGCCGCCTCCCTCGCCCTTTCGCTCGCCCGGCCGGCGGCGGCGGAAAAAGTCGTATACCTGCTCCAGGAAATAGGCCAGGCCAGCGCAGTCGTGGACTTGGATCCAAAAACGGGACAACAGTTCTCATTCTTAAAAACAGGCCCTTTTTATCCAAACTTTTCCGATGGATTTTACATTCCATCGAGTGATCCGAGTGATTACAGTGGGATTCAAGTTAACTACATTGTCCAGCGTACTTTGGATGGATACTATGATGTTAACCTCTATACATCCGCGGAAGTCCGTGGATCGGACCCTCAAAATGAGCAAGCGATTTTTTCGCTAGATTGGCGATTGCAGGTAGCTGACGAACCCGTCAGTTTATGGGCCAGCATCTCCCCGGCGCCAGCGCAAATCAGTGTCGGTTCGCTTCAGGTCCGAGATTCTAGCACAGGGGAGGTTTTTTCGGCTTCCAACGAAAACATACAACCACTTTGCATTTTGCAGCCGGGTCATGTTTATGATTGGAACCTCCTTCTTTCCGCTTCCAGTTTTGCAGATGGCGTCTGGTCGTACTCGAGTACTGGATTTGATGGCGCTCAGTTGCTACCTGTGCCGGAGCCAGATATGTCTTTTTTGGTCTTTCCTGCATTCGTCGGCTTGCTTTTCATGTCATTACGAAGCCATCACTGGCAGAGGCCTATGAAGAACACACTGTATCGCTACCAGTTCAATCGATTGGGCAAGTTTTTGTTCCTAATGATTCTTCTCAAATCAGTTGTCTGCCTGGCTGACGGTCCCCGAACGTTTTACATACAAAATGACGGTAGCGTCACAGATCCAAATGGGAGTTTGTTGAATTATGATGGATTCCGTGAGGTCATCAGAAATGCAAACCTACAACCCGGTGACAATATCTTTTTTGTGGGCGGCATACACCAAATAGACACTAGATATCGTTTCACTTGGCCATCTGGTCTTTCTGGTACTGCGGCTGCCCCAATCACCGTCACCTCAGTTCCGGGACAGACAGCGATCCTCCAGAATGGGGACCCAAATACGAATGATTGCTTGGGTTCAATGTGGCAGTTTAATCAAAACAATTACCTAATTATAGGTAATCTCCAGATAAAGAACGTTGTAGCCCCTTTCAGGTCATGGTCATATAATGACAATACAGGTCACTTGGAGGGAAGCCATCATTTGACTTTTCAAAACCTTTACTTCTTCCACTGCGATTTTCCGGGCGGCGGTAACCATGGGAATGCCATAGATTTGCGGCACTGGAATACGGGCACATGCCCGCCGCATGATATCGCTATCCTTAATACCACGATTGAATCTTGTAGTGAGGCTGCTATACGGGTTGATGGCGGCGTTTACAACATCAACATCGATAACGTCACGATTACAAACATTTTTGACCATGCCGGGGACTCTAGTGCCGATGGGATAACCTTCAATTATTCGGACGCTAACAATATATATGAAACGCCGTATGATGCAAACATTAGCAATGTGCATGTGTCGAATATAGGAGCCGATGGAATTGATCTAAAGGCACGGAATGTAACGATTTCGTATTGTACAGTGCAAGACTGTCAGGGAGTTGGCGTAAAGCTGTGGGGCGCTGAGTTTTGGGACCCAAACGTCTATTCCTCCTTCGTTCTACGGAACGTTACGGTAGTGGGGGCCGGAGAAGTTGGGTGCAAGACATTTTATATGCCTTACGTCGACATTCAGGAATGCAGCTTCTGGAGTAACAACGAACAAGGGTTTCTCTACCGGTGGTGGTCATCAGAAGACGCTGGGGATTGCGTACCGGTAGCCTGCTGGAACGGGCACATGAGACTCTTGCGAAACGTTTTCGCGACCAGCAACCCGGACCAGTCTGCTGTGGAAATCGTTACGAAACATATTGACCCAAATGGCAATTACGCGCAAATCGTACTTGACGCCAACAGCGCGGATAACGACGCCTTCTGGTGCGGCAGCGATCCGAATTGCGCGGATGACCCTAATAACTGCGATTCGAATTGCAACCTCCTCTGGGTTCACGATTACGGCACGACGGGAGCTTCCTATCGGAAGGCCGATATGCTGGCGGGCCTGTCCTATACGGCCATCATCGAGTATTCCGGCAACGTGAAGAAATCCATCCCGGTCTACTCGCCGCCGGCGGATTTCAATCTGGACGGTGTGGTAGATCACGTGGACTTCTTGGCTTGGCAAGCAGGTTACCCCCGATCTACCGGGGGAACCAAACGCAATGGCGACGCCAATCGGGACGGAAAGGTGGATGGCTGCGATTTTGATATTTGGCAGTCCGCTTTTCCCTGGACGCCGGCTGATTTTAACAGCGATAGCCACGTGGACGGCAACGACTTCTTCATCTGGCGAGCGCATTATCCCACGGCCTCGGGCGCGACGCACGCCATGGGCGATGCGGACGGGGATGGGGTGGTTGACTATACGGATTTTCTAATCTGGCACCAGGCGATCGGTCTGGATTACTCTCCGCCAGCCGATTTCAACGACGACTGTAAGGTTGACGGCGTCGATTTCCTCGTTTGGCAGTCCCACTACCCGACGAATTCCGGAGCCACCAAGGCGCAGGGCGACGCGAACGGCGATGGCAAGGTTGACGGTGTGGATTATCTGATCTGGCAGAATTGGTATGGTCAGGGCGGCTGGCCGCCCGCCGCGCCCGGTGATGACAATGACAACATGGTTGCCGGCCAGAACCTCCACCCGACCTTGATCGATTACAACGGGGACGGCGTGATAACCCCCGATGAGGTTTCCCGGCTGTTCTCCAGCCTGGGTGAGGACCAATGACCGCCGAAGAAGCCACACAAGGAAGATGAATCATGGCCTAGGCCCCAGGGGGTACCTCATGCTCCCTGGGGTCAACTATCCCTGTCGGCTATGGGAGATGCAATAAGATTCACAGGGTGAGGAGCCGCCGGGGGAACGGGCAGGATCGAGCCGCCCTGGCTCGAAGTGATGCCCGCTCAGCAGCCCACGCAGGACAGGATGAACCAAAGCACCGCCGCCAGGATGCCCATGCGCAGCCTCATGTGACTTCTCCCATGAGAAATCGTTAACCCGGAGCCATCGAAGGGCTAATCGGTCAATCCGAAAAGCCAGGATCGGGGGTAGGTTCCCTCATCCAGCCGCCCGGGCGGATCCAGGCGGTTCGTTTGGGGCGCTGCATCCGTCCTGGCCGCCGTGGCATCGATCCCCGGCTGGAGTTCCTGCTCCAGGCTCGCCGGTGCGGCCGATGTGGCCGGGCTGGTCAAAGGTCCGGGTTCAGTGACATTAATCGAGCCGCCTTGGCTCGAACCGTGCAGCGGTCAGTTGCAGCCACAACACAGGATGCACATGAGCATGGCCGCCACCACGCCCCCGCCGGCAATTCGTGATTTCATGATCGTTCTCCCATCAGTGGATTCGCGGTATACGCGCTTGCTCCGTAAGGAATAGTAGCCGCGAGAGACGCTAATCCGTTAATCGGTTGAGGAATGTTAGCAACCAAGAAGCGATTGCGAAATACGTTAACAGTCAAAAAACGAGCCGAACCAGAGGCATTCCAGACCTGCCTCCTACACCTCGATCGGGTCCAGTCAGTGACGACCTGCCCCTTCCACGTTTCCAAGCATGCCTGGTTCACAACAGCCCGGGCGGACCCGTCAAACGGGCCCGCCCGGCGAATGAAAAGGCAACTCATCCTTGCCGGACAATTGTCTGTCCGGCCCAATCTCGCTCGTCCGTTAGCGGCGGCGGCGCAGGGCCAGCGCTGCCAGGGCCAGCAGGGTCAGAGCCGCCGGCTCGGGGCAGTATGTGGCGACATCCCAGTCTTTGACGGTGCTGGTGGAGCCCACGAGCTTGATATTGTACAGGTTACAATAGTCGCTGTTGGGAAAAACGACATCCTCGTACGCGGGCTGGCTGGGCAGGTCCCAGTACAGCAGCACCTGGCCGCCGGTGGCATCCCAGCCAATGGAAGTGGGCGAATACGACGTGCCGTTGGGGTCGAGGATCTTGATGCTGGGGTCGCCCGAGTGGCCGCGGTCGATGTAGTCCACGGTCATGTAGATCTGTTTGCGCTGGTTCTGCTGCGCCTGGTTGGGAAGCAGTAACTTGGGATTGTTCGCGCTGTTCGCCTCGGTAACCCAGGATGGGTTTGTCGAGCCGTTGGGGTCGAGATAGAGCCCGTAGTTGCTGCCCGCCGAACGGAAGGTTGGGTACAGATTGCCGTTGGCGTCCATATCCGTGTACCAAGCCACGTCGAAGCTGTCCATGGCCGCTTTGGGCTTCACCTTGCCGGGGCACAGGATGGTGGCGCCACTGGCGTCATAATAGTGCAAGGGATTGCCATCGTTCTTGTAATCGAGATTCCAGGCGCTGCCGGGAAAGTTGCCGTTAGCCCAGATGTTGTTATGCTCGTCGTCGGGCCCAATGGGCGGCCCAATGTCGCCCTGGTTGTCGTGCCAGACGGACAACTGCGGCGCGCCCGCTGGATTGTGAACGCTCGACCAGTTTCCGCCCACCAGCGTCATTTCGTGCCCGATCGAGGCGCCCGTGGCAAACGCCACGTTGACGTACTGATTGTTGTTAAGCTCACCCAGGAGGTTGTCGTAGTCGGTGTTGGTCAGCCGCCGGTTCCAGATGGTCACGTCGGTGTACGGGTTGGCCAAGTTGGGTTGGTAGTCCGGTGAGTTGGGGTTCAATCCATCGTTGATCAGCCACCAGTTGATGGCCACGCTGCTCCAGCCGGGCATGACCACGTTCTGGTTGTCGCGGAAGTGGGCCATCATGGTGTTGTAGATGGTCATGCTGTCCCCCCAGTTGGCCGCCCCCAGAACGTCCGCCGCGGCGCCCAGCCAGCAACTGTTGTCGGCCGGGATAGGCTTGACCACGTCGGGTACGCCGTTCTCGTACACATCGTAGGCCTGCACGACCGCAGGTGCGCCCGCCAAGAGCGCCATGCATAGCACCCATGTCCAATTGTGGCGTTTCATAAACGCCCTCCTTCCTGAGGCAAAATAGGCTCCGCTTCGGTGTGAAAATACCGGATGTCCGGGACACATGGACGAGGCGAGAACCAGAGGGCGCTGAAACACCAACGCAGCCCGAGGCAATCGCCTCGGCACGTCAGATAGCTCTCCACAAGAGTATGGAAATCCGCCAGGCTCACCGGCGAATTTGCGTCACCCATTTTAAACCATCGCCCGTTCGAGTCAAGCGAAAAAACGCTGGCCGTCCAATATTCCGGCCCCTATTTTCGGAACGCAAATGCGGAAATGAGCATTCAAACAGTCAATTGGCCTGTGGCAAGCAAGTTGGAACTGATGGGAAAACAACTCCCGGGGGGACCCGAGTTTCGGTGTTTTCAGGCTTTTCCCAATTACTGGGTCAACCAATGACCCTTACCGCTGCTTCTCACGCGCCGCCGGGTTGCGCTGGTCGTCGAAGCTCAGCTCCATCTGGGCACCCCAGGAGCCGCGGGCGCGGATCCAGGTGGCCTTGGTGTCGGGTCCAATGGCCAGCTCGGGGCCGACCGGGCCCAGGGAGACCACATCGCCCGGCAGCAGCGTGATGAGCCGCGTGATGGCCGTGATGGCCCGCTCCAGGCCATAGAAATGCCGGCTCGTGCTGTAGGCGACCGCCGGTGAGCCCGGCAGCTCCAGCGACAACGTCAGGTCGTCCAGGTTGCCCGCCTGCGCCAGCGGTATGTGCGGCCCCAGTCGGAAATAGCCATCGCCGCAGCGGGTAATCCAGTTGGCCGCGCGCCACTCGTAGATGCTGGGCTCCTTGAGCGCCTCGTAGATGGAGCTGTCGCGGATGCTGATCAGGAGCGCCACATGGCTGAGGCATTTCAGTGCGGCCGGCCCTTCGGCGTGATACGCGGCCTTGTCGCCGATAATCCCCGCCAGTTGCACGGAGCACTTGATGGTCATCGCGCAGGGCGGCAGTACGATCGGCGTGCCTTCCGCCCCCAACGCCCCGGGCGGATACAGCAGCGGGTGCAATCCGCGCACCGGCGGCCGGCCCTCCGACTCCTGCACCTCGGGATAATTGCCCTGCATGGCCCAGATGGCCGGCCCGGGCCGCTCAAACCCCGCCGCTAAGGGGTCGATGCCCCGGCTTCGCCAGCCGCGCAGAAAGGGGCTCTCATCGCGCTGGGCCGGGTCCATGCGGCGGGCTACCTGGCGCATCGCGCCGACATCCTGAAGCTCCAGGTCGCACACGCGCGCTGAACCCGCCTCGGCCGGCAAGTCCGTCGGCAACGCGTCCCAGCCGGCGGCCCCGAAGCCCAGGACCGCGCCGGTGGGCAAAGTCATGAATCGCGACAGGTACGCCACCAGCCACTCGGGGGCCAGCAGGTACGAACTGGCGTGCGTCTCATCCACCACCGCGCCATCCAGCCGCGTGGTCATCAGCCTGTGGTAAATCCACGCCGCCAGGTGCCGGTCGGCGTAGCGCTGCATGAGGATGGGCGCCACGCGGCCGCGCATCTGGTCATCCAGCTCTTCAGCCGTGACCAGCCACGGCCCCACGCCGCCGTTGTTATCGGCGGCTTTGAAAAGCGTGTCCATGCCCTGAAGCTGATCGGTCTCGGAGGCCGGGTTGCTCTTGTCGCGCCACTCCTCGTGCAGGTCGGTGGTGCACAGGTCGTTGGTGCACACCAGGGCGGCAATGTGCTCAATAGCCTTTTCCGGCCCCACGCGGCTGGCCGGCCGGCCGATGACGACGCCCAGCTCCGGACCCATGGACAGCCGCGCGCCCGGCGGCACGAGCACATCCCAGTCGTGCCCGGAAAACGTGCTGAACGAGCGCACCCGCGGCACCGGCACGCGCGGAAAGCGCCAGCCCGGCCCGCCCTGGCGCTTCATGAGCGTGGGATTGTTGCCGTGCAGGTAGAAATACAGCGGACACAGCGGCACCGCCGGCAGCATCTTCACCGAATCGATCGCGATGCGGCGGCCACGGCCGGCCCAGTCGTTCAGCTCGCGCCGCCGATCGGCCTCCATGGCCAAAATGGCGAACAGCCGGCGCGGCGAGGGCATCGCTCCGAGTGCAGGATGGCCATCGAACACGGCAACGCCGCCTTCCAGCAGCGCGCCGCAGTCGATCGCCCCATCGCGAACAAAGCTTGCAAGTTTCATGCCGAAAAAGATTACGCGGGAAATTGCATTTTGCCAATGGAATTCGACCCGATTGGGCCTGCCGAGCCGGCGCGAGGAGCCTTATCGATGCCCGCGCGGCAGACAGGCAAGCGCGCATCGGCCGCAATAAACCCTGCCGTTGAGCGTTGACCTTAGTAGTGACATGATGCTGCCGCTCGTGGCCCCGCCGATGTCCGGTGGGCCAGGGCCGGCGAGGAAACCGAGGTCAACCAATGAAAAAGCTACTGCTCCTGACGACCGCTGTGGCGCTGATCAGTCTTCCGGTTCGCGCAGCCCTGGCCGATCCATCCACCGCGCCCAAGCCCAGCCGGCCGCATCATTGCATCTTCGTGAAGCATGCGCAGCGGATCGGCCTTGACCTGTCGGCCGATCAGGCCACGCAGATTGATTCCATCTGCCAGATGACTCGCACCCAGGCCAAGGCCGTGCTGACGGCCGATCAACTCAAGGTTCTCAGCGATGCCAAGGGCAAGGGCTTAGAGGCCCGCTTGGCCGCCCGCCAGCAGGTCCGCGCCAGCCTGACCGCCGACCAGAAGAGCCAGATCCGCGAGATTCGCAAGGCCGGCCGCGCCCAGGTGAAAGCCATACTCACCGCCGATCAGATCGCCAAGCTGAAAGCCTGGCGGCAGTCCCACCGCCACGCGGCCAGCCAGCCGGCGACCGGAGGCTGATGGCCGGTTCGGGCGGAAGATTGGCGTCGATGCAGTCCAAACCGAATGCGGAACGGACCAAGCTGCCTGCCAAAAGGTTCATTTTCTGGAGGGCCAGTTCATCTGGGCCCTCCGTTTTCCGGGGCGGGGGCATCGTCTCTTCACATTGGACAGTTCAGATTTTCTCCTAATCCGGACCGGCGCATAGCTTATAATGTCTCCGTCGGTCTGCTGCTGCTTCGCGCGGGTGTGGGCCGGCGGTGAGCCCCTCGGGGCGTATGGAGCCCGGCGACGGCCGGGCGCATGGAAAAGCCTTGCCGAAGGCTCGCGGGCCGCCGCGAGTTGCGATACCGGAGCACAGATGAATCCCTCGGACGAACAGGCCGCCTCGCGGCCGCAGTCTGCGCCGGCCGAGTCCCCCGCTGACAAGCCCACCCCCAGCGGCCCCGGTGCGCCCGCCGAAATTCCTAGTCCACAGACCCAACAGCAGCAGCCGCAGGCAGATGCGCAGCCGCCCAAGCCGGCAGGACCATCCGCACCGACAGTACTGCCCGCTGCGCCCGCCGCGCCGACAGCACCATCTGCCCCGGTAGCACCATCGCCGGCAGTGCCAGCCGCGTCGACAGCCGAAGATCAGGTCCAGGCGGCCAAGGATTCCTCTGCCGGCGAGGATGAGCCGGCCGAAGATGAGCCCACCCACGAGGATGATCCCGAGCATGAGCCCGCCGCGCATCCTGGCGCGGGGGAAGATGGCGAAGAGTCCGCGGCCGGCCAGTCCCAGGGCAGCGATGCCGCCCACCCGCAGGATCGCCAGCCAGCCGCCGGCGGCCGGGGAGGGAAGTTGCTCGGGGATGAGCCGCTGGTGGTCGTGCGGTACGGCAAGATGAACTTCATCGGCATGTTCCGTCACACCCTCGAGCAGCCGCCCCGCCGCGGCATCGGCGTGGTCATTCGCACGCAGCGCGGCGTGGAGCTCGGGGAGGTGCTGGCCCTGGTTCAGGCCGGCGCAGCCGCCCAGCCCGCGCCGAGTCCCAGCTCGCCGGCGGCGCAGAGCACCGCCGCCAAAGACGGCCAATCGCCCGCCGGCCAGGCCGATCCCGCCGCCGAGCCCGCCCAGCCGGTGCCTTATGAACTGGACGACACCCTCCCCTGCGCCAAGGACTGCGCCGCGTGCATCTCCAGCCAGCGGCTAGAAACCCTGATGCGGGCCGGCGAGCAGACGTACGACAACCACCGCGCCAACCGCATCCTGCGCCTGGCCACGCCCGAGGACTACGTCGACCAGGGCCACCTCGATCAGGCCGGCCGCGAAAAACTCCTGTACTGCCGGGAGCAGGCCGCCCAGCTCAAGCTGCCCATGCGGCTGATCATGGTGGAGCACCTGTTCGGCGGCGAGCGCGTGGTCTTCTACTTCACCAGCGAGAGCCGCGTGGACTTCCGCGAGCTGGTCCGCCGCCTGGCCGGCCAGTACCGCACGCGGATCGAGATGCGCCAGATCGGCGCCCGCGATGAGGCCCGGCTTATCGGCGACTACGAGCGCTGCGGCCAGCGCTGCTGCTGCCAGCAGTTTTTGGGCACGCTCCAGCCGGTCTCCATCCGCATGGCCAAGACGCAGAAGGCCACGCTGGACCCGACGAAGATCTCCGGCCGCTGCGGCCGCCTGATGTGCTGCCTGCGCTACGAGGATGAAACGTACGAGGACCTGCGCCGCCGGCTGCCCAAGCGCAACACGTTCGTGCGCACCGCGCTGGGCGTGGGCAAGGTGCTCGAGACGCAGATCCTGGCCCAACTGGTCATGCTGGCCGATGGCGCCGGCGGCGTGGCCGTGGTGGAAAACGAGGCCATCCTGGAGCGCAACGTGCCCGAGCCCACCCAGCCGGTGGCCTGGGCCGCCGCCGCCCAATCGGCCCGCCAGGCCGCGCCCAAGGGTGCGCACGCCGCGCACGGGGAGCCGCCGGCCGAAGATGGGTTCGATCAGCCGGCCGACGGCGAGGTGGCCGATGTGGCACAGCCGCCCTCGGCTGTGTCCGCCGCGGCCCAAGGTGACCAGGGCAGCGATGCGGATACGCCCTCGCCGGCAGAGGAGGCCACAGCCGACCAAGCGCCCCGGGCCCCAGTTCCCGCGCGGCCCATGCGGCCCTCAACCGACCGCCGGCCACCGCAGCAGGGGCGGCCAGCCTCGCGAGACCATCGCCCGGCCCAGGACCGGCGGCCGCCGCATCGGCTCGCCGATGAAGTGCCCGGCGGCCCTGCGGCCCCCGCGCCAAATGAGGCCCAGGCGATGCCTCCCGAGGAAGGCGAAAAGAAGCGCGGCCGGCGCCGCCGGCGGCGCAAAGGCCGCGGCCAGGGCGGCGAGGGCCAGCCCCAGCAGCGAGCCGGCGGCCCCGAAGGCCAGCCCCCCCGACCGATGGGCGGTGAGGGCGGCCCGCCGGCCGCACCGATGTCCGGTGCAGCACCATCCGATGGCGCCGCGGCCGCTGATGGCAACGCGGGCGGCGGCAAGAAGCGCCGGCGCCGCCGGCGACGCGGCCGCGGTCACGGCGGCGGAGGCGGCGAAGGTTCCGCCCCGCCCCCGGCGGACAGTGGCAGCCCGCCGGCGCAATAGCATCGAGTTGGTGGCACAGGCTTTCCAGCCTGTATCGGCCGGAGAAAAGCACACAGGCTAGAAAGCCTGTGCCACCAAAAGACAAAGGCTTTCCAGCCTGTGTCGGCCGGAGAAAAGCACACAGGCTGGAAAGCCTGTGCCAACAAGAGGCCCAGGCTCAAAACCACAAGAGGACACAGGCTGGAAAGCCTGTGCCACATTGGTTACCTTCGCCGTGGCGACTAGTGCCGCCGGACAAGGATGAGATGCTCGCATGAGCAAGACCTATTACGTCACGACGCCGATCTATTACATCAACGATGCCCCGCACATCGGCCACAGCTACACCACCATCGCGGCCGATGTGCTGGCGCGGTTCTTCCGCGCGGCCGGCCGCGATGTGCATTTCCTGACCGGCACGGATGAGCACGGCATCAAGATCGTCAAGGCGGCCGAAGAAAAAGGCATGGGCCCGCGCGAGCTGGCCGACTCCATCGCGCCGCATTTCCAGAGCCTCTGGGCCGACCTGAATATCTTGTACGACGACTTTATCCGCACCAGCGAACCCCGCCACGAGCAGCGCGTGCAGGCCATCGTCAAGCAGCTCGTCGAGCGCGATGAAATCTACCTGGGCAGCTACCAGGGCTGGTATGACGAGGGGCAGGAGGAGTTCGTCACCGAGTCGGCCGCCCGCGACAACGAGTTCAAAAGCGCCATCAACGGCAAGCCCCTGGTCCGCTTCGGCGAGCCGAGCTACTTCTTCCGGCTGACCAAGTGGGTGCCCAAATTGCTGGCGCATATCGAGGCCAACCCCGGCTTCATCGCCCCTTCCAGCCGGCGAAACGAGGTGGTCAGCAAGCTCAAGCTGGGCGTGGAGGACCTGTCCATCTCGCGCCTGGCGGAAAAGCTGGGCGGCTGGGGCGTGCCCATGCCCAACGATCCGGCCCACACGGTATACGTCTGGGTCGACGCCCTGAGCAACTACATCACCGCCACGGGCTGGCCGTCTATAGGCGATGAATGGGACCAAAAGGTCGGAGACAAAAAATTTTGGCCGGCCGATGTGCACCTGATCGGCAAGGACATCCTCTGGTTCCACGCGGTGTACTGGCCGTGCATCCTGATGGCCCTGGGCCAGCCGCTGCCCAAGTGCATCTTCGCCCACGGCTGGTGGACCAGCGAAGGCCGCAAGATGTCCAAGAGCCTGGGCAATTTCATCAGCCGCGAGGTGATTGAGAAACTCTGCGTCGAGTACGGCCGAGACGCGTACCGGTATTTCTTGCTCCGCGAGGTGCCCTTCGGGGCCGACGGCGATTTCTCATTCGAGAATTTCAAGAATCGCTACAACAGTGAGCTGGCCAACGGCGTGGGCAACCTCTTGAGTCGCACGACCAACATGATCAGCCGCTACTTCGACGGCGTCTTGCCCGCCGCCACCGCCGGCGATATGGAGCGACCGGTCATGGCCGCCGCCGCCGAGCTGCGCGACCTGGCGGCCGGGGCGATGGAGAAGTGCGATTTCCACCAGTACCTGGAGGCGATCTTCCGCCTGGTGTACGTGACCAATCGCTACATCGACGACACCGAGCCCTTCAAGCTGGCCAAGGATGATTCCCAGCGCCAGCGGTTAGGGACGATCCTGAACACGTGCGCCCAGGCGGTGCGCGTGGTGCTGGAATTCCTGGAGCCCTTCATGCCGGACCTGGCCGGCCGGGGCCTGGGCTATCTGGGCGGCCCGGCGGCCGTCCAGGGCAACCTGCTGGAGCGCACGAGCTGGCCGGCGCTGGCGGCGGGCACGCGAATCACCAAGGCCGAGCCGCTCATGCCGCGAAAGCAGTAGCCATGGCAGAGAAAACCGGAAAAAGCAAGCCGTCTACTAAAGGTCCCGAGGCGATGGCCAAGCTCATTCGCGAGGATGGCCGCTACCCGCTGGAGGCCTTCGAGTTTCTGCACGACGCCCTGGAGACCGCCGCCCAGAAGGTGCACGGCGATGCGCCCGCCGAGCCGGGCCAGCGGCACGTCTCCGGGGCCCAGCTCTGCAACGCCCTGCGCGACCTGGCCATTCAGCGCTGGGGCCCGCTGGCCAAAACCGTGCTGCGCCGCTGGCGGATCCGCTCCACGCTGGATTTCGGCCAGATGGTCTACCTGCTGGTCAACCACGACTTCATGCAGAAAACGCCCCAGGACAGCTTGGACGACTTCCGCGATGTCTACGACTTCGACAAGGCCTTCCGCGTGAAGCCGGCGTTTGAAGTAAAAGAATAGGCTGGCCTGCCCGGCGTAGCTTTAGCGAAGCAGGGAGGCTGGAGGCCAGAAGCCCCAGACAAGAGACCGGAGGCCGGAGCAACGGCGGGAAGAAGAGGACGCCGGCTCGGACCTCAAGGCCGGTTCAGCCCCAACGGGGCGAGATAGGATAGCCCAGGGCAACGCCCTGGGTGAATAGTCGCACGTTTGATTCCGGAGCCCTGAAAGGGCGGCATATTCTCCAGCAACGCAACGGCGGCTATTTCGCCCTTACAGGGCTCTTTGATCATGTTGCGATCCACCACCCCGGGCGTTGCCCGGGGCTGTCATATGACGCCTCTTCGAGGCTTAAGAGGACGAAGAGGAGGACGAGTCTGACTGGGAAAACCAATCTTAAGTTCTTGAAACACCCGCCCGCCCTGCGCGTCCTTTAATACGGGCGGTGGCCAGCGCAGACCATGCGAGGATGAGGTCATTCTAATGGGCGATGAACATTCTAATCCGCAACCCAATCCGGCTCCCCCGCCTCCCGCACCCGCCGGATCCGCCATCCAGATGCAATATGCCTCGACAGAGCGAGTTCCCGGGTGCGGCTTGGCGTGCTTGACCGCTTCGTTGGTGATCGTTCTGCCGGCCCTGGCCCTCAATATGCTGGGACCGATGCTTATCTTTGAAGAAAAAGAATGGCCGACTGGCCACCTTCTGGTGAACATGTTGTTGGCCTTCAAGTTCGAGTACCCCATCCTCTATGGCTGCATCTATTTTTCAGTCCTGATTGGCGGGCTGATTTGTCTGGGCATCTATGTCTTGCGGGCGTCAAGGTCCAAGAGAATCGCCCCATTGCACCTGATCGTGCAGGTTCTGACCGTCGCACTCTTGTATCTGCTGGCGGTGCTGCCACTGGAAAAGAATTTCTTTCACTAGGCGATGAGCGGTTGAATGGCGACGGTTGAGAACGGCGGCATAACTATGAGCGACGAACCTTCCAAACCCGAATCTGACCCCGAAGCCTGCTATCCAATCGGCTCGGCCTCTCATGCGGCCGTTCCTCCCACCTCCAGCCTCTCCTCCACCTCCTTCGACCGCCTCCTCTCCACCATGCTGGCCCGGCAGGCCACGGACCTGCACATCCAGGTGGGGTCGGCCCCGGCCATGCGCATCGAAGCGCGGCTGCGCAACGTGGAGGCCCCGGCCATCACCGATGAGCAGGCCCAGGCGTTCGCCGAATCCGTGCTCGATCCGGTCCGCCGGCGCGACCTCGATCGCCTGGGCTCGTGCGACCTGGCCTTCACTTTCGGCGATTCGCGGCTGCGCGTGAACATCTTCCGCCAGCAGGGCCACCTGGCCATGGCCATCCGCCGGCTGAACCTGACCATCCCCACCATCGAGGATCTCCACCTGCCGGCGGAACTCGGCCGCATCACCAAGGCCCAGCGCGGGCTGGTGCTGGTCTCCGGTACGACCTCCAGCGGCAAGAGCACCACGCTGGCGGCCATGATCGGCCAGATCAACCGCACGCGCAAGGAGCGGATCATCACCGTCGAGGACCCCATCGAGTACATCCACACCGGCGACCGCAGCCTGATCGCCCAGGTGGAGATCGGCGCGGATTCGCCCAGCTACACGCACGCCATCCGCCAGGTGCTGCGGCAGGACCCCGACGTGATTCTGATCGGCGAGCTGCGCGACCCGGAGGCCATCCAGGTGGCCGTCCGGGCCGCCGACACCGGCCACCTGGTCTTTGCCGCGGTGCACGCCGGCGATGCGGTGCAGACCATCGAACGCATCATCGCCATGTTCGGCCCCGAGGAGCACTCGCTGCTGTTGACGCAGCTTTCGATGAACCTCCAGGCGGTGATCTGCCTGCGCCTGGCCCGGGCCACCCGCCGCTCCGGCGGCGGCCTCGTACCCATCGTCGAAATCCTCCGCGGCACGCCGGTCGTCCGCAAATGCGTGCTCGATGGCCGCTACGAGGCCATCCGCCAGGCCATGACCAACCGCGACAACGAGATGCAGACCTTCGACCAGCACCTGGCCGGCCTGTACAAGGCCAAGCGCATCAGCGGCGCCGAGGCCCTGCGCACCAGCACCAACCCCGAGGCCCTGGCCATGATGCTGCGCGGGATTACGACAAGGGATACGCAGAGGGGGCTGGTGAGATGATGGCCGTCAAGAAGTTGCGGCGACAAGGGATCAAAGGACATGGATGAGCCCGGAAATGATAAACCGACGGTAATGGAATACGCGAAGCCCGAGCCCGGGCAATCGCCTTTGGCCCTTTGGGCGGCCGTATTGGGTGCAGGCTCCATATGCTTATTCTCCTTGGCAGGTGTGAGTAGGTGCTTTGGGATAATCTGGGGTATCTGTTTAGCGGGTTGAC
>PMYD01000129.1 GCA_003171335.1 Phycisphaerales bacterium
GTCGCTACTCGCCGTCACCCCGTTTAGCGTCCCGCCTGAGGATGTGAAGAACAACTCCGCGCCGCCCGACTCACTGAGGGTGCCACCACGAATCTGCCCACCCAAAAGGTTCCACGAGCCGGTTCCTGTATCCAGCGCCAGAGCATCTCCACCAGTCACTACTGCAACTATCGGTCCTGGTTGGTTTGCGGGCAAGTCTGCCGCGTCAATCCATCTGACGTTGTCTATGCCGGTGGCACAGTCGCTGCTTGTGACAGTCCCGACAAAACTGATTGTATGACTTCCAGGTGAGGCTACAGTCACTGGGACATAAGAGGTCTGCCATGCCGTTTGCACAGGCGTCCAACTGTAGACTACCGAGCCGTCGACCGCGACATTGACAGGGTCCACCGGGTATCCAGGACGGCCTTCAGACTCGAAGGCAAGCAGGAACGTGCCCGCGGCGGAGAAGTCGAGAGACTGAGAAAGGCCGGCAACTCGCTGAAGTACGCCTGACTGCACACCGTCAGACGAGGGCAGGTTAGTGAAGCCCCAGGCGCTTCCGTTGGATTGGATGGCCGCGTCAGAGCCCCATCCACCATTCGACCAATTCCAAGCTGCCGTGGCGAGCTCACTGCCATTCATTGAATAGAAGTACTTGAATCCGCCCCCGAATTGTGGGGCTCCAAAACTCGCGTTGGCGAATTGAGGATGTGCAAGGCTAGGTGTTGTAACTATCGCCGTCGCCGTGTTGCTGTAGGCGGAACTCCCCATCGTGTTGTATGCTTGCACACGATAGATGTAGGTCATCCCAGGCATTAGTCCGGCGTCAATGTAATTGGTGACACTGGCCCCGACCGTCCCGATCTGAGTGAAATTCACTCCGTCCGTAGATCGTTCGACCTCATAGCCGCTCTCGGTGTTAGAGTTGTCCGTCCAGACCAATACCACGCAACCCCCTCCGTCTATGGCCGTCAGCTCGGAAGGTGCCAATGGCAGGAGGTCGAGCGTTCCAGTGAGATTCACCGTGCCCCCGTTACGGCTGAATCTGCCTAGGGCCGGCACCGTGAAGTTCCCGCCCAGATTCACCGTCGAGTTAGTCGCCGCGATCGAGCCGGTATTGCTCCAAGAGTTGCTGCCGCCACCTAGGTTCAGCGTGGCATTGCTGGCCGTAATCGTCGAGGTGTTCGTCCAAATACCGTTGAGCGTCAACGTGCCGCCATTGCTCGCAATGAGCGTCCCCTGGTTGGTGAAGGCACTGTTGATCGTGATCGTCCCGCCGGCCGGCAGCCCGCAGTTGATCGCCCGCACCAGCGTGCCGCCCGACAGCAGTTCAATACCGTTGATCATCGCGAAGTCCGCAGCGCCCAGACCGAAGTTGACCGCGATCTGCCCGTTGCCGTCGGCCGTGGCCGCAAACACCTCCACCACCGCCTTGTCCTTGCCTCCCGCTACCGCCACAATGTCAAAGTTCGTCAGCACTGCCGCGCCGTTGATGCTCACGTTGAAGCGCCGCTGGCCAGCATTGCTGAAAGAGGGCTCGGCGAAGTGCAGCCGCAGCGTGTAGCTGGCACCGGCAGTCAGGTTCCCCAGCGTGTAGATGAAACCGCCGCCGGACCGGTACGTCTGGTACACCAACTGTGGCGCCGGGTCGCTTACCCCCGAGGTGTCGATCACATCCGACGTGGCACCGGTCCAATTGCCGTTGTAGTTGGCGCATCCCGTGTCGTATCCAAAACTGCCCGCCAGCCCGCCGCTGTCATCCGCGGCAATCGTCCCCTGGTTGATCACTCCCGCGCGCCAGTAGGCATCGGAGATGTTGCCCGCGCTGCCCCGAATCGTGATCCCCGGGCCAATCGTCAGCGTGCCGGCACTAGGATCGCTGGAGCTGATGTTGTTGTATGTGCCCAGGAAATTGCTGCCGCTCTTGCCGAACACCACCGTCCCCGTCCCACTCAGGGTCTGGGCGCCGTCAAAATACATCTGACCGTATGTCGAACCCGCCGCATTGCCCAGGTACGCCGTCGCATTCAACGTCAAGCCGTTGACAAGGTGGACGTTGGCGTAGTTGTTGCTCGCCAAGTCCAGATCGCTAGCCGCCGTCACCCCGTTCAGCGTCCCGCCGGAGGAGGTGAAGAACAGCTCCGACCCGCCTGACTCGCTGAGGGTGCCGCCCGTGAGCGTCCCGCCAGAGAGGTTCCACGAGCCGCTGGAGGCAGTGAGCGCCAGCGCCGTGCCCGTGTTGTCCAGCGTTCCGGTCAGGTTCACCGTCCCGCCTGTTCGGTTTATCGTGCCGATCCCTGCCGTCGTAACGCTTCCGCCCAGGTTCACGATGCCACCACTGACTTGAAGGCTCCCGGAGTTGCCCCAAGCACTGCTGAGTGTCAGCGTGCCGCCATTGCTGGCGCTGAGCGTGCCCTGGTTGGTGAAGGTGCTGGGGTTGATTGTAATCGTGCCGCCCGCCAGCAACCCGCAGTTGATCGCCTGCACCACCGTACTGTCCGACAGCAACTCGATGCCGTTGACAAAGGGGTAATCCGCCGCCCCCTGACTGAAGTGGACCGCAATCTGACCGTTGCCATCGGCCGTGGCTGTAAACGCCTCCACCACCGCCTTGTCCTTGCCTCCCGCCGCCGCCACAACATCGAAGTTCGTCAGCACTGCCGTGCCGTTGAGGCTCACGTTGAACTGCCGCTGCCCAGCATTGCCGTAGTAGGGCTCGGCGAAGTGCAGCCGCACCGTGTAGCTCGTCCCCGGCGTCAGGCTCCCCAGCGTGTAGCTGAAGTCGTAATAGGACCGATTGGTCTGATAGACCGACTGCGGCGCAGGATTGCTCACCGACGACGTGTCCATCGGGTCCGCCGTGCCGCCGGTCCAACCGCCGCTAAAGCCGGTGTCGTAGGCAAACCCGCCGACCAGACCGCCACTGTCATCCGCCGCGATCGTTCCCTGGTTGATCACTCCCGCGCGCCAGTAGACATCGGAGATGTTCCCCGCGCTGCCACGGAGCGTGATCCCCGGGCCAATCGTGAGCGTGCCGGCACCAGGATCGCTGGAGCTGATATTGTTGTATGTGCCTAGGAAATTGCTGCCGCTCTTGCCGAACACCACCGTCCCCGTCCCGCCCAAAGTCTGCGCCCCGTCAAAGTACATCCCGCCATATGTCGAACCGGCCGCGTTGCCCAGGTACGCCGTCGCGTTCAACGTCAGACCGTTGACAATGTGCACGTTGGCGTTGTTGTTGCTCGCCAGGTCCAGATCGCTGGAAAGCTTCACATCACTAAACGTCCCTCCGGAAGAGGTGAGGATGATTTGCCCCCCGGACAGGATTTGAGCGTGCGCAACGGTTCCGCCGGCTAATGTAAGTGCGCCGTTAGCTTTAATGGTCGTCGCCACGTCCAGCGTGCCGCCGGTTATGCGCAGGGCTTCATCGCTGAGCAAACTGTGGATCGATATCGAGCCGGATGTGATCTGGATTGTCGGGGCGGTGGGGACGCTGATGGTCACATCATCCGTCGGGCCCGGCAGCGCGTCTCCAGTCCAGTTGAAGCGATCCTGCCAAGAGGTGCCATCGCCGCCGCCGTCCCAGGCTACCGCGGCAAGCAGCAATCTCGGTTCAAGTTGCTCTAGCGTACACCGTGATTTGAACTCTAGGAGGCGAAGGGGCGCGCGAATCAGCTGCTCGTTGAGCATCCGCATCCTGCCCAGCACGATTCCGTAAAGCTCCCGAAGCCGACCGACCATGTGTGACGCTGGGGACATTGTGCGCCCTCCACACCGATTATGCGTGATGGAATAGTCTTCCCCCTTCACTTCCCCATGATTCCTGCCTCGACAAGAGGAACAATGTCCCCGCGATGGCAGATTGCCGCCTGCAACAACACCCGCAGCCACGAGAGAGTGCAAAAAGGGGCACTACGAAAACAGAACAGCGAAGGCTTAATTGTACGCCACTTTGCCATTTCCGCAAGGAGAATTCGGCATCCGTAACGAATCGCATGCCCTGGAACTGGCTTCTTGTTCCTGCAAGAGTGGCACTCGCTTGCCGTGCGGCCTCACGAAGAGATGCAACAACTCAAGCGCATGCGGCTTGTGGCACCCGGTTCTACCACCGGCCATCGGGACAAACGCTATCCGGGTCGGCCAGCCACTTCATGCAGCCACCGAGACATATGCCGCGAGGGAAACGACGCTCGCACACGTTGCCGTTCCACTCATCGCATTGCCGGCACATCGGCGCGAAAGTCGTGGCACAGGCTCAACTACCAACGGCTTCTTGCGAAAGTTGCCCATCTTAACAGTCGAAAAGTCGAAAACATCCAGGAGACGATTATCGCGGCGGATGACCGGCCGGCATGGGGGGAGGCCGGTAGCGCCAGGAAAAAACGGCTGCCGATTCTTCCCGCCGTATCATCCCTTTGGGTAGGAATTGCCTGGCCTGCCATAGCCTCCAGGTGACGTTCAGGCCTCGCGCCACCCCTCTCGCGTCCTTCCTGGCGCGACACCGCACCGCGAGGCAAAGGTCAAGGCAAGGTGGATTGGTAGCTCCGCCGCAACTATCGCACCCACCGAGCAATACGCCCTTTCGTCAACTCCTTATATAGACTGCGACCGCAAGTGCAATCACATCAAGGAGTTACTTGATAATTCCCTTGCCCTCTTCTGAAAGACCCTTAAGGGTTACCTGCGCCGGGAGCGGCTTGCGCCAACGACCGCCGTCCGGCGGGAGATGAACCATGCGAACGTACAGGCCCGCGTACAGGATCGATGGCGTCACGCATACCAGCCGGCGCTGGTGGATCGATCTACACGACCACCGCGGCGTCCGTCGCCGCCTGGCCGGGTTGCCAGACCAGCGTGCCACGGAAGCGCTCGGCCGCAACATCGAACGTCTCGTGCGCTGCGTGGCTGCGGGCGAGACGCCCGACCCGGCGATGTCCAGGTGGCTCGAGGCGCTGCCTGCCAAGATGCAGACGGTTCTCACCGAGATCGGCCTGCTGGAACGCGTGAAGGCGGCGGCCTTCCGCCCGCTGGACGAGCATGTCGATGGCGCACCCGACCTGCCGGGCCTGCGGCAGTCGCTGGAGGCCAAGGGCGCCACCGCGCTGTACGTCAGCGTCGTGACGGCCAGGGTACGCCGGATATTCGAGGGCTGCGAGTTCCGGTCCTGGAATGACATCGACCCCAGCAAGGTCATGGTCTTCCTGAGCGGGTTGCAGGCTGGCAAGAAGCGCGTCGGGGCCGCGACGTTCAACGCGTACCTGGTCGCGCTGAAGACGTTCTGCACGTGGATGGTCCACGAGGGCCGCGCCTTGCGATCGCCGGTGGACCACCTGGAAGGCCCCAACGTGCGGGTTGACCCGCGACATGCGCGGCGGGCCCTGGCGATTGAAGAACTGCGGCGGCTGCTCCAGGCAGCCCGTCAAGGCCCGGTGGTGCTGGGCATGTCAGGCCAGGCGCGTGCGCTGCTGTACCGTTTGGCCGTTGAGACGGGCCTGCGGGCCAGTGAGCTGGCTAGCCTGACCGCCGCGAGTTTCGACCTGTGCAGTCCATCGCCCACGGTGGCGGTGGCCGCTGCTCACAGCAAGCGCCGGCGACAGGACGTGCTTCCCCTGCGGCCCGATACCGCTATCGCGCTGGCCGAGTACATCAAGACCCTGCCTGCGGGCGACAAGCTATTCGCCGTACCCACTGGACGCCTGGCGAGGATGATGCGGGTGGACCTGGCGGTAGCTGGCGTGCCGTACATCGATGCGACGGGCAAGCACGCCGACTTCCATGCCCTGCGCCACACCTGCGGCAGCCTGCTGGCCGCCGCCGGGGTTCACCCCAAGGTCGCCCAGACCATCTTGCGACACAGCGACATCAACATGACCCTCTCGCGGTACTCGCACGTCTTCGCGGGCCAGGCGGCCGCGGCCGTGGCGGCCCTGCCGAGCCTGTGATCATAAGGGGCGTCAAGAAGCAGAGGGGTTGGTATCGCTGGCGGTGGACGCCAACTGCAGTTCCCTATCACGATGGCTGAAGCGCGTGATGACGATCTGACACGGCATGGTCGATTGCGCCTCCTCGGCAGTCCGGTCTACCTTGCCCTCGACGCGGTCAATGATCTCCTTGAAGTACCTGAAGTCGCCCTTCAGTGCGCGCTGGCAGGCCACGTTGACCATGGCCCTCAGCATCTCGCCATCATTCTTCTCCAATGCCTGGCGGATCTTGTCTGTGAACTTCTTGGTGGAGGGTCTGCCATTGGGGTTACCGGATTGGCCGGGCTTAAAGAGATGTTCCCCTGCGGCATGGTTGCCGGGCAGGAACTTGCCATCAGGCCCACGCTCCGCCGGAACGTCCGCGGCAAGTGTGGGCAGATTCTCACCGGCACCACCATCTGAAATCTGCGGAATGTCTTCGTCAGTTGTCATAAGTCTTTATCCCCTAAAAGCATGCGCAATGCAAATTGTCCCCACTTTTCAGCGGAATTGACTTGGCGGGGGGCGACACCGATGCCCTGATGTGCGTCGTAAAGCAGCTACAGAAAAGGAGATACGAATGGACGCCAAGAAGACCAACAAACGAACCCTGCGATGCTGCCTGAACCGAATGGACCTGGCGATCGGCCAGTGGCGGCTCCAAGGTGAGCGGGCCGCCAAAAACGGGGACGCCGAACTGGCCGAGCAGTACGCCGCCGACGTGGCAGACCTGAAGGCCTTCCGCGATGCCTTCGCCGCCGAGGATTTCGAGACCGCCGGGCGTCTGGCCGACGCGATGGACACAATCGTCCGCGACCAGATTCCGCTCCAGGTCTACCACGCCGTGTTTCCCAACCGCTAACGAGCAGAGAAGGAGATCAGCACCGTGACGAGCGAGATTATCAAGACCGCAGAGGAACTCCTCGAGATGTATGCCGCCGCCAAGAGTGACCAGGCCAAGAGTCTCATCGCCTACGCCGTGGAGGCCACACGGCGATACGAGGACGTATGCGGCGATCTGCTGGCAGCGATGGAGTACTGCCGCAGACAGATCGAGCGGGCCCACCTCGACCTGGCGGAAAACGATCGCTTGCCCAACTCGCAGGGCGTTCTTCAGAGCCACGGCGTCCAAGTCGACCGCCTGTGTGGCGAGCTTGCCCGCACGCACGAGGCTGCTGTTGCCGTGCAGGAACTGATAACCGCGATGCGCATCGTGTGAATCGGAGGACCGCGCATGGCCAAGCGTAAGACCATCCCGCACGTTTGCGGCCGGCCGCATCCACAGCCGCGCGGGGGCTAGGAGCAACAAGACCGCCTTGCCAGAGAGGTCGGTATCTAACCCGCCCCATTGGGGCACAGACACGAGGAGAACACCATGAAGAAGAACGAGATCAAGATCGGGCAGAGCTACAAGGTGAAGGTTTCGGGCAACATCGCGGAGGTCCGCATCACCGGCGAGAACCCGCACGGCGGCTGGGACGGCGTCAACGTCGCGACCAACCGCGCCGTCCGCATCAAGAGTGTCCAGCGAATCCGCAGTCTGGTCAGCCGGCCGGCCAAGCGGCGGGTGGCCAAGACGCTCGACGAGGCAGAAGCCGCCAACGGTACGCCCGCCAAGAAGGTGATGACCAAGGCCGAGTACGAGGCGCAGGCCGCCAGCGAGGGCGGCGACGTTGGCCCTGGTGCCGCGACTTCGCCGGAGGCGGCCGACGAGCCCAAGGGCAAGACCAAACGCGCCACGGGCGAACCTCGCGCCAAGCGCCCCAGCGGCCTGGACGCGGCGGCGGCAGTGCTGGCCGAAGCGGGAAAGCCGCTGAACGCCAAGGAGATGGTCGAGCGGATGCTGGCCACGGGCATGTGGACCACCGGCGGCAAGACCCCGGCAGCGACCATTTACGCCGCGATCATCCGCGAGATCGCCGCCAAGGGCGACCAGTCGCGGTTCCGCAAGGTCGAGCGCGGCAAGTTCACGCTAGCCAACTGACGCGTCACCTCCCGTTTTCTTATCCACCTCGGTCCGCCACGGCGACCGGGGTTCTCTCTAGCGAACCTGGGCCAACGTGGCGCGTTGGGGCCGGCTGGGACGCGATGGTTCACAGGTATCGCTATTCACCGGCGTGTTCAATTGCCAACGCGAGGCTACCCCACGCGGATGTCGATGCCGTTGAGTTTCCACGACCAGATGCTGCAGGCGATAGAAAGTGCGTCGACACGATCGTCGAAACCACTACCGTCCCCCGTAAACGCGGCGCACTCATCGATGAACGGCTGGACCCACGGCTGACCATCATCCGGCAGCCGCAGCCGCCCACCCTCGATGTAGAAGAGGCTGTGTTTGACCCGTCCGACCTTGTCGTCGGGAAAGTTGTAGTCGTTGGGCTTCCATAATATGACAGGCATTCCAAGCTGGTTCAGCATCTGGCCCAGCGATGTTCCGCTAACCTTGTCTTCGATGTAGATGCAGTTGACGCCGAATCGCGCCCATTTGTCCCAGAAGGCCTTCGTCTCTCGCATCAGGTCAGGGAATTCCCAGCGGCCGGTATGATCCTCCAACAGATCCAGATGGTGCGGCGTGGCGTGCCAGCATTGGAGGCTGGATGCGTCGTTGCAGGTCTTGGCCTTAAGAGCCGTGTCGGCGGTGATGAACACGAGGCAGTTCACATCGTAGGTCTTCGGGTCGTAGTAGCGCCACCAGTCCCGCTTGATCATGTTGCCGCCCGGGGCGATGGGTTCCTGCTGGTACTGGCTCCAGAACGTGAACTCGTCCACGCGCTTGAGATGCTCCAGCTTTTCGGCGGACATCGTTTCGGGCCACAGGGCGGTGCCGTCATCCTGAAGGCCGGGTATGCGGATCACATGCCACTGGTCAGCTTCGGTGGCCATGATGTGCCCGGCCAGATCCTGAGGGTGCAGACGCTGCTGGATCAGAATGACGGGCGTATCAGTATGGTTCTTCCGGCTGGAGAGCACGCCCGTGTACCACTCCCGGCAATGTTTCAAAACCGCTTCGCTTCTGGCATCATCCGCTTTTTGAGCATCGTCAATCAAGATGGCCCCGCCAAATTCCTTCCGTTTGCAGCCTGCGCCAAAGCCGGTAATTGACCCACCCATGCCCACACCGTAAACCTGCCCGCCCTGGGTGGTAGTGAAGTGGTCAGCGGCCGACTTGGCCATCTGTGTGTGCGGGAACAGATTCCGATACCAGTCGGCCCCGACGGCCTGGCGGATGGCCTGGGTTTGCTCTGCGGCAATCGTGGCCGAATAGCCGGTGTAGATGAACTGCGCTGAAGGGAAGCAGCCTAGCCCGTAGCTCACAAAGTCCCGCGCCAGGTAGGTCTTGCCGTGGCGAGGCGGCATCAGCACCATCAGGTTGCGTTTGCCATCGGGCAGTGTGCCCATGACGACATCGGCGAACGCATCCAGGATACGCCGGTGAAACGGAAGAATGATCCGCGGCTTGTTCTCGGCCAGGCCGTGTAGCTCAAAAAACTCATCCAGCCGAATCATCTGACTTCTCCGGGACGGCTTCCTTCATCGCTTGGTATGCGGCACGGATGGCCGCCGCGGCTTCTTCCGGGGTCGGGCATCGGTTTATGGATTCACCGGCGGTGGTCAGGTCGGTTCTCGATTCCACCTTGTCCGACTGGCCTAAGCGCTGCTTGCCCAGCCAGATGAGCATCGTGATATTGCCCTCCATCGCCTTCTGGAACTGTTTGACGCGTAGAGAATGGTTTCCATTCTCACGGCCTCTTTTGATTACTGCCGCAAAACGGCGATGGAGAGTATCGGTCGAGCAGCCCAGGATCGTGGCAATCGCGGTAACCGGGTTGCCGACGCTGGACATCTTCTCGATCAAAACGGGGTCGAGTTTCTTTGTGGGACGCGCCATGGGTCACCTCTCAATCTCAACAGGGTTTTGGGCCGCAATACGTTCGGCCTTCTTGCCCGTGAACTGCTCGTACCGCTGCACGATTACATCGCAGTACAACGCATCCAGCTCCATCAGGTAGGCCCGTCGCCCGGTCTGCTCGCATGCGATTAGGCTGCTGCCCGAACCCCCAAACAAGTCCAGCACGTTCTCACCCTGGAGAGAGGAGTACTGGATCGCCCGCACGGCAAGCTCGACGGGCTTTTCCGTCAAATGGATCATGCTCTGCGGGTTGACCTTCTTGACGTGCCAAAGGTCCGTGGCGTTGTTGGGACCGTAGAAACTGTGGCCCGCGCCCTCCCGCCAGCCATAGAAACAAATCTCGAATGCCCCCATAAAATCCTTGCGCGTGAGCACGGGGTGCTCTTTGTCCCAGACAATGCCCTGGCTGAAGTACAGCTTGTGCTTTTTGAGGAACGGCGGATAGTTACCCAAATTGGCGTAGCCTCCCCAAATGTAGAACGAACCACCGGGCGCCAGCACGCGGGCCATGTTGCCAAACCATGCATCCAGCAAACGGTCGAACTCCTCCTCCGACACGAAGTCGTTTGCCAGCGGCCGGTCCTTGGCGCGCAGTTGTCGGGCCACCTTTTTAGGGTTAAACGCGCCTCTGGCGGCGTCGAAACCCTGGTGATGCGTCTGCTTTTGGGTGTTGGTCGCCTGGAACGAGGACAGGCCAGCGGCAATTGCATTGTTGGACCGCGGCTCGACTTTCACATTGTAAGGGGGATCTGTGTTCACGAGGTGCACCGGCTGGCCATCCAGCAGCCGATCCACGTCATCCGGTTTGCTGCTGTCGCCGCAGAGCAGGCGGTGCTTGCCCAGCACCCAAAGGTCGCCCGACTGAGTAATCGCGGCGTCCGGCGGAAGAGGAACGTCGTCCGGATCGACCAGGCCATCCATCGCACCGGTCACACGCGAGCACAGTTCGCGGATCTCTTCTTCGGAGAACCCGGTGGCGGTGAAGTCAATCGTCGGATCGTCTTGCAGGGTCGCCAGGATCGCGGCAAGCGCGGCGTCATCCCATTCAGCCAACTCGGCGGTACGGTTGTCGGCAATGGCGAAGGCAATGGCCTCCGCGCCGTTCAGGTTCGTCCGCACCACGGCAATGTCGGACCAGCCCAGGGCGCGGGCCGCGGCGACGGTGCCGTTGCCCGCGATGACCTTGTTCGCGGCATCGACGACGATGGGTTTCTGCTGGCCAAACGCAGACAGGCTCCCCTTGATGGCCTCGATGTTCCTGGCGTCGTGTGTGCGGGTATTGGCGGGATCCGGCACCAGCGACGCCAGTGGGATCCTCTCAATTTCAAGCATGTTGGTTCCGTGTGTTGTGCGACTGTTGCCACCCGATTGAATCTCACCGTCCATGGCTGATCTCCTGTGCGCGTAATGGCGCTTGGCGGAAAGAAAAAGAACCTTCGTGACTGTTCGCAACGCCCCAGCGAGACAAAAGGCACGCTGGAGTACCTATAGAAACTTGACCACGTTTCGCACCGCCCACGGGCCGTACGCTTGCTCGACTTCGGCACAGGTCTTTGAACCTGGGCGAACGTGGCGCGAGGTGGGCCAAACGGGCTGAAGGGGACGGCGGCGGACCAAGAGGGTTCTGTACCGCGATGTACCGCGACACTTCCCATTGTGCGCTACTTCTCTCCTGCGTGCGCACGCGCGCGCCCGCGTGTGTGCGTGTATGGGGGAGAGCGCGGCACATCGCGGTACAGGCCGCGCAAATGCCTGTGAACACCGGATTTTCTTGTACCGCAATGCCCGGTTTGATCGCGGCACAAGCGCGGCACAAGAGACGCCTTATCGCGGTACAAAGGTCGCGCAGGGCGTAGCCGGCGGTGTTGGGAGCGATGTTGCGCATCACGTTGCACCCCCAGTGCGCAGCGAGATGCCATCGTAGAAGCGACCCTGGATGCTATGTCTCCGGCAGACTACGCCGGGAACGGCGGCGGCGAGGTCGCGCCCGAAGACCTGCTTGCTGGTGATCGTGTTACGCCCGTCGCTTTCGCACCAGTGCCTCCACGCTTCGTACATCTCGTCGATCCACGTGCGGCGGCCGACGCCGATATCGCAGCAGTCGCGCACGAAGGCCAGGACGGGAGATGCGAGGTTCTCCATCTCCTGCACAGCGTCCGATACCGCCTTGGGCTGGACAAAGTGGCCGCGGGCCCGGAGACGCTTTAGCCCTTCGATGGCCCAGAGAAGGATGCCCGGCAACTCCGTCATCAACTGCTGGGTCAGCGCTATGTCCTCCTGCCCATAGAAGCTCTTGATCAGCCGCAGGATCACGAAGCGCCCGGCGAGCGCGCCGCTGGCGTCGTTCATGCGCGGCAGCTCATTGGTCAGAAACATGAACCGCGTTGGCAGCTTCATCGTCACACTACCGAGGAATTTCCGGTCCACGGTCAAGGTGTCCTCGCCGCTGATGCAGAGCAGGCGCTCGACGACCACGCCGATGTTTTCGCTGGCGAAGCGGGCGTCGGAAACGATGGCCAGGCTCTTGCCAATAAGAGGCTGGAGTCCGAACAGACTGCCCAGGCTGGAGGTCGTCGGCCCGACGACGTTGCCAGCGCCGATAAGACGGGTCAGAACCCGGCCGATGGTCCCCTTGCCCGAGCGCTTGGGGCCGACCATCAGGAGCATCTTCTGCTGGCTGGTGTCGGCCACAAGGCCGTACCCCATCCACTCCTGGAGCAGTTCAACTGACTCCAGGTCGTCCCCCCACAATTGTTCGAGGAACTTGATCCAGCGCTCGGGGACCTCGGGGTTGGGATCGTAATTGAAGTCCAAGGCGTTGATGTTGAACAGCGCGGGCGTCGGCGACAGCACTTTGCCGGTCGCCAGGTCCAGGGTGCCCGACGGGAACGGCAGCAGGTATCTGGGGTCCGGCGGGTTGGCGCGGCCATCCAGCCAGTAGGGAGGCGTCACTGAGGCCGGCAAATGCGTGTAGGCGCGTATTGATTCGACAGCCGCTCTTAGTGTGCCTGGATTCGACTCGAAGCCCACCAGTTCCAGCACGCCGGTCCGCTTGTTGAACACGTAACGCATCGCCCCATGCAGCCACGGCTGAAGTTTATGGCGCAGCGTCTCCTCCTCGATCTCCATGAAGCGGTTGCCGCGCCAGGCCAGCAGGGTTCCGGCATAGCTGTAAAGTGTCCGTTCTTCGCGATGATGATGAAACTCGGCGATGAACGCCTTAGCAGTGGGCAGGGTCTTCTTGGGCGAGAGTACGAGACGCTTTGTCTGGGGGTCGCGCGTCCCTAGCGGCACGAGATCCTCGTCACCATGATCATCACCATCGCCGGCGGCGGGCGCTGCGCCGGGGGTCGAAGCGCCGCGGCGGGGCTGATATTGGCCGGTCACCTGCGCCAGCGCCTTGTCGATGGTCGTCTGCCCGTAGGTCTTGGCCCCGTGCTTCTCATCCCATTTCGGGCGGAAGAGGCCTGATGTGCGGAACATGCGGTCGATCTGCACCGCGTCCTTAGTGTAGAACGCCAGGGTGAACACAACGGACGAATCGGCTTCGCTGGCGGAAGTGAAGTGGTCGCTCCACTGCCCGGCCCACAGCGCCGAGAACTTGGTTCCGCTCTTTCGGCTGCGGCGGGCTTTCCCCAGAATCTGGTCGTCAGTAAGACTTGTGCCGGTCGGCGCGGAGACGGGTGGGCTGGTACGGGGCTGCGGTTCCGGCGGCAGCGCCTTCACGCCGAAAACCTCAACGTACAACTGGTCCAGCGCCGCCTGCCGCCGTTCGACCTGCGTCGACGCCGCTTCAAGCCGCCGGCCCGTGACGGTAAAGAACCGTCCCTGGTCGTACATCTCGATCTCGCCGTCCTGGTATGCTTTCCGGCACCGTTCCCCCGGCTTGGAGGCCTCCAGGAACACCTTCGCCCCAGCGCCGGATGGGCTGATCTCCGAGTAGCTGTTGAGCACGGCGACTATCCGCTGGCCCCAAGGTTTCATCTGGCCCGTCGATACGTCGATGCAATCATCGAGATCGACCCCGCAGAAGGGATCATCGGCGGCAAAGACGAATCCGACCCCCTGGTACTGGTTGCTCCTCTTCCAGGCGGCGTCCGCAACGTCAAATGCGCTCCATGTGTCAGACTCAGTGGAATCTGCCATCGCTCCGGTCTTGGCGTCAAACGGACACTTGGTCCGCTTCCCATCGCGCTCGATGTAGCGCCAACAGACCCACTGCGGGCGCTGGCGTAGGCACGCCGGGATGGTTTCCTCGAGAGGCTGGGTCGGCGGAGGGGAAATCATGCGATGGCCCCCTTGATTCTGCCCTTGTCTGGCGAACCGGCGCGCTCCATCCGCACGGCACCGTCGCCAAACTCACGGCGGGCATAGCCGCCGAAGATCAGCGCCAAGGTGCGCCCGACCTCGCAGGCGGCGTCGATCATGCAGGTGCGCCTGGCGCGGTTGATGGCGAACCTAGCGTCCAGGCGAACCCGGTCCTCGCCATGAAGGCTCGCGGCCGCGAGGTGGGCCAGATGCAGAGTGCCTGCGACCTCGTCCATCGGCGCGGTCTTGTCGAATACAAATCGCACGAGAGTCTTTTGCATAACGCTCTCCTATGTCACGCGGCTTGCGTCTACTGCTTACTTACCGGGAACGCCGGGGAGTTGGCGGTTCGTCAGGCGCATGGGGGTCCAACCCCTCACCCATGAGGTAAGTCTTGATCGCCTCCTGAAGCTGGCGGAACTGGCCGCGTGTCAAGCCCAGCGCCCGGGCGGCTTTGGATGGGGTGTTGGTGGTCAGGAGCGTGGCGATCCTTTGCAGCTCCGGCGATAGGCCGGCCAACGCGTTTCGAACGTCGAGGCCAAGATCAATGGCCTCAGGATCGGCGTAACCGTCCAGGAGCAGACCTTCTGGAACGTCATCCAGCGCCATCGGCCGTGTGCGGCCTCCCCGTTTCTTCGCCATGCGATGCTCCAGGATGTTGGCGATCTTGTTACGGACGATCCGGTCCACGAACGTGCTGCGCGCTCCCCGCGCCGGATCGTATTTCACCATGCGCATTGAGACGTGCATGGCCAACTCTTGCTCAAGGTCGGGTTCATCGCTGGCATTGAATCCGTAGTGCCCAATGAGCTTCCTGACTTTGTGTTTGATGATCTCTGCATCAGCGTTGGTAAACCGAGGGTCCGGGTAGTGTCCCACGATGTCCTCCCCCGGCCGAGGAGGGGCTCATGTGGGTGTCGACGGAGATCGCGAGAGGGAGCGGCGTTGCGAGTTCGCGGTTTTCCGCGACACCCGCAACGCCTCCGCTTAGCGGCCGGCAAGTTGCCTGATGTCTGAAAGCTCCTGGGCCCTTACGCTGCCTAGTGGTCTTCCTCGATATCAATGGAAGTGCCCGGGAGCCCGTGGGCCAATTTCACCTTCACGCACGTGCCGTCGGAAAACGACTCAAGCTGCGCCAGTAGCACGACGTGCTCCCGCCGCAACTCGAAGTCGATGATGCCGACCTCGGGCCGGGGACCGTTGTCGCCGCCGGTAAGCTTGCGCGTGCGCGAGACGTGGTGGGGCCGGCCGAGGTCCGGCTCGCCGCCCCACACTTGGAATGTGACGCTGCCGAATCCCACACCCTGGATCAGACGCAGAAGCGACTGACGATTGGGCGTGAGGTCACGGAAGCGGTCGTTGGGATGAGACGATGCAGCCATAACGAGAACCCTTTCGCGCTATGCATCGCGTAATTGCGATGCTCCGCGGATTCTCGTGTGAGGTGTGGTGTACCTTCGTGCTTAGAGGTGAATACTGGCGGTGGTCAAAGGTGGGCGCAGGTGTATCTACGTTCTGATGCGGTAACGCCCGTTGGTCTGGCCTGGCAGCAGTATGACTTTGGCCCAGTCGGCATCTTTGCGTAGCTCTTTCAGGATGCGACGCCCGCTTGATCGGACACCCTCAAGAGCATCCTTTCCGAGTCCGCCTGCCCTCGCTTCAAGCAACGCAGCCACGATGGCATATTGCCCGTCAGTCAAGGCACGCTTCTTCACGCCAAGGACTAGACAGTGGGTTCCGGGCTGCCCCAGGACAACGGAAGGACCGGGCGGTTCCGATTTCAACGTGGCCGCTTGGGGTGACGTATGCACGATGGCCGGTCGCCCAGGGACCAGTTCTTCGCCAGCCTGCTTACGCTTCTGCACTTCCGCTTCCAACTTGCTCAACATGCCGTTCCACGTTTTCTTCACTCGATTCCGGTACGCGGCTGCTGCATGTTCAAACACCTTGATGAAGGCTTGTTCCGCGCTCGTCAGGTCGTATGAGGCGGAGCCAAGTGAAAGCTGAGCTTCAGTCAAGAAAGTGTCAACCTTGGCGACCTCCCCGAAAGTCCATTCCGGTACCACAGAAAGATCATCCGGTTCCGCCGATAGAAGAATCTCAATCAGCGTAACCGCGCTGTTCTGGACATCGCTGGCCTTGTGCAAAGAGGAAAGACCGCCGAAGCATGTTTCAATTCTTCTTTTTGCGTTGACGATCAGAGGAAGAAGCGGATGCGGCTGAAGACCTATCTTGGCATCCGTCTGGTCGAGCACTAGCTCCCTGCAAAGACGCCAGTACTGCTGCAATATCATCAGCAGCCGTTTGGGCTCCTGGTATGTCTTGTCATTGGCAGGGTTGGGCATTTGGCAATCGAGAATCTGTATCTGTGAAATACGGGCCAAGGCTTCCGCCACGTTTGGTGGTGACTGCTTCTGCCCTTCCGAGACAATGGCGCCCGTACGCTCGTGGATTTCAGTAGTGTTGTCAGAAACCTTGAAACCGGGATGAAACATGAGCAGCAGTCCAGGAAGGAAGGTCTCCCCGCATTCACTTATGGTCGGCTCTGACACCGCTTTCTTAATCTGTTCGAAGCCTTGCTCCAATAAAGTGATCTCGACCCACCCGGACAGTGTTTTGCGAAGTGAGGCGATTTCGGCGAGGTCAACGCTATTCGGATAGAAAAGTGTGATCTGATCCAATTGATGGACGCCAATGGATGCCGCGATCGTTGTGGACAAGCTGCGCTCGAAAGTGGGGTTAGTCCCTTGTTTGCCTGATTGATCAGGTTCTGCCTTCGGCTCATGCCCCGCCGAGCCCGGATTGCCTGAATGGGCATCCGATAGAGCAGAATCGCCTTTGCCGCCGGGTGCGTTACTGAGAGCGCGAGCAAGTTGCGACGGCTCTAACGCGGACGTTCTCTCGGGATTGCCGACCGGTGACAGGTGGCTGCCGCTGTTCGTGGCGTCTGTCGCTGGTTCCCACCCTCCGAAACCCCAAGCCTCCCATTGCCGCGCCTGCCAAAAGAAGTCCGCGTCCTCACCCTTAAACTCGCGTCCGCGGTATCTCTTAATGCAGTCGTTTACGCGAGGTACTTCGTCGGAATGCAAATCTGCGCCAGCAGTAAATCCGAATTGCAGATCGGCCCCGTGATCTGCTCCAAAGGCGGCGCAGAGACGGCCAGCCATCTCCTTTGAAGCAGTCTTGTAGAAGTAGAATCTCTCTTCGAGATCAGCCGCCGGATCGTCCGGATGCGTCTCACCCCACGTCCACCACAAATAGAAGCCTCTTCCTGTGCCGGCGGACTCGGCCAATTTAAGCTTGGGTTCATCGTCAACGCCCGCCATCGCCCTCTTGATTGCAAGAATGACTTTATCCAGTTGCGCCAGATAGCCCCAACTCACCAGCATCGACGAGTACCATTTCGGCTGATCGGAATCGTGCACCACAGCATCGACCTTTGAGAGAAGTCCGCGGAACTTCCTCGCAGGGTCAGTTGAAACCACCGCCTTGCAGGCGGCCAAGAGTGCGTCGCTGGACTGCTCAAGGTAGCCGCACTCCAGTTCGTCGAATGACCAGTGCGGCAAACTGCCGCCTTCAACGTCGATCCATTTGCCGTCCTGCGTCAGTTCCCTTGGCTTGCAACCTTCACCAGGCCCGAATCTGCCTATCGCTGTTTGAGCGAATTGATCTAAAGCGAAACGATGGCGAAACAGAAACTCGCCTTCGGCGTCTATGTCGTCAGTCGGTATCCGCGATTGTGGCAGGTCGTCTCGATACAGGGTCTCCCATCCAGTATTCTTACCTTTGAGCCGCTTGGGATAACCGAAGAAAAGGAATATCAGCCTGTGTTTCTCGACAGCCTTCAGCAGGTTCTCAAGAGCATCGGTGAGAGGTGCAGGCAGATGCTTATCCGACTTTTCCTGTATCTGTTTAGCGGGTTAACCGGCTCACGCAGCCGGCTCATTCGGTTGGGATTGCCTTTCCCGCCCGCCATTGTCAATCGTTTCCGATAGTTTT
>PMYD01000045.1 GCA_003171335.1 Phycisphaerales bacterium
GTGAGGCCCCGGCCTACCCGATTAGCCACCATAATTTTTTGCCAGCCGCACACATTCTAGGGTCTTCCTCTCACCTCAAAAACCCACCACGTCCGATATGCGCAGTGACATGCCATTTCCGGTCCGCGGGCATTGCGGCCGCGCTCCGTCGGGTGGCATGTCAAAAGGAGTAGTTCCTCCCCTTGCCGTTGTCCCGTTTGCGGCGTCCGATTCTCCAAGAGAGGCACGGTGTACAGATTCAAAGGTGGAAAGGATTTCCATGAAGAAGCACGGTGGCTTCCTGCCCGGTCCGGCACTCGATTCGAATCGCTCTGTTCGACGAATTTCAGCACGTGAAAGTCATCAATGCGCATCCTGGGAGCAAATGGAGCCCCGCCTGCTGCTGAGCACCACCTTCTCGGTGACTACGGCCGCCGACAGCGGCGCCGGCTCCCTGCGCCAGGCGATTCTGGACGCCAACAGCACGCCCGGCCCCGACATCATCGATTTTGCCATTCAGGACCCCAGCCTGCGCATCCAGCCGCTGACTGCGCTGCCGGCCATCACCGATGCGGTGACGCTGGATGCGACCACGCAGCCGGGCTACGCCGGCAGTCCGGTGGTTTGGCTGGATGGGCATCTGCTCGGCGATCACAACGCCAGCAGCGGCCTGGTGATCCAGGCTGACGGCAGCCTGATTAAGGGTCTGTCGATTGCCGACTTTGATAATTACAGCGCGATTGAGCTGATCGGCAATGGCAATACGGTTCAAGCCGACTACTTGGGCGCCACCCCGGCCGGTCAGGGCACTTTGCTTGATAACTTCTACGGCATCACCGTGGCCGGGAACAACAACCTGGTGGGCGGCGATCAGGCGGGTCAAGGCAATGTCATTTCGAACAACCAACTGTCCGGCATGGTGATCCAGGGCGCCAACACCCACATCCTGAACAACCTGATCGGCGTGGATCCGACTGGCACGATGGCCGCTGGCAATTATTTCGACGGTATCGAGGTGCGAGGGCTTTCCGATGCTAGTCCGGCCAGCGCGACCATTCAGGGGAATGTCATCTCGGGCAACGCGAACAATGGCGTGTCGTTCTACGCCGAATTCGCCGGCAGCGACGTGAGCGACAACGCCGTGGGCACCGATCGTTCGGGCTCTGTGGCCCTGGGCAACGGCACCGACGGCCTGTACGTGGGCGCCGGTGCGGCGGGCGCTGCCGGGGTGGTGATCCGTCAGAATATCATCTCCGCCAACATGGGCGACGGCGTGATGCTCGATGGCGCCGTCGGTGCTGTGGTTGCGGGCAACGATATCGGCACCAACGGGGCTGGCGCATCGATCGCGAGTGAATCCGGCGCCGGGCTGGGCAACCAGGGCAACGGGGTTTCCCTCTTGAACGGGGCCGCCGGCAACCAGATTGGCGGGTCTGCCGCCGCCGATTTGAACGTTATTTCGGGCAGCCACGGCGATGGCGCGCGGATCGAGTTGAGCGCTGGCGCCGGCAATGTGGTCCAGGGCAATAACATTGGCACCGACCTGGCCGGCACGCAAGCCCTGAGCAACCAGGGCAACGGCGTGAATGTGTACGCCGCCAACAATAGCGTGCTGGATAACCTGATTTCCGGCAACCAGGCCGGCGGCGTGCTGATCACGGCCAATTCGACCGTCGTCCGCGGCAACCGCATCGGCACGCAGGCCGACGGTATCACCGCGCTTTCAAATCAGTCGGACGGCGTCCGCGTGGATGGTTCGAACAACCTCATTGGCGGCGCGATGACCGGCCAAGGCAACGTGATTGCCGACAACGTGGGCAACGGCGTGGATATCGCCAGCGGCACCGGCAACGCCATTCGCGGCAACTCCATTTTCGCCAACAACAGCGGCGATCCCGCATACCCCGTCATCGGCATCGATCTGGGCGACAACGGCGTGACGCTCAACGATCGGGCCGGGCATACGGGGGCCAACCTGTTCCAGAATTTCCCGGTCCTGACCAGCGCGGTTCGCATCGGCGGCAAGGTCACCGTTAAGGGCTCGCTGGCGGCGGGGGCCTCGCAGACCTACACGGTGGATTTCTTCTCGAATACGGCGGCCGACGCCTCGGGTTACGGCCAGGGGCAGACGTTCATCGGCTGGGCCGTTGTAACCACCGATGTCAACGGGGCGGGCGATTTTACCGCCGCACTGGACGGCGTGCCGGCGGGCCAGGATGTGATCACCGCCACGGCCACGGATGCGGCCGGCAACACGTCGGAATTCAGCGCCGCGCTGACCACCGTGCCGGGCCTTGCCAGCAGCCCGTCCGTGACGATGCTGTCCAGTTCCGCCAACCCGTCGTACTGGGGGCAGCTCATCTCGCTGAGCGCCGCCGTGATGGATCCATCCAACGCCCCCGTGACGGCCGGCCTGGTGGACTTCATGGAAGGTGCGGCGATGTTGGGCAGCGCCTCGCTTGATCCGACCGGCCATGCGGCAATCAGCCTGTCCTCGCTGAGCGTGGGCGACCATACCCTCATCGCCATCTACGAGGGAAGCTCCGACTTCAATGCCAGCCGATCCAGCCCGCTGGTCCAGACGGTGAACGCCGCGGTAACGGCGACCACGCTGGCCAGCTCGGCCAATCCGGCGACCGTCGGCCAGAGCATCACGTTCACGGCAACGGTGGCGGCAACCGGCCAGGCGCCGACGGGTTCGGTGAGCTTCCTGGACGGCGCGATGGTGCTCGGCACGGCCGCACTGGATGGGACGGGCATGGCGACGCTGAGCACGTCGTCCCTGGCCGTTGGCAATCACACGATTACCGCGGCCTTCGCCGGCAGCACGAACTTTGCGGCCAGCACATCAGCCCCGCTGGCGCAGATGGTTAACCAGTTGGCGACAGCAACCACCCTGGCCAGTTCGGCCAATCCTTCAACCGTGGGCCAGAGCATCACCCTGACCGCAACGGTGACAGCCGCCGGCCAGGTGCCCACGGGGGCGGTCAACTTCCTGGACGGCGCGGCGGTGCTCGGTACGGCCACGCTGGATGCAACGGGCAAAGCGACGCTGAGCACCTCCGCGCTGGCCGTTGGCAATCACACGATTACGGCCGCGTTCGCCGGCAGCACGAACTTCGCGGCCAGTACGTCAGCCCCGCTGGTGCAGGCGGTTAACCGGTTGGCGACCGCCACCACGCTGACCAGCTCGGTGAATCCCTCGACCGTGGGCCAGAGCATCACGCTGACCGCGACGGTGACGGCCGCCGGCCAGGTGCCGACGGGTTCGGTGAGCTTCCTGGACGGCGCGACCGTGCTGGGTACTGCCACACTGGATGGAACGGGCAAGGCAACGCTGAGTACATCCGCGATGGCGGTTGGCAGCCACACCCTCACCGCCGCGTTCGCCGGCAGCACCAATTTTGCGGCGAGCACCTCCGCCCCGCTGGCGCAGGTGGTTAACCGGTTGGCGACCGCCACCATGCTGACCAGCTCGGCCAATCCTTCGACCGTCGGCCAGAGCATCACGCTGACCGCGACGGTTACAGCCGCCGGCCAAGTGCCGACGGGTTCGGTAAGCTTCCTGGACGGCACGACCGTGCTGGGTACTGTGACACTGGATGGCACGGGCAAGGCGACGCTGAGCACGTCCGCGCTGGCCGTTGGCAATCACACGCTTACCGCGGCATTCGCCGGCAGCACGAACTTCGCCCCCAGCACATCGGCCCCGCTCACGCAGGTGGTCAACGCGGCCGCGCTGGGCCAGTTGGGCGGCTTCGTGTACCTGGACTGCAACAACGACGGCATCAAGCAGGCCACGGAGTCGGGCATTGCCGGCGTGACCCTCACGCTGACGGGCACGAACGACCTTGGAGTCATCACGCCCATCACGGTGCTGACCGGGTCGCTCGGCACGTACACCTTCAGCAGCCTGCGTCCCGGCACGTACACCATCACCGAGACCCGGCCGGCCGGTTACATCGATGGCAAGGATGCGGCCGGCACGCTGGGCGGCACGGTGGGCAATGATGTGGTCAGCAGCATCCCGCTGACCGGCGGGGCCAGCGGCGCGGGCTACAACTTCGGCGAACTGAAGAACATCATCGCCGGCCAGACGTTGCGGGACATGAGCGGCAACGGCCTGAGCAGCGATGATGTGGCCCTGCCCGGCACGACCGTCAACCTGTACCTCGACCGCAACAACAACGGCCAGTTGGACAGCTACGACGGCAGCCCCATCGCCACGACCGTCAGCGATGCCAACGGCAACTACGCGTTCGTCAACGAGCCGACCGGCCACTACATCGCCTGCGAGGTCGTGCCCTGCGGATATATCCGCACCGTGCCGTACTTCGCCGACTACTACACTGTGGACCTGACCAACTCGGCGGGCGGCACGGCCTACACGTTCGACAACTATCGGCTGTGCACCTGGACGGTCACGAACGTCAGCTTCACCATCAACAAGACCAGGACCACGACGGACCTGCGCGGCCAGACCCACCAAGGCGATACCGTGACGGCGAATTTCACCATCGCCGGTACGCAGTCGGGCTACGTGTCGCTGGTGGCGTATGATGCCCCGGCCGCCAGCTTCAGCGCCAACACCGCCAGCCAGCAGGTCATCGACAGCCAGGTCGGCGGCATGTTCGCCCCCGGCGCGCACAGCCTGACCGTGACGCTCCCGAACAACTACTACCAGATCGACTTCATCCGGTGCGTGCCGATCGACCACTTCGGCCCCGCCGGCAGCAACATCTTCTTCTCCGCCGAGGGCCGGCTGATCAGCGCTGACAACGCCGGCCTGCACAGCGACATCGAAGATATGTCCGCGGCCACCAAGTTCTGGGCGAACCTGGGCCAGACGCTCATTGGGAGCTTCAATGTCACCGACGCCAACCCGGCGCCGACCGCCCTGGGCAACTGGCTGGCACAGAGCTTCCCGGCCTTGTACGGTCCCTCCAGCGGCAACGACCTGACCGGCGCGACCAATGCCAAGGTGGCCAGCTTGTACCTGTCGCTGTACAACAATTCCGCCAAGAGCACCGATGTTCAGGTCCTGGCCACAGCGCTGAACGTGTATTCGACGACGCTTGGCCTGGGCGGCAATGCGGCCGTCAGCTACGGGTTCGATGTGTCCACGGCCGGCCTGGGCGCCTCGACGTTCAATATCGGATCGTGCGGCCAGGCCTTCAACGTGGCCAACAACACGACCCTCAGCATCTGGCAGATGCTCCAGGCGACCAACATGGATTCCAAGAATGGCGTCCTGTACAACGGCGTCCCCTCGCTGCTGTCCATGGCCTGCGGCATGTACCTGCAGATCAATTCGGACGGCGGCGTCTCCTGACCGGATGGGACAATTGAAAGCCTGATGCGGCCGCCCGGGCGAGACTATCGCTCGGGCGGCCGTTCGTTTGGAGGATGGCGGCGTACGGCTCGAAGCCTATTCGTGGAACAATCCCATGGGCTGCAGCGTGCCCTTGGAGATTCGCACGACCGCCGTGCGGCTGTTGTTGTCAGCGCGCATGGGGAAGTGAACTTCCCAGCACTGCACGCGCTCGACGACCACGATTTCGCCATCGCACTGGCAGGACCAGTCGGGGTGATCCTTGGCCAGGTAAACCCGTGAAATATCGACCAGTTGTTCCTTGGCCTTGGCCATGTGGTCGGTCTGGCCGCACCCCGCTAACGAAATGGCGACCCCGCACGCGCAGACAACGGCGATGAGTGAACGAATCATTTTGCTCTCCCACTTTTCACAGACCTGTGCCCCGTACAGAACTGCCGCCCCGGCCCCATATTCACCGCGGCTGCGATGGGCTACATTATCAGATGGTCAAGGTCTTGCCAAGTTAGACGCCGGTGAAAGAATAAAGTTTCATTCCGCCGCAGAAGTCAGGGCACTTCCTGAAAAATAAAACGCTTGACAGCCAGAAAAAAGAGGATACAATCCTAACTAGCCACGGAAATGCGTGTCTATGAGGTATCGGTCTGGGAATGAACTGATCTAGCAAGGCGATACGGTTATGTTTGACGGAACGGCTGAACGACATGAATGAAATGATCCTCTAGAGCCGCTGGCGCTTGGCAACAGTGATAACTAATTGCAAAATAGGCAATTGTAGTTTTTTGATCTCAGCCGATTTGAGCTGCCCCGAGCTGGCGCCATTGGCCTCAACTGCGGAATTTCCGCAGTTGAATGGCGTCCGGTTGGGCGGGACGGCTGATCCAAGCCAGTATTCCATGGTCGCCAGTGTGCAATTGTCTCCAACTGAGGATTTTCCTCAGTTGAACGCCATTCGGCCGGGCAGAACGGCCGATCCCCGCCATGACGGGCCAGCCCCAACTGGAGAATTTCTCCAGTTGGTCACCCCTGAGGAATTGCCTCCAACTGAGGAATCTCCTCAGTTGAACGCCACCCGGGCGGGCAGGGCCGCCGATCCCCGCCATGACGGTCCAGCCCCAACTGGAGAAGTTCTCCAGTTGGTCACCCCTGAGGAATTGCCTCCAACTGAGGAATCTCCTCAGTTGAACGCCATCCGGCCAGGCGGGGTGGTTGATCCCCGCCATGACGGTCTAGCTCCAACTGGAGAATTTCTCCAGTTGAACACCCACGGGTGGGTCCGTCGCCTATCTTCGAAAAAAGTCTGGACGCGCCGCACGCACCGGCGCGCGGAAAAAACATTTGAAATGCCCGATCGCGATTTAGAGAATAGTGAATTCGTTTGGGTTCTGGATTCGCAGAGGGGAAGCGTGCTTGCGCCTGCGTGGGCGCCGGTGGCATGCCAGGTGGTCGTGCGTGGCTTGCCCCGGCAGGGCCACTTAAGAAACGGAACGGCCGGCGTTCTTCCGGCCGCACAGAGATAGAGGGAGAAGGGTTTTTCCATGGCAAAAGACATTGTGATGATGGATGGCAACGAGGCGGCGGCTTACATCGCCCACAAGACCAACGAGGTGTGCGCGATCTACCCGATCACTCCCTCCAGCCCGATGGGCGAGTGGGCGGATGCCTGGTCGGCCGAAGGCAAGAAGAACATCTGGGGCACGGTGCCCACGGTCAGCGAACTTCAGAGCGAAGGCGGCGCCGCCGGCGCGGTGCACGGCGCGCTGCAGACGGGCGCCCTGACGACCACCTTCACGGCCAGCCAGGGCCTGCTGCTGATGATCCCCAACATGTTCAAAATCGCCGGCGAACTGACCAGCACGGTCTTCCACGTCACGGCCCGGTCGCTGGCGTGCGCAGCGCTGTCCATCTTCGGCGATCACAGCGACGTCATGGCCGTGCGCTCCACCGGCTACGCCCTGCTGGCCTCCAACAGCATCCAGGAGATCATGGACAGCGCGCTGATCGCCCAGGCCGCCACGCTGGAGGCCCGCGTGCCGTTCCTGCACTTCTTTGACGGCTTCCGCTCCAGCCACGAGGTCAATCGCGTGGAGCGCGTGCCGGAAGAGGTGATTCGCGCCATGATCGACGATGAGCTGGTTTTCGCCCATCGCCAGCGGGCCCTGTCGCCCGATCACCCGGTGCTGCGCGGCACCGCCCAGAACCCCGATGTGTATTTCCAGGGCCGCGAGACGGTCAACCCGTTCTACACGGCCTGCCCGGCCATCGTGCAGAAGGCCATGGACAAGTTCGCCAAGCTCACCGGCCGGCAGTACAAGCTGTTCGACTACGTCGGCGCCCCGGATGCCCAGCGCGTGCTCATCCTGATGGGCTCGGGGGCCGAGGCCGCCCACGAGGCGGTCGAGGCGATGACCGCCAAGGGCGAGAAGGTCGGCCTGCTGAAGGTGCGGCTGTTTCGGCCTTTCAGCGTGCAGCATTTCCTGGCGGCGCTGCCGGCCTCGGTCAAGAGCGTGGCCGTGCTGGACCGCACCAAGGAGCCCGGCGCGGTGGGCGAGCCGCTGTACCAGGATGTGATCACGGCGTTGGTCGAGGGCGGACGGACGATGAAGGTCGTCGGCGGCCGCTACGGCCTGTCCAGCAAGGAATTCACGCCCGGCATGGTCAAGGGCGTGCTGGATAACCTTTTGGCCAAAGAGCCCCGCAATCACTTCACCGTGGGCATCGTGGATGATGTCACGCACACCAGCCTGGACTACCCCAAGGATTTCATCACCGAGCCGGCCGGCACGGTCCGCTGCATGTTCTACGGCCTCGGTTCCGACGGCACCGTCTCGGCCAACAAGAACTCCATCAAGATCATCGGCGAAGAGACGGGAAACTACGCCCAGGGCTACTTCGTGTACGACTCCAAGAAGGCCGGCACGATCACCGTCAGCCACCTGCGCTTCGGGCCCAAGCCCATCCGCAGCACATACCTGGTGAACGCGGCCGATTTTATCGCCTGCCACGCCTTCAGCTTCCTGGAGCGATACGACGTGCTGGGTGCGGCCGTCAAGGGCGCCACGTTCCTGCTCAACAGCCCCTTCCCCGCGGAAGCGACCTGGGACAAGCTGCCCCGGCCCGTGCAGCAGCAGATCATCGACAAGCAGCTCAAGTTCTACGTGATTGACGCCTATAAGGTGGCCGCCGAGACGGGCATGGGCCAGCGCATCAACACGATCATGCAGACGTGCTTCTTCGCCATCAGCGGCATCCTGCCGCAGGATGAGGCGATCGCCCGCATCAAGGATGCCATCAAGAAGACGTACGGCTCCAAGGGCGAAAAAATCATCAAGATGAACTATGCGGCCGTGGACGCCGCGGTGGCCCACATGCACCGCATGGAGGTGCCGGCCAAGGCCACCAGCGCCATCGAGATGCCCCCGATCGTGGCCAACGAGGCCCCGGCGTTCGTCAAGAATGTCATTGCCCCGATCATGGCCGGCAAGGGCGACGATGTGCCCGTTTCCGCCATGCCCATCGACGGCACCTGGCCCACGGCCACCACGCAGTGGGAGAAGCGCAACATCGCCCTGCAGATTCCCGAGTGGGACCCGGCGGTCTGCATCCAGTGCGGCAAGTGCTCCTGCGCCTGTCCGCACGCGACCATCCGCCTCAAGGTGTACGAACCCGCCCTGCTGGCCAAGGCCCCCAAAACCTTCAAGAGCACCGACGCCAAGGGCAAGGAGTTTGAAGGCCAGAAATTTACCATCCAGATCGCCCCGGAAGACTGCACCGGCTGCGGCGTGTGCGTGCAGGTATGCCCGGCCAGGAACAAGCAGGTCGAAGGCCGCAAGGCCATCAACATGGTCGACCAGATTCCGATCCGGGCCACGGAACGCGACAACTACGCGTTCTTCCTGGGCCTGCCGGAGTTCGACCGCAGCAAGTTGAATTTGAAGACCGTCAAAGGCAGCCAGCTTTGCCGGCCGCTCTTTGAGTATTCCGGCGCGTGCGCCGGCTGCGGCGAGACGCCGTACGTCAAGCTCTTAACCCAGCTCTTCGGCGACCGGGCGATTATCGCCAACGCCACCGGCTGCTCGAGCATTTACGGCGCGAACCTGCCCACGACGCCCTACACCGTCGATGCGGCCGGCCGCGGCCCGGCGTGGTGCAACTCGCTCTTTGAGGACAACGCCGAGTTCGGCTTCGGCTTCCGGCTGACGATCGACAAGCACGCCGAGTACGCCCGCGAGCTGCTGAATGCCCACGCGGCGGAAATCGGCGACACCCTGGCGAAGGATCTTGCCGGCGCGGTGCAGACGGATGAAGGCCAGATTGCCGCACAGCGCGGCCGAGTGGCGCAGCTCAAGAAGGCCTTGGCCGGCAAGAAGGACGCCTGGGCCCGGCAGCTTGTCTCCGTGGCCGACGCCCTGGTGGCCCGCAGCGTGTGGATCGTCGGCGGCGACGGCTGGGCGTACGACATCGGCTACGGCGGCCTCGATCACGTGCTGGCCTCCGGCCGAAACGTGAACGTGCTGGTGCTTGATACCGAGGTGTATTCCAACACCGGCGGGCAGATGTCCAAGGCCACACCGCGCGGCGCCGTGGCCAAGTTTGCCGCCGGCGGCAAGACGATGCCCAAGAAGGACCTGGGGATGATCGCCATGACCTACGGCAACATTTACGTGGCGCGCGTGGCCATGGGCTCGTCCGATGCCCAGTGCGTCAAGGCCTTCCAGGAGGCCGAAGGCTATGATGGGCCCAGCCTGATCCTGGCCTACAGCCAGTGCATCTCGCACGGCATCAACATGACGGCCGGCATGGAGACACAGAAAACCGCCGTCAACAGCGGGCACTGGCCGCTGTTGCGCTTTGACCCGCGGCTTGCCGCCCAGGGCAAGAACCCGCTGCAGCTCGACAGCAAGGACCCGACCATCAGCTTCAAGGACCACGCCTACGCGCAGACGCGCTTCAGCATGCTCACTAAGAGCAAGCCCGAGGCGGCCGCCGCGCTATTGGTGCTGGCCCAGGCCGACACCGTCAACCGGTGGCAGCTTTACAAGCAGATGGCCGAGATGAAGTACAACACCGAGGTGGGATGATCTCTCGCCTGACAACCTGGTCCGTCAATCGCGGCTCGCCCTCACCGGCGGGCCGCGATTGTTTTTGCCGGATCCGCCGCTGGGTGGCGATGAAAAATGCGAATAGGCCGTTGAGCCGCCGGCCAGGTGCATATGCTTCAGCGCGGGGGCAGTTCTGTACCGCGCCTTTTACCTGTGAACGCAAGGAGCGGCCCGTGATCACGTTTCAATGCCCATTATGCCAGGCCTCGTTGATGACCGCCGACACAAATGCCGGCGCCAGGGGAAAATGCGCCAATTGCGCCGGAAAGATCGCCATCCCGGCCGGCCCGGCCGGCACGGGGGCGCCTTCCGCCGCGCCGGCGGCAAAGCCTGCCGCCAAGCCGCCGGCAAAGCGCGCGGCTTCGCTGGTCGAGCCGGCCACGGTGCAATTGACCTGGGGCCGTGTGATCGGCTCGCTGGAGAAGCTGGATGTTTTGCTGGACGGCGTGCCGGCCGTTTCGGCCAAGCCGGGTCAGATGGTGGAGATTCCGGTGGCGCCGGGACATCACAGGTTGACGGTCGCCTCTCCCAGCCGCCAATGCTCAAAAGATTTCACGGCCAAACCGCTGCAGTCCTGCTGCTGGCGGCTGCAGTACGGGCTGGCGGAGTTGAGCCTGCTGCCGGCCTGGGAGGGCCGGTCCCAACCCCGGCCGGTCATCGGCAAAATCGGCGGGTTGCTGGCCCTGGTGGGGGGGCTGGCGATCGTTGGCGGCATGCTGTTCGAGAACGTGTTCAAGACGCCGTGGGCCGATGATCTCACCGCCGCCATCACGCCGCAGGTCGCGTCCCTATGTTTCGTCCTGGGAACCATTGTGTTCGTAACGGGCGGGGTGCTCGGGGTGCTCTCACGGACTCGCTCGCGCGCAGGTGCCGTCGGCGAGCCGGCGGCATGATCGCTTGTCGAGCGCCTGACCCGTCTCACATGGGCTTGTAGTTGGCTTGCCAGATCAGGAAATCCTGGCCGTTGACCATGCCGTCCCCATTGGCATCGCCCGTGTCCGTCGTGGCGCCGCAAAGCGTTGGGTAGTGGGTCTGCCAGATGAGGAAGTCCTGGCCGTTGACGTTGCCATCGCCGTTGAAATCGCCCGCCGCCTTGACCGTGATGGTCACATCATCCGTGGCCGAAAGGATCGAGTCGCTGGCGGTCAGGCGCAGCACGTAGGCGCCCGGCAGCGAAAAGGTCGCGCTGGTGGCGGCCGCGTTGGCGTCGGCAAAGGCGACGGTGCCGGGCCCTGAGATCATGCTCCACCGGGCCGTGCAGGCCCCCGGGCCCGGCCGGCCATCATCGCTGACCGTTCCGGCCAGCGCTGCGGCGTACGGCAGCATGATGGATCGATCGGCCCCGGCGTTGGCCGTCGGCGGCCGATTGATTCCCGGCGCCACCAGGGCCTGGACCTCTGCATCGGTCAGCGCGCCGGTGTACACGCGCACATCGTCGAGAGAGCCTTTGTAGAAGCGAGCGGGATCCAGATCGCTGCGGCCGCCCAGGAACAGGTCCGTGGTCGGGGCAATGGAATCCCCGCCGCCGAGATGATCGTTAAGCTTCGCTATGCCGTCGACAAAAACGGTGCGGCCGGAATCCTTGGCGACGGTAAGACAGTAGTGGTGCCAGGCGCCATCGGAGAAGACGGCCTCGTTGGGGTCGTGAACGTCCATAACGGGCGTCGCCGGGGAACTGTCATCATTATCCTGTGCCGAGGTGCGGACGGCCTTGCCGATCCCGCCCTCCAGGGCCGTCGTGAACCAGACGGTGACATCGTTCGGGCTCGTCACGCCGCCCCAACTGAAGAGGTAGTGGTAGCCGCCATCGGTGTCCAGGCCCTCGGGCTTGAACCAGAAGGCGATGGAGAACTCCGGGCCGAACGCGAAATTGCTCACGCGGATGTAGCTGGAATTCCCGTCAAAGTGCACGCCGCCGCCGATGGCGCCGGTGGTCCAGGCCGTTGAGGTGAGCGCGCCATTGTGCCCGTTGCCGGAGGTGTCGGCGGCCAGCGTGCCGGCGCCTTCATCCAGGGGCAGGTGCAGGTTCATCACCGCCGCACCGCCGCGGACGTAGACATTCACATCGTCGTGGGCGCTTAAGGCCGTGTCGCTGGCCGTCAGGCGCAGCACATACGTGCCCACGACGGCGGGGAACGAGACATTCGTTGTCAGCGAGGCAGGGCTGGCGATCGTAGCCGTGCCCGGCCCGCTCACCTGGCTCCAGGACCAGGTGACGGCCGCACCCAGCGGCAGGCCATCATCGCTCACCGTGCCGGCCAGCGTGACGGCGGCGCCGGGAATTCGCGTCGATTGGTCCGGCCCGGCATTGACCGCGGGGGCGGTGTTGGAAACCAGCGTGATCGTGACATCATCCATCGCGGTCAGCAGCGTGTCGCTGGCCGTCAGGCGCAGGACATACGAGCCGGCGATGGCCGGCAACGTCACGGGGGTGGTCAGCGAGGTGGGATTGGCGATGCTCACCGTGCCGGGCCCGCTGACCTGGCTCCAGGACCAGGAGAGCGCCGCTCCGTGCGGCTGGCCATCATCGTTCACCGCGCCCGTCAGCGTGGCGACCGTGTTGGGCAGGCGAAGGGTCTGATCCTGGCCGGCGTTGACGCGCGGGGCGCGATTGATGTTGGCGATGAGCACGAAGACGGCGAATTCCGGGGCCGTGTGCGGCGGCGTGGTGTAGCTGGCATCCAGGGCCATGGGCGCGGCGACCGTCAGGCCGGTCATGGGCAGGGTGATCGGCACGCCGGTATAGAGGCCCGTGGCCACGGGGGCGCCGTAATAGTTCTGGGCATCGCGAACCTGGTAGGGGGTGTTGACGGGCAGATTCAGGGACGACACATCGACCGTCACCGTCGGGCTCTTGTCCCAGTTGTAGATGACGATGTTGGCTCGGCCCGCATCCCAATCGTTCTTGCGAACGACGATTCGCTTGCCCGAGGTGGGCCGGGCGGGAATTAAGACGTTCCCACTGCCATACTGGTTGATCGTGAAGCCGGCGATGTTCCCGATGAAGGTGTTATTGGTCATCACCAGGCCGGTATTCACGGAGAGGGTGAACGGGGTGCCCGTGCACACGAAGTAGCCGTTGGTGACCTGGGGATTGTTGCTCTGGTCCACGACCACATAGCCGCCCGCCGTACCGGGGATGTACGTGTTGATGTTGAAGGCGCACGGGCTCTGGGCGGTCTGGTCGCCATCGAGCCACATCTCGCTGACCATGCCGGAGACGTGGGAGATCTCGCCGTCGTTGAAGAAGACATCGCCGTCATAGGTCACGTAGTCGCGGTTGGCGGCGCTGGTGCCATAGAGCTGCGTGCCGATGGCGAAATTGCGAAAGACGATGTTGTCCTTGTGCAACTGGCCGTGGCCGGCGGGCCCTTTGCTTTGCACATAAAAGCCATGCCCGTGGCCGCGGGTGTTGGGGTCGTCGTAGCCGTTGTAGTACACGATGTTGCCGTTAGTCTGGTGATCGGAGGCGCTGCCCCAGTCGCCAAAACCGCCGCCGACGCAATCGTGAACGATGCAGTTGACGATCTTGATGCCGGCCGTCGCCTGGGCGGGCAGGGAGGAAGAGCCGACTTCAAAACCCTTGCCCGTGGCGTTGGCGTTCGTCGTCGACCGCACCTGCAGTTCCAGGCCCCAGAGCGTGACCCATTGCGTGTTGATCCAGGTGCTGAAACCGCAATCGAGAAAGGCGTGGATCGTGACGCGATCGTTCTGGAAATTGCGGATCAGGATCGGAGCCGCCTGCGTGCCCTGGCGGTTCACCTGGATGCGGCAGTCGGCGGGGTTGACGGCATAGTAATCGCCGGCCGTGATCCAGATCGTGTCGCCGGGCTTCACCTGGGTGTTGTGCAGGTCCGACAGGGCGTAATCGATGGACCAGGGGCTGGTCGTGCTGGCGCCTGTGTTGGCGGAGTTGCCATCGGGCGAGACAAACCATTCCATGGCCTGTGCGGGTGCGGCCAGGACAGCAACCAGGCAGATGCCCATGGCAGCAGCCAACCGATAGCGTGCGCGCAAAGACTTCATCCTCCCATTCCTCCTCAATTGCTACGGTGCGGCGGGCTCACCTCTTGCGCTTACCGAAGGCAGGCACTAGCGACGGCGGCATGCGGAGTTCCTCACGCCCTTGGGATTGCTCAAACTACGTAAATCATACAGCGAATGGCGGAATCTGTCCAGAGAGATTCCCCGCGTAATGCCTGCGAAGGCTAAAAATTGGAAATTTCTCACGCCACGGGTTCGACCGCGCCAGGGGCGAAACTTTCGCCCCTGTCAGGACTCATTGCATTCCGGCGTCCGGGTCGGTATTCGCCGGCAAACCGGGGGCGACGGCCGGCGTGGCGGCCGGCGGCGGCAGCGCCTGGGCCGCTTGCGCCGGCGCTGTGGCGGCTATGCCGGCGGCGCCGGGCGAGGCGAAGAAGGCCTGGATCGGCTCCATCACCGGCTTGCGGTAGGGGGTATAGCCGCTGTCGGCGGGGCCGCCAAGGTTTTGGGGATGGTCGCGCCATTTCCAGATCAGCACTCCGCCCACCCAGTTCTCGCGGCCGAAGACCTGGAGAAAACTCTCCACGAAATTCCGCTGCTCCAGCATGTTGGGGTGGTTGGGGTCGTTGTAGTAGTTCCAGGGATACGTGGAACAGCCGTTCTGGCTGGGGCAACCCACCTCGGTGAAGATGATGGGCTTATTCCCCGCCTTGGCCTGCCATTCCTGGATGGTCCGCCGGATCGGTTCCCACTGGTGGACCATCGACTCCACGGTTGGATTGGCATCCTTGGAGGGATTCATGTCGTAGTAGCTGGTCATGCCGACGGCATCGAGCACATCCCACCACTTGGGCACGGTGTAGTGGTCCCAGTTGGCCGAGTAGGACAGCAGCATGTGGTGCTCGGCGGCGAAGCGATCATACAGGGCCGCCAGCTCCGCCGGCGGCGGCTCGCCGCGGGTGGCGGAATAGGCGAAGGTGTCGATGTCGGCGATGCCCAGGCGGGCGAAATCCCTGCGGCTATAGCTCGGAAACATCTGCCGCAAATGCTGGCGGAATTGACCATCCAGCACGGTCTGGCATTGGGCGCGCACCTGCGCGATCAAGTCGCGCCAGCGGGCCTCCTGCCGTTCCGTGCTGATCAGTTCGCTGCCCACCATGAACATCGCCACGCCGTTTTCCTGCGCCAGCCGGGCGTAGTGCAGCACGTATTCGTCGTACTGCTTCCACCACAGGTCCCAGTCGTCGGGGTTGATCTTGCCCCGCCACTCATCGGCCGCCGGCCGGCTCAGGAGCACGATGGGCATCAGCACGACGCGCTTGCCCAGGGAGTGGCTCAGGCGAATCAGGCCCGTCAGCCGGTCATCGGAGGGCGACTTGTTGCGGTCCAAGTACAGCACGTTGGAGGTGCCGTTTTCCTGCTCGGCGGCCACGGCCAGGCAGACGGTGTTGGCGCCGGTGTCGGCGATCTCGCGGACATAATCCTCGAAAGGGCAGCGCGGATCGTTGTTGTGAACCTGGAGCCAGATTCCCCGAAACTGCTGGGCAAAGGTCGCCGCACTGTGCGCGCTGATGGCGGCGCCTCGGGTCGTCCGCGCCAGCAGCGGGCCGGCCTGGCTGCTGCGCTGGTAGGCCGCCGCCAGGAAGACCGATAGCAGTAACGTGCCAAACGCGCCGGTAATAAGCAGTTTTTCGCGATTCATATCACAGCTCTATCGCGGCTTTGCCGGCGGGCGGTTCCGTAACCGCCTCCGACTGGCCGGGAAGAAAAAGTTTATCAAGTTGGCCGCCTTCAACCAAGTCTTCAGGTTGCCCCGAACCATCATATTCAGGCCTGTCGCTCGATGGGTGAATCATACGCACCGGCTGGACCAGGCCGGCGCTCGAGCGGAGCAGTCCAACCGCGTGATTTTAAGGATTAAGAGCCAGGCTGGCTTCTTTCATCTTTGACGCCGCGACGGGTGAGTTTATAATCGGCAAGGTCAGGATTCATGTCTGCAAACGTCGGCACCGGAAGGAGTACAGGCCATGACGGATGAACAGGCCGAGCAGGAACTGCCGGAAATTGATCCCACCAAGCTGGACACCTTTGAAGAGGCCTCGCCCGAACTGGTTGAGATCAAGCCGGATGAGGAGCCGCCCGCGCCGCCGGCCGAGCAGACCGTTGCGCTGATCGAGGACATGCCGGCCGTCGCCGAGGACGGCAAGTCCAAGATCCGCCAGGCCGGGGCCAGCCTGGGCGTGCACGAAAAGGCTGCGTATCGCCGCGCCCTGAATGTCACGGGCGCCGGCGCGACGCGGTGCCGGATTTTCACTGCCAAGATTGCTCCTGCGCCCATGGATTACATGCAGAAGTCCATCAACGACTGGCTCGACCAGGAAGATCTGGAAGTCAAATTCGTCAGCCAGGTCGTGGGCGTGCTGGAAGGCAAGCGGTCCGAGCCGAACCTGATCGTGACGATCTGGTACTGATGGGTCTGGCGGGCGGGAAATCGCCCCTGTCTGTGCAATCCCGTCCCCCAAAGCCATCGTGCGCCGGATGGGGGAAGCGATCGACTGAGCTTTTTCAGCGCCTCGTCCTTGCTCCCAAGATAAATGCGGCAGGGGTGCGCTACGAACTGCCGGTTCACTCTGCCGGGGGAAAACCGTTTTCTTAGCCGGCAAAGGCGGCACAGTCGTTAAATTCATCTTCTTTTGCCCCATCAACTTAAGATCGGAAATGGGGGTCTTATGACCTTGCGGAATGGCCCCTGCCGTGTTATGATCAGGCCAATCGGAGTGGACCTTGAGATTTGCCAGGGGCTCCAAGGCTGGTACAAAAAAGCACGGAGGTGGCTCGAGGTCTCACCGGCGCGATCCTTCATGGACCGTGCCTGTCATTGATCGCGGTGCGAATCAGTGTCGGTCGCCGCGGGCGGAGGTGTTCTAAGAAGAAGAAACGGGCTACCGGTGTCGCGGGAGAGGCGCTTCACCGGGCCATGCGTCAGACGGCGGATATAATGAGGACGCCGGCACCGCGATGTTTGCGGGGCTATATGTGAGGGCGGACTAAAAGGTGGTAACTTACACGTATCTGGGTGTTTTCTTCGGCGCCGGGTTGGTCGTGCAACTGACCACGCCCCTGGTGGCGCGCGTGGCCCGGGCCTTTAACATCATCGATCAACCGGCCGCACGCAAGGTGCACCGCGCGCCGGTGCCGCGAATTGGCGGCGTGGCGATTGTCCTGGGCACCATCCTGGCCACGTTGCCGGTACTATTGATGGACAATCCGGTCGGCCAGGCATTCCGCCGGCTCAACGAGGGCTCCAACCAGGTGGTGGCGCTGCTGGGCGCGGCCCTGGTGGTGTTCCTGGTGGGGCTGCTGGATGATGTGCGGAGCATTCCGGCCAAGCTCCGCCTGGTGGTGCTGGTGGCGGCCTCGCTGGTGCTGTGTTCGTCTGGGGCGCGAATCGAATCCATCACGCTGAGCGGCAACGTGATGATCCAGTTGGGCTGGTTGAGCTGGCCGCTGACCATCCTGTGGATCGTCGCCATCACGGTGGCGATCAACTTCATCGACGGGCTGGACGGCTTGGCCGGCGGCATCGCGGCCATCGTCTGCAGCGTGCTGGCGGTGCTGGCGTTTTACGGCGGCCACCTGGTCATGGGCGTGCTGATGCTGGCGCTGCTGGGCAGCCTGGTGGGCTTCCTGTTCTTCAACTGGAACCCGGCCAAGATCTTCATGGGCGACTGCGGCAGCATGTTCCTGGGGTTCATGATCGGCGGGTCCAGCGTCGTCTGCCAGACCAAGGCGCAGACGCTGGTCGGCCTGGCCCTGCCGGCGCTGGCCATGGGCGTGCCGCTGTTTGATACCCTGCTGACCTTCATCCGCCGAAGGGTGCTCAACCGGCGCTCCATTTTTGCCTCCGAGCGCGGGCACATTCATCACCGGCTGCTGGACCTGGGACTGGGCCAGCGCGTCTCCGTGCTGCTGATGTACCTGGTGACGGCCGTCATGGCCGGCATCGGCGTGCTGCTGCTGTTCACGCGCAACAACGTGGGTATGCTGGCAGTCATTGGGTGCGGACTGGCGGTGCTGCTGCTGGTGTTCCGCGTGGCGGGGGCCTCGCGCTTCCGAGAGACGATTGCGGCGCTCCATCGCAACAGCATCATCGCGCACCAGGTGCGCGTGGAACGCGAGCATTTCGAGGATGTGCAGCTCCAGATGCTGCGCGCCACCACGTTTGAGGAGTGGTGGCGGACGGTGTGCGAACTGGCATCGCGGATGTGCTTTGAGCGCGTCGCCTTGATCCAGCAGTTGCCCGATGGCGACACCACCAACCTGTACGTGTGGCGGCGCACGCAGGAGGAACTGAAGCCGGGCGAGCTGGTCACGATGGCCATTCCCCTCATTGAGGATGCGATGGAAGGCGTGTCGGGCATCGAACTGACCATCAGCCGTCAGTGGTCGCTGGAGTGCGTGGGCCGGCGCGTGACGTTGTTCGGGCGTTTGATTGATGAATACGGTCTGGCGCGCCGGCAGGCGGCCTTTGCGCCCGCCGGGCGGACGACATTAACCGTCCTGAGCGCCCTGGGGCTTGTCAGCCGCCCAAAGGCCGCCGTCGGGCCGGTCGTCGGCAAGCGAGCCGCGAGGTCTTCGCAGGCATGACTTTCATCACGGGCACGGAGGACCGGCTTAGTAGCCACGCGGCCGCCGCGCTGCCGCCGGTGGTGCGGCTGATGGGCGTCGATGTGACGCCGCTGGCGTCGTATGAGCAGGCGCTGGCCTGCATCGAACGCATCGTCGCCGGCGGGGGGGGGAAATCCTTCTGGGCCGCGATCAATCCGCAGAAAATGTACCGCGCCTGGCGGGAACCTGCGCTGCGAGAGGCGCTGGGCAGCGCCGGGGCGGGCATCTGCGATGGGATCGGCGTGTCCCTGGCGGCGGGCATCCTGCAGGGCCGGTGGCTGCGGCGCATCACTGGCTGCGACCTGTTTACCCGCATCATTCCGTTGGCAGCCCAGCGAGGCTGGGGGGTCTTTCTTCTGGGCGCCTCCGCACAAGCCAATCAGAAAGCCGCGGAGAATCTCCGACGGCAGTATCCCTCGCTGCGGATTGTCGGGCGGCGGGATGGATTCTTTGAAGATGACGCCGAGGTGGTGCGGGAAATCAACCAGACCCGGCCGGACCTGCTGTTCGTGGCGATGGGCTCGCCGCGCCAGGAGTTCTGGATTGCCCGCCACATGGCCAGCATCGATGCACGGTTTTTTATGGGTGTGGGCGGCACCTTTGACGTGGTTGGCGGTCTGGCCCGACGGGCCCCGCGGCTCTTGCGGGCGGTGGGGCTGGAGTTTTTGTACCAACTGGTCACGCAGCCTAAACGCTGGCAGCGGCAGATCATATACGTGCCCTTCCTGCTGCGCGTGCTGGGCCGACGCCTGTCGGGCCGGCGCATTGAGGAGTTGCCCAGGCTCAAAATCCCGCGCGCCAAGCGCCTCGCCGACCCGCAGGAGCCGAACGTATCGAGGTGAGCGTTATAATTCTTGCAAAGCCGGCAGGACATGCGGCCGCGGTCGCGTTACGCTCGGGGTGGAGATCGCGCGAACCTGGCGGCTTGCCCCATCGTGAGATGAGAGGAGGCTGCCAACGCAGTCGCCTAGGAGATAAAGTGTTACCGGAGATGCGCCGATGCGGATGATGGTATATTCTCATCGCATGCGAACGGTTTGCGTTCGCCGATTCCATCAGGCCGGCGGCGTAGTGGCCACAGGCGGGCTCGCAGCCCAAGGCCGGCAGGCAGCCGGCGCGGAGGCAAAGTATGGCCAGTGTTGAACAACCCGACGGCAGCGGCCCAGGCGAGGATCGGACGCTGGTGCCGGTGACCCGCCGCCCATCGGACTACGCGCTGACGCCGGCCGGCGGTATGCTGCCCATGGCGCGCACGACGGTGCCGACGGCCGGTGTGCACCTGCTGCGGCGCATCGGGCAGCACAAGTGGTTGATCGCCGTGGTGGCGCTGGCCGTGTGCGTGCCGACCTGGCTGCTGGTGTGGCTGCTGATGAAGCCCCAGTACAAGGCGGAGGGCGAAATTGAAATCCGCCCGGCCATCACGCCCCTGGTGGACATGGGCACCCGCTCGGGCGAAATCCCCTTCTATGACAAATTCCTCAACACGCAGGTCGCGGTCATGCGCGGCCCGGCGGTGCTCAACCGGGTGCTGGATTCCAACGAGGTGCGCAATACGCGGTGGTACCGGCAGCGGCTGGGGCGCGGGCTGTTGCCGACGGTGGAGTCGCTGCGCGAGATGTTGCTCATCCAGCCGTCCGGAAGGACGGACCTCATCAACGTGTCGGCGCAGATGGACCATGCCGACGAAGCCGTGGTGCTGGTCAAGGCCGTGCTGGACCAGTACATGGCTTTCGTCAACGAAAGCGAGAGCCAGGATTCGGCCGAACGCGGCCGCCAGCTCGCCCTGGAGAAGACCAATCTCGATTATGACATTCACGAACGGGAGCGCCAGATCGACATCCTGCGCGGGGAATTGGGCACGCCCAACCCCGATGAGCTCGTGGCCGAAAAGCACAAGCGGGTCGACGAGATGCAGGCCCGGGTGGATGAGCTGGCGCGAACCATCAAGCTGGCGGAATTCGATGTGAACCAGGAGCGCAATCGCCTGGGCCTGCCCAGCCTGGAAGATGCCCCGCTCAGCACCCAGCCGGCCGAGGATGCCGCCGTCGTGCAGGCGGCCGCCAGCCGTCCTGCCAATTTGCCGGGCGGGGATCCCGCGTCCATTTACGGCGAGGATCTCCAGTGGCGCACCCTCGAGACCGAAGTCCGCACGAAGCAGCAGGAGTTGGCGATCATGCGGCGAACGCTGGGACCATCCCATCCGGACATCCGGGCGAAGGAGGACCTCATTCGCCTGGCCCAGGCCAATCTCCAGACGCGGCAGGCGCAGTTGGACCGCGAGCTGGCCGGCGTGGCCACCGGGATCGGGACGGGGTCAAGCCTGTCCCCGCGCGACACCACGGTGGTTGGCAGCCGCTCGAGCCTGGCGCGTGACCTGGAGGTCAAACAGGAAACCCTGCGCCGGCTGCGATACGAGCAGGACCTCCTGAAGCAGGGCCTGAAGAAAGAAGCGACCAGCAGCACCGACAGCTTCGGCCGGGCCGAGATGCTTCGCACGCAGTTGCGCGAGCTGGCGGGAAAGCAGGAGCTGCAAAAGAGAATTCACGACACCCTGGAACGCCGGCGCCTCGAAGCGCACGTGCCCGGGGTGATTCGGATTGCCAATGAACCTTTTCTGCCTGATCGCCCCTTGCCGGATCGGCGGCTGGCCTTGTCTTTTGCGACGATCCTGTTGGGGCTGGGTGTCGGTGTGGGCGTGGCGTTCTTGCGGGTGAAGGTCAACCCGAACATCCAGGAAGTGGAGGAATTGACGGAATCGGCCCCGGTGCCTTTCCTGGGGCAGTTGCCGCTGGTGCGGGCACGCGATGGGCATGCGCTGCTGGATGACCCGGTGCTGAACGAGGGCATCCGCATGGTGCGCACGCCGCTGTTGCAGCGGATTGACCGCGCCGTGATCGAGAATCGCCAGGCCGGTTCAGCCCTGGGGAGCGTCGTGCTGGTCACCAGCGCCGGGCCGGGCGATGGCAAGACGACCGTCACGGCCCTTCTGGCCCGAAGCCTGGCCAATTGCGGCCGCCGGGTGTTGCTGGTCGACGCCGACCTGAGGAACCCCAGCGTGGCCGGCCTCCTGAATCTGGACAATCAGCGCGGCTTGATGGATGTGCTGGTCGGCCCGGAGCCGCAGCACGATCGGTATATCCTGCGCACGGATGTGGAACGGCTCAGCGTGCTGCCGACGGGCAACGTGAACGGCCAGGCGGATCCGGAGCTGATCGCCAACGGGCGGTTCTCCGCCGCGATCGACCACTGGCGCGAGCATTTCGACGTGGTCCTGCTGGACAGCCCGCCCGTGCTGCCGGTGGCCGATGCCCGTATTCTGGCCTGTGCGGCCGATGGGGCGATTCTGGTGGTGCGAGCCCATCAGAACCAGCGCGAGGAAGTGATCGAGGCCGTGCGGCACCTGGACGCGGCCGGCGGCAAGCTCTGGGGCACGGTGTTGATCCGCACGGGCAGCCGGTATTACGGTTATTCCTCGAAGTACACCTACGGCTACGGTGCGAGAGCGTGACATGGATACGTGTCTGGAGGGCGCCACGGGCGCCGGCCGGTTGATCGAATCGCTGCGCCGCTTGGCGCTGCACGCGCTGCCCAGGATGTACCTGCCGCGGCAGCGGCGGTTTGTCTTTTGCATTCGCCGCACGCCGGCGGGCGATTTGCCCGAAGGCGTCAGCCGGCGCTACACGGCCATTTCCCTTATCGGCCTGGCCAGCGAGCCGCCCTCTGTGGCTGGAAGTATCCTGGCAGGGCAGGATCCAGCGCAGGTGTGCCGCTCGCTGATTGACGAAACGGGGGCGATGACCGACCTGGGCGAAGTCGCCCTGACCCTCTGGGCGGCCCGGGCGCTGGGGCTGGAGGCAAACAAGGCGGCCCTGGCCCACCTGGAGGAATTGGACCCGGCCAAAGGCCCTTGGCCTACCGTGGAGGTGGCCTGGTCGCTGGCGGCGCTGTGCTACGGTTCGCTGGGGCTGAGCCAGCCCGCGCTGGCCGAGCGAATTGCCCGGCGGCTGCTCGCCAGCCAGGATGTCGAATCCGATTTGTTTGCGCATTGGCCGCCGGAGGTTCCGCGCAGCCGGCTGCGCGGCCATGTGCTTTGCTTCGCCGACTTGGTGTATCCGACGCAGGCGCTGTCGCATTACTACATCGCCTCGGGGATGGAAGAGGCGCTGATGGCCGCCCGGCGGTGCGCCCGGCGGATGGTGCAGCTCCGGGGGCCGGCGGGCCAGTGGTGGTGGCATTACGACGTGCGCACGGGCAATGTGGTGGAACGCTATCCCGTTTACAGCGTTCACCAGGATGGGATGGGCCCGATGGCGCTGCTGGCCCTGAAGCAGGCCGGCGGCGAAGATTACGCACAGGCGGTGGAACGTTCGCTCTCCTGGATGGAGCGAGCGCCGGAGATCGGCCGCTCGTTGATGGATGAGCAGGCCGGATTGATCTGGCGCAAGGTGTGCCGCCGCGAGCCTGGAAAGCTTTCCCGGGGCCTTCAGGCCGCCATCAGCGGGGCGTTTCCATCGCTGCGGATGCCGGGTCTGAATTGGCTGTTTCCACCCAAGAACGTGGATTGGGAAAGCCGACCATATCATATGGGCTGGATCCTGCACGCCTTCGGGCCAAAAGCGTAGGCCAAGGGCGTGCTCAATGAGCCGAGAAATGTGTTAGCCTGCACCTCCGATTTGTTCCGGAGGTTCTTAATTCGAAATCGCCGGCCCGAACCGGTTAGCAAGCGACTCCATTCTTTTTTGGAGTCGCTTGGCTGATGGACGTTGTTCCTGTGTTGTGCAGATCAAATGAACAATCATAAACTCAAAGTGGCGCTCTTCAGCCGCTACCCGCAGCAGTCGGGGCGGCCGCGGGGCGGCGTGGAGTCGGTAACGACCGTGCTGGTTGCCGCCCTGGCGGCCATGGAGGAGCTGGACGTCCACGTCGTCACGCTTGAGAAGGGGGTGCGGCAGCCGTGCGTCGAGCACGAGGGGTCCATCACGATTCACCGCCTCCCGGGGCGGCGCTGGCCGCTGGTGGCAGATATCTGGGCGGGTCCCGGCCGCCGCCGGCTGCTGCGATACCTGCGTGGCCTCCAGTGCGACGTTGTGCACGCCCACGAGACCCACGGGCTGGCGCTGGGTAATTCGGGGCTGCCGATCGTGTTTACGGTGCACGGCTTCAACTCGGCCAATCTGCCGGCCTCCGATGCGCCGCGTGCGGGTCTGCGCTCGCGGCTGTGGCGGCTGAGCGAACAGCGCGGACTGGCGCGGCATCGCCACATCATCTCCATTTCGCCCTACGTGCGCGGTATGATTGAGCCGTTGACGACGGCGGAGATTTTCGACATCGAGAATCCCGTGGAGGAGGAGTTCTTCGCCATTGGGCGAGCCGAAGAGCCCGGGCGCGTGCTGTGCGTCGGGTGGATCGACGAGCGCAAGAACACGCTGGGCTCCGTCGAATCTTTTGCCCGGGCGCTGCGCCGGGGCGCCCAGGGAACGCTGGCGATCGCCGGCGAGCCCAAGCAGGCCACGTACATGCAGCGCGTCCGCGAACTTGTCGCCTCACACGGCCTGGAAGATCGTGTGACGTTTCTGGGCCATCTGAACCGCCAGCGGTTGCGCCAGGAACTGGCTCGTGCCGCCGTCATGCTCCTGCCGTCGCGCCAGGAAAATGCGCCGATGGCGATCGGCGAGGCGATGGCGGCCGGCGTGCCCGTGATTGCCTCCAATCGCTGCGGAATGCCGTATATGGTCATCGAAGGTCAAACCGGCTATTTGATCGAACCGGACGATTGCGACCAGATCGCCGACCGGCTGTGCCGGTTGCTCGGTGATGCGGCGCTGCGCCGCGACTTCAGCCTGGCCGCCCGCCAGCATGCGCGGGAGCATTTTCATCCGCAGCAGGTGGCCCGGAAGACGCTGGAGGTGTATCGGCGGGTTGCCGCGGCTGGTGCCGTCCCCTCTCTCCAGGGGGCTGGCACATGAAGAAGCTGGGCATTGAGCGCCGCCGCTTTCCCTACCCGTACCGGGCCATGCTGGCTCTGTGCAGCGACCTGGATTCGACGGTGGACTGGGAGCAGTACTGGACGATCGCCAGTTTTTTGAACGGTGTTGAAGACACGCCCATGGGCCTAGGCCTGGATCTGGAGGTGGGAAACACCCTCTATTTCGACCAGACCCCCGGTCGGTTCTGTTACTGGGGCACGGGCGCCCTGGAGCGCGAGTACCTGCGTGAGATGATCCGCGGCGGCCTGGTGGACTGCATCCACTCCTTTGGGATCCTCGCCGAGACGCGTGCGGCCGCGCGGCGCAGCCTGGACGACCTGGCCGAGCACGGCTGCCGGCTGGAAGTGTGGATCGATCACAGCAAGTCCGTCACCAATTTCGGCTCGCTGCTGGATGGCGGCCAGGGCGACAATATCAGCCACGCGGCGTACCACGCGGACCTGACGATTCCCTTCGGCGTCCATTATGTCTGCCGCGGCCGCGCGACCAGCATCATCGGGCAGGATGTTCCGCCCAGCCTGCGGGGCGTGTGGACCGCGCGGCATCCGGCCGTTTCCGCGCGCGCGCTGGCCAAGGAGGCGGCCAAGCAATTGCTGGGCTGCCTGGGTCACCGCAAGTACGCCCTGCACGGCTATAACGTGCTGATGCGCCCGACGATGCTGCGCGATGGATCGCACGTGTATGAGTTCATGCGGTGCAATCCCCACTGGAGTGGCGTGGGCGGCGGCGCCAATGCCGTGGATATCGGCGAATCGCTCAGCCCCCGAGTGCTGAACCGGCTGGTCCGCCGGCAGGGGTTCTGCATTTTCTACACGCATTTATCTCGCCTGGCCGAGCCTGGACCGGCGCCGTTCAGGCCGGCAACGGTGGCGGCGTTTCGGCGGCTGGCCGAAGCGTACCAGGAGGGGCAGATCCTGGTGACGACCACGCGCAGGCTGTTGGGCTACGCGCGAAGCCGGCGCGAGTTGTTGTGGACGGCGCGGCTGCTGGCGACGAACCTGATCCGGATCGACGTGCAGAAGGCGCCGTCCGCGCCGCCCATTCAACCGGCACTGGCGCCCAGCGATCTTGAGGGGCTGACGTTCTATGTGCCCGCCGGCCGGGAGGTGCAACTGTTCGTCGAGGGACGACAACGGTCTGATGTGCGGCTAAACCCGCCGGACCACACCGGCCGCCCCAGCGTTTCGCTGCCGTGGCCGCGCCTGAGACTGCCGGACTTAGGACCGGGCAAGCTCGCGGGACATCGTCTGGCCCGCCCCGAGCGGCTGATTGCGAGCGATTGATCGAATGCCAACGAAGGAAACGCCTTAGCGATGGATCTGGCAGGATGGACGCGACAAACCTTCGCGCGGCTGGCGATCGGCAGTCTTTTGCTGACCGCCGGTACGATCGCGCGCGTCGGGCGGGCCATCCGCGCCGGGCGTATCGGCCCTGGAACGACGGCAAAGCACGCCAAGAAGATACGTCTGCTCGTCGTGGGAACCTTCTATAACCCCAACTGGATCCGCTCGCATCTGTTTCCGCTGGCTCACGCCGCCAATGTGCGCGAGGTGAGGGTCGTGTGCAGCCAGCCTGGGCAGGCGTACCGGGGACTGGTGTACGATGTGCCGCCGGCCTGGCTGAGAGGGCTGATGGGGCGGTCCATCAGCAAGATCCTCTGGTTCTTCGTGGTCGCCTGCCGGCGGCGGCCCGATGCGGCGATGGGGTATCACATCATGCCCAACGGCCTGCTGTGTCTGATGGCCTCGGGCCTGCTGGGCTGCCGCAGCATCTACCAGATGACGGGTGGGCCGGTGCAGTTCATCGGCGGCGGCTGGGGTTCGGAGAATCCGCTGCTGCACATGCAGGGCCGGCCATCGCGAGTTCTGGAGAACTGGATGTTCGGCATGGGCCGGCTGCTGGACATGATTGTGGTGCGAGGAAATGGCGCCCGCGAATTTTTGCATGACCGCCGCATCTGCGGCAGCGCGCCAATCGTGACGGGCAGCGTGGACGTGGAGCGATTTTGCCCGGGGGCCGAGCCCAAGTGCTACGACATCGCGTGTGTCTCCCGGCTGATGCCGTTCAAAGGTCTCGATCTGTTCCTGGAGGTCATCGCGCTGCTCAAGAAAAGCGGCCGGGAAATTCGCGCCGCCGTCGTCGGCGATGGAGTAATGCGAGACTCGCTTCTGGACCAAGCGAGGCAGCTCGGCATCGAAGCGAATGTGGCATTTCTGGGTCAGACCGATGATGTGCCCTCCATCCTGGCGAAAGCCCGGCTGTTCATGCTGATCTCCGCCAGCGAAGGTCTTTCCATCGCCATGCTGGAGGCGATGAGCGCCGGCCTGCCCGTGCTGGTGAGCGATGTGGGCGAGTTGCGTGATGCGATTGATGGAGGCCGGGCCGGCATTCTGCTGTCCGACCGCCGGCCGGCATGCATGGCAGAGGTTGTTTCGGGGCTTCTGGCCGACCCGGTTCGGCTGGAGGCGATGGGGGCCGCGGCACGCCAAGTCGCCGTGGAACGATATAGCCTCCAGGCCGTGGCGGCGCGATGGGCGGCGGTGCTCAACGGCGGTGAACGCTCAAACGGTTCACCAGAATCTCCGGCGGGGCCGGATCCATCCGCCCTGCACGCGGCTGGGGCTTCGGGTATGCTCGCCGGGCACGAGTTGCAGGGCCGGCGGCAGGATCAATCATGAAACTTGCCTGGTCGAAAAAGAATGCGTGGGAGAAGGCGCCCGCCTGGGTTCGGGCGGCGGCCGGGCCGCTTATGTCGCGGATTCCGGTGCCCTGGCTATTGGGCCGAGCTTTTCGCCGGCACCGCCGGTTTGTGGCACAGGTGGATCGCTGGCCCGCCCAGCGCGCCCGGGAATACCAGGTGGAGCAGCTTCGTCGGATCTGCCTGCTGGCGCAGGCCCGGAGCGAGTTTTATCGCCGGCAGTTTCAGCAGGCGGGCTTTGAAGCGGGCGATCTGAAGTCGCCCGAGGACCTGTCCGGCCTGCCTGTAATCGACAAGCGCGTGGTGGTGGACAACCTGGAGGCGATGTGCACCGAGGCCCCGGATGGACCGGGGATTGATTTTGTCTCCACCGGCGGCTCGAGTGGGCTTCCGCTGCGGTTTTACGCGCCAGCCAGCCGCTCGGCCGTCGAATTTGCCTATCTCGTGGCGTGCTGGGAGCGGGCGGGCTATCAGTTGGGCATGCCTACCGCCGTCCTGCGCGGGCAGATTGTCAAATCCATTCACAACGGCATGCGGCACGAATACGATCCGCTACTACGCCGGCACTACTACAGCAACTTTCACACGGCGCCAGAAGAACTGGCCAGGTATTTGGCGCATATCGCCGGGCTGGGCCCCTGCGCGCTGATGGCGTATCCGACCTCCGCGACCATGCTGGCTCGATTCGCCAGCCGACAGGGCGACAAAGCGCCCCACAATATTCGGGTCGTCCTGATGGGCTCCGAGAATGTTTATCCCTTCGAGCGCCAGATCGTCGAGCAGGTCTTCGGCTGCCGGGTGATGTCGTGGTATGGGCATTCGGAGAAGCTGGTCCTGGCCAGCGAGTGCGAGTGTGCCAGCGCGTATCATGTCTGGCCGACCTACGGCTACTGCGAATTGCTGGATGAGGCCGGCCAGCCGGTGCGCCAGGTGGGGCAGCGCGGCGAGATTGTCGGCACCGGGTTCATCAACCATATCGTGCCGCTCATCCGCTACCGCACCGGGGATTTCGCGCGGTATGTCGGTCAGCGCTGTTCGGCCTGCGGGCGCGAGCAGATGTTGCTGGAGGACATTGAAGGCCGATATCTGCAAAGCTGCCTGCTGGCCGCCGACGGGTCGGCCATCTCGGCGGTGGCGTTCAACGTGCACGACGAAACGTTCAACAACGTAGAGGACTATCAATTCCACCAATCCGAGGCGGGCAAGGCCACGCTGTGGGTGGTGGCGTCAGGCGGCCTGTCGCCGCGGCAGGCCGAGAAGCTGCTGGCAAACGTCAACGGCCGATTGCAGGGCCAGGTGCGCGTCGACCTGCGCTGTGTCGAGTCCCTGGTTGTCACCGAGCGGGGCAAGAAGCCCCGCATCATCAGCACCGTGAAGGGCGGCGAGAATGCGCCAGATAGTGCAAAGTTACAAGTCCGGTGAACTGAAGCTGGAGGATGTGCCCGCGCCCATCTGCCGCTCCGGCGGCGTCGTGGTGCGCAGCGCCTTTTCGCTGGTTTCGGCGGGCACAGAGCGCATGAAGGTGACGCAGGCGCGCATGAGCCTGCTCCAGAAGGTCAAGGCCCGGCCCGACAAGGTCAAGCAGGTATTGCAGAGCATTGGGCAGGTGGGGCTGACCGAAACGCTGGCCAAGGTGCAGGAGCGGCTGGGAGCGCTGACGCCGCTGGGCTACAGTCTTTCCGGCGTCGTGGAAGAGGTCGGAGCCGGCGTCGATGAGCTGGCGGTCGGCCAGCGCGTGGCCTGCGCGGGCGAGAAAGTGGCCTGCCATGCGGAATTCGTGTACGTGCCGCGAAATCTGTGCGTGCCCGTGCCGGATGGCGTCTCTGCCGCCGATGCGGCCTTCACCACGGTGGGCGCCATTGCCATGCAGGGCGTTCGCCAGGCCCAGGTGGCGCTGGGGGAAACGGTGGTCGTGGTGGGGTTGGGGCTTGTCGGGCTGCTGGGCGTGCAGATTCTCAAGGCGGCCGGCTGCCGCGTGGTCGGCGTGGATGTGGACCTCGGCAAGGTGGCGCTGGCCCTGAAATGCGGCGCGGATGCCGCCTTGCGACGCGAGGATCCCTCGCTGGCCGATGCGGTGATGGAGCTGTCCGGCGGCATCGGGGCCGATGCCGTGTATATCGCCGCCAGCACGCAAAGCACCGATCCGATGGATCTGGCCGGTCAGCTTTTGCGCGACCGCGGGCGGGTGGCGATCGTGGGCATGATTCGCGTCGCCGCCGACTGGCAGACGTATTACGACAAGGAACTGTCCATCGTGCTCAGCCGCTCGTACGGCCCGGGCCGATATGACCGCAACTACGAGCTGAAGGGGATCGATTACCCCGTCGGCTACGTCCGCTGGACGGAGCGCCGCAACATGGCGGAATTCCTCCGCTTGGTTGCCGATGCGCGCATTCGGCCGGCGTTGCTGGAGCCGGTGGAGTATGACTTCAGCGAGGCGCCGCAGGTGTATGACGCCCTGGAAAATGGCTCCAACCAGACCGTCGCCATGCTGTTTCGATATCCCACCGATGCCGCACCGGTTCGGCGTGTGGAGGCCGCCCCGGGCAGCACGGCGATGCCGAGCGCAGGTGCCGTGGGTATTGGCTTGATCGGCGCAGGCAATTTTGCCACGGGAACGCTGATCCCCGCCCTTAAAGCCGCCGGCAATGTTCACCTGAGGGGCATTTGTTCAGCCGGCGGGCTTTCAGCCCGCAGTGGGGCCTCTCGCCACGGCTTTGCGTACTCCACCAGCGAACTGAAGGAGCTGCTGAACGATCCGGAGATTGGCGCTGTTGTCATCGCCACGCGCCACGACACGCACGCCCGTTTTGCCGCCGAGGCGCTGCGGGCGGGCAAGCATGTGTTCGTGGAAAAGCCGCTGGCCCTGACCAGCGAGCAGCTCCAGGAGGTCGTAGAGGCGCAGAAGTCATCCGGCAAAATGGTCATCCCGGGTTTCAACCGGCGCTTCAGTTCCCTGACGCGTGCGGTGCAGGAGTATTTTTCCGGCCGCGCCAGCCCGATCGAGGTCGTGTGCCGGGTCAACGCCGGTTCGCTCAAGGCCGATTCGTGGTACCAGGATGAGGAAGAGGGCGGCTGGCGGATCGTCAGCGAGGGTTGCCACTTCGTGGACCTGATCAGCGCCTTGTGCGGCTGCAAGCCCGTCGAAGTGTACGCTAGTATGATTCATGGAGACGTGCCTGGTCGCCAGAACGACAACTGTGCGGTCACGCTGAAGATGGAAGATGGGTCGGTGGGGGTGCTGGCGTACCTGGCCAATGGTGATCCCTTCTTCGAGAAGGAGCGTATCGAGGTTCATGGTCAGGGCCGCAGCGCCGTCATTGAGAACTGGCGGCGTGCTCGCCTGTGCGCCGGCGGCCGCAAGCGGACGGTCAAGCCTTCTCCCGCGGGCAAGGGGCACAAGGAAGAGATGGCCGCCTTCATCGAGGCGGTGCGGACCGGCGGGCGCTGGCCGCTGATGCTGGCCGAAGCGGTGGCCACGACGAGTGCCACGTTGGCGATTCTCGAAAGTCTCAGGCTGGGCAAGCCGGTGGCGGTGCAATCCTGAGCCGTCAGCCCAACGTGCCCAGCAGGTGGATGTAATATGCGTCAATATGCCATGTATGCCCTGGTGATCGCGGCGGCCCTCTACGCCTGGCGGGACTGGTATGTCTCGCTGTGCGTTCTGATCGTGCTGACGGCGTTCGCCAAGCATCCTGACATGCCGCCGGCGCTTCTGCACATCCAGGGCGCCAACGTGCTGAACCTGCTGCTGCTGGCGGTGGCCGCGGCCTGGGCCATGCAAAGAGAGAGCCTGCCCAAAGGCAGACCGATTCCCAAACTGCTGGTGTATTCGGCGGCGGCCTATGTGTTGTTGATTCTTGTGGCCGGCGTGCGCGGATTCCTGGATTTCGACAGCCTGCGCCCCTCATCCGCCGAGGTGGCGTCCATGACGCGCCAAAGCTTTTTCTACGACTTTCTGTGCAATCCGCTCAAACATCTGCTGCTGGCCTTCATGCTCTTTGACGGCATGCGCAACCGGCGGAACGTTATTCTGGGCATTGCGGCCATTGTCGCGCAGGTGACGGTCTTTTCGCTCATGGCCGTGCGATACATTCCACTGGGATCGCTGCTGGAGCCGGGGACAAACAGCCAATTCGAGTCGGCGTTCCGCGGCCGGTTTGAGAACCGAATGGGTTTTCATCCCAATGATGTGGCATTGGCCATGGTGGCCGGATTCTGGACATTGGCCGCGGCGACGCCCATGCTGTGGCGAATGGGCTGGCGGTATCGCCTGGCCGTGCTTTTCTGCGGGCCAGTGATTGCCTTTGCAATTGCCCTGACGAATTCTCGAGCGGCGTACATGGCCATGGTGGTCATTGGGCTTATCTTCGGCCTGGTGCGCTGGCGTTGGCTGCTGATCGGCATTCCGCTGGTGGCGCTGATTGTCTTCTTTACCGTGCCCGGGGTGCAGGCCCGGGTGGGTTTGGGTTTTTCCGTGCAGGACCCGACCGGCATGGAAGGCAGCGACCTGGATGAAATCACCGCGGGACGCTGGGTTGCCTTGTGGCCGCCGACGATCCAGGAGATTGCCGGCTCGCCTGTTTTTGGACAAGGCCGGATGACCATTCTCCGGACATCACTGTACGAGCGAATCTGCATGCTCAACAACGGCGAATGCCCCTCGCACCCGCACAATGCCTACCTGGAGATGCTGCTGGATTCAGGTATCGTGGGTCTGGTTCCCGTGTTAAGCCTTCTGCTGGCGGTTCCCGTGTACATTTACCGCCGGCGCCGCAGGGATATTCCTTTGCTGGACACGGCCGCATCTGTCGGTTTGGCCGGTGCCGGGGCCATACTGTTGATGGGCCTGACGGGCCAGACATTCTGGCCGCGCGAGGCGGTTGACCTGGTCCTTTGCGTTTACGCCCTGGCTATGGGCGCGCATGTGCTGGGTTTGCAAGTACCTGCCGCGCAGGCTTGGCGGGCGGGTAAACCCGTTGTAAGCTATGCCAAAGTTGGCCCCTCTGCGGAACGACCGGTGAAGGGCGCTTCCGCAGTTGGACAAGGGACGTAAATGGCTGCCGAACGCTATCACGCCGGTCCGCCCCCCTCCCGGAATTCCAGCATGGGCGAAAGTGGTCCTGAGGCGACTGCCGAGGGGCCGGATGGGCGTGAGGCCGCCCTTACGGATGCATCGCCCGGGGAAGTGGATCTGCTCAGAAGCGACAAGGCGGAAGAAACCGCCTTTGCCCCCGGCACCCGGAGGCCGGCAAGCCAGAGTATCGTGCGAAACGCGGTGATGAATCTGCTCGACTTTACCGCGGGCCTGATTCAAGGTTTCTTTTGGCCGCCAATCATGCTGGCGGCATTTGCCCGTCAGCTCGCCCCCGACAAGGCCCAGGATATGCTGGGCGTGTGGGATCTGGGCTGGGGCACCGTGGTATCGCTGAAACTGCTCTACCTGGGCACGGCCGCCTCCGTGAATCGATTCGTGGCGCGGCATCGGGCCACGGGCGACTGGTTGATGCTCAACCGCAGCGTCAGCGCATGCGGCTGCCTCCTGGCCGGCAGCGGCATTGCCGCGGTGGTGCTGACGGTCGTTTTAACCGTACTGCTGCCACATAACATCGACCCGAGCGGCCATCTTTATCCTTACCTGGATGTCACGCAATGGGTCGTCCTCTTCATGGGCATCATGTGCGGCATCGAGATGTTCATGTCGACCTACTATGGCGTGATCACCGGCTGCCAACGGTATGATCTGACGGCTTGGATCAACATTACGATGATTGCGGTCCAGTTGGTCACCCTGGTGCTGGTGCTTCGCGCCGGGTTGGATCTCAGGGCCGTGGTTGTGGCCATGTTCGGGCTCAAACTGCTCGAATCGTTTCTGATCTGGCGGGCGGCACATCGAGTCTGCCCCACCCTGCGATTTCAGCCTGCCTCGGTTCGGCTCCACGACCTCATCCAGGTGGGCAAATTTGGCGCCAAGACGTTTGTGGGTAATATCTCTGACTCCGTCGTGACCACCGCGACCAGTTGGTTGCTCACCGGTGGCGTCGGGCTGGCGCCCCTGGCGTGGCTGAAGCGATCCACGGCGCTTATCGACAACTCGCGCAAGGGCGTCTTCCAGATCACCCGCATGCTGGCCCCGGTCTCCAGCGAAGCGCAGGCCCTGGGCGCGCAGGGGGCAGTGCGGCGGCTGGCGCTGGACTCCACGCGCTGGAGCCTGCTGCTGAGCCTGCCGGGCATGCTGGCCCTGGCGATTCTGTATCAACCGTTGCTGCGGCTGTGGCTGGGGCCCGCGCAGTGGCAATTCTACAGCCTGCCCCTGCTGCCGATCCTGGCGGCGGGCAACCTTATCCAACTGGCGGTGATGGGACCGCGCAGCGTGCTGCTGGGCCTTAACAAACACGGCTGGATGGGTGTGCTGAACCTGATCGGCGGCGCGCTGACGATCGCGGCCATTGTGTGCAGCCTGCGTGTTTTTCACGGCGGCGTCCTCGGGGTCGCCATCGCCCTGGCCGGTGCGCCCGCATTGGTTACCCTGGTCGGAATGCCGATTATCATGGCGTGGCATACGGACTTTTCGATCCGAAAGATGGGCTTCCTGCTGATCGAGGCTGTTTTGCTGGCCTTGCCGTTCACGGCCTGGCTGCTGCTGTGTCGCTTTGGCGCGGCGGCCCTTGATGCGTTAACCGCCCGCTTTGGGCGCCTGGGGACGACCCATCTGGTCGAAACGTGGAATCATCATGCCCGCCTGGGCGACGGCATGGTCATCCTGGCCGCGCTGGGAGGTGGGGCGATTATTCTCCTGGCCACGTACTGGCGGAGGGCTGTGCCGGAGGTCATCAAGGCACAGATTCGCCGGCTGTGGACGAAGGCGGATAAGACATGAGCCTGTCCATCTGCTTCGTGGCCCCCAATGCCTATGGGGTGCTGTCGGGGGATACCCGGCATTGCCACGTCGGAGGGGCGGAGGTGCAGCAGGTGCTGGTGGCCAGAGGCCTGGCGGCCTCAGGCCACCAGGTCAGCTTCATCACGCTGGACCACGGCCAGGAGGATGGCTGCCAATTCGGCAACATTCGGGTCTTGAAGATGTATTCCCCGGGCGGCGGTCTGCCCGGCCTGCGCATGGTGCATCCCAAGTGGACGGGGCTGGCCGGCGCCATGCGCCGCGCCAACGCCGATGTCTACTACCAGCGGACCTGCGGCATTGAGACCGGCCAGGTGTGCCTGTGGTGCCGGCGGCACGATCGGCCCTTCATCTTCGGCGTCGGCAGCGACCGCGATTGTGAGCAGGATCTGTCGAATCTGGAAAACCCCCTGGAGCGGTGGTTTTACCGTTATGGCTTGCGCCACGCCAATGCGGTGATCGCGCAGACCCAGTCGCAGCGCGGACGGTTGATGGAGGGTTTTGGGCGGTCATCCGTCGTCATCCCCAGTTGCCGCCCCGTGTTGGGGGAGGATTTAGTAGTACTACAGCCGCCGCCCCCGGGTCCGCCGCACATCCTCTGGGTGGGGCGGTTTAGCCCCATCAAGCGGCCGGAGTGGTGCCTGGAACTGGCCGCGCGGTGTCCCCAGCTTTCGTTCGACATGGTTGGTGCAAGTAACATCGACTCCGCCTACGCCCGCTCCATCGCCGCTCGGGCCGCCGGCCTGCCCAACGTGAGGCTGCACGGCTACGTGCCGTACGATCGCATGGGCAGTTTCTATGCGGAGGCGATGTTGCTGCTCTCCACGTCGCTCTATGAAGGCTTTCCCAACACGTTCCTGGAGGCCTGGAGCTATGGGCGGCCTGTCGTGGGCACCGTGGACCCCGACGGCGTGGTCCTGGCCAGCAGCCTGGGCGCCGTGGCGGAAGACCTGGACGGATTGGCGAAAGGGCTTGGCGATCTGCTGGCCGACCGCACGCGCTGGTTGCAGGCATCGCAAGCGGCGTACCATTACGTAATTGAACATCATTCGCTTGAAGCCACCGTGACAGCCTATGAAGGCGTGCTGGCGGGGCTGGGGGCGCAGAATCCAGCATAGGAGGCTTTATGCAGATTCAACACGAGAAGGCATTCTTCATAGTGCTGCTGGCGATATGCACCGTGTGCATCGCTCCGCGCCAGGGCCTGGCCCAGTCCACACCAGGCATCCCGACGACGACATCCGCGCCGGCGGCACAGCCCCAGCCCGCAAGCGAAGCGGCCGAGGATGCCAACTGGCCATCCTTTGATCCCGCCAGCGCATACAAAGAAGGCGCCGGCAAGACTTACTATGTCGCTCCCGAAGGTTTGGACATTCTGGCCGGCACGAAAGAGCACCCGCTGGGCTCCCTGCGGCGGTTCTTTCAACTGGCGCGCCCGGGAGACACATGCCTGATTCGCGGCGGGCTTTACAAGGCCGAGTATCCCAACTCGCCGTGGGCTCGAATGCGAACGAACGTACGGGGCGAGCCGGAGGCGTGGATCACGATTCGGAACTATCCCGGCGAGCGGGTGGTCATCGACACGACCGAACCGGGCAGCGATTTCACCTTCCTCAACTTGACCCAATCCAACGCCTATCTCCGGTTTGAAGGCCTTACGTTCCGCAACTTCCGCAGCGCCTTCAACTGCGACTCGGACAAAGGCGGCCCGCCTCATCACCTGGAGTTCATCAACATCGACGCGGGTTACAGCGGCTCCTACGGCCACACGCTCCACAATACCGATGGCAAACCGATTCGCCTGGCGGGCGGGACGCACGATGTCGTCATCCGCGGCTGCGAGTTCCATCACGTGGCCGGGCCCGGCGTGGTCGGGCTGGGCGGTTTGGCGCGCGTGCTGATCGAAGATACCGTCATTCACGACAGTGATGACGACCGGGGCCCCAATGGCGACGCCGAAGGCGTGACGTTCACGATGGCGGAGAACCGATGCGCCAAAGACATTATGGTGCGCCGCGTCAGCGTCTGGAATTGCAGCGAGGACGGAATCGATATCAAGGCCGATCGCGTAACGCTGGAGGATTGCGCCGTCCGCAATGTGGGCGGCGTGGGCTACAAGCTCTGGTCAACCTGGCGCGGGCCCGGCAATCAGCCGCTGGCCCAGGGCCGCTTCCGTGTGATCCGCTGCCGGGGACTCGATATCGGTGAGACGGTCCTCAAGATGTACGGCCTGCCGCACGTGGAAATCGTGGACTCCTTCTTCCAGGGCTCGGACGCCAGCACGTGGGGCGGCAAGGGCGGTGAAACGACCGTGCTGTTCCGCCAGGCCTATGGATGGGAGCCTTGGCGGGGGTACCTGCGTATGACCGGCACGACCGTGGTGCAGCGTGCCGGCGGTGCGGGCCGGACGATCTACCCAGCGCTGGAGATTAACTCGGGCGACAAGGTGGAGCTGGATCTGGAAGGCAATTACTACGAGAATCACCAGCGCCCCAAACTGGCCTTTGTCGTCGAACCGGCCCGTAGCGCTGCGACTACGCATCCGGGCGCGCCGGCCGCGGCCCGGGGCACGGCCAGTAGCAAGCCCGCCGCGGGGGGGCTGATTGTCCTGGGTATTTCGGGTCCACGGCAGGCGGCCATCGGTCAGCCGTCCCAGTGGATGGTCGATGCCGTCGATACGGAAGGCCGCCCGGTGGACCTGCGCTGGGATTTCAGCGATGGTCAAACCGCCGCCGGAAAGCAGGTTTCTCACACCTGCCAGCGGGAAGGCAAATGCACGCTGCGCGTAACGGCCACGGCCGGCGACCAGACACGGCAGGTGGAATTCACCTTCGAGGCTGGGCCGGCGGCGGCCGCGCCCGCTTCATCGCCTTCGACCTCGCCGACATCCAGGCCGGCGGGCACGGTGTCGCCAGCTTGACGCAAACCGTGCTGTTCTGGCGCCAGGCATTGTGCGCACGCTACGAAGACAGGCCGGAAATGGCAGGCAATGGAATATTCGGTCTGGTGCCACGACAAGGAAAATGAATATTTGATCTCATTATAAGACCATTGTATAAAGT
>PMYD01000054.1 GCA_003171335.1 Phycisphaerales bacterium
ATTATTACAATATGCGCATATTTATGCGCATATTTCAGCTCGCACATCTGTAACACTTATCGCGAAGCATTCGTTCCGGCTGCTGCGGTGCGACTTTGCCCTGGGCTCGTGGGCCAGCTTTGTGCCGTGTCTGCCTTGAGTCTCCAGCCTCCACGTGCATTCTTGAAGCGGATGAACCAATGTGCTAGTTTGCCCCACTTGGGACAAGGTGAAAACCGCTACTGGAGAGGCTGATGGCTAAGACGCTTGCGTACCAGATTCTGGAAGAGCATCGTATGGATGGGGCCCTGGCGGCAGGGCAGGAGATCGGCCTGCGGATCGACCAGACGCTGACCCAGGATGCCACGGGCACCACGGCGTATCTGCTGTTTGAGGCCATGGGCACGCCGCGAGTCAAAACGGAGCTGTCTGTCAGCTACGTGGACCATAATCTCTCGCAATTCGGGCCGGAGAATCACGCGGATCATCTCTACCTGGCCAGCGTGGCCGCCGCGGTGGGCGCGTATCACAGCCGGCCGGGCAACGGCATCTGCCACCAGGTGCATCTGGAGCGCTTCGCCCGACCGGGTAAGACGCTCCTGGGCAGCGACTCGCATACCCCGACGGCCGGCGGCATCGGCATGCTGGCCATCGGGGCCGGCGGCCTGGATGTGGCGGTCGCCATGGGCGGCGGGGCCTTCTACACCGCCTGCCCGCGCATCATCGGCGTGGAACTTCGCGGGGCGCTTGCACCCTGGGTGGCCAGCAAGGACATCATCCTGCGGCTGCTGTCCATCCTGAGCACCCGCGGCAACGTGGGCTGCGTGATCGAGTACTTCGGCGAAGGCGTGTCCACGTTGAACGTTCCCGCGCGCGCCACGTGCACCAATATGGGCGCGGAACTGGGAGTCACTACCAGCCTGTTCCCTTCGGACGATGTGACGCGCCAGTTCCTCGCCGCCCAGGGTCGCCCCGACCACTGGCGGCCGCTGGCGGCCGAGCCGGGGGCGAAATACGACCGCATCACCAAGCGGCTGCACAAGGAGAAGGATGCGGCGACCATCGAGAACATCCGCCGCTTCTGTACGGAGGTGAACGTGGGCGCCGCCGATGCCAAGGGCATCATCGACGTGAGCTTCGGCCATATCGTGCTGGACCTGGCGGCCCTTGAACCGCTGGCCGCCGGCCCGGGCAGTCCCGACCATATTGTAGCCCTGGCGGATGTGGCGGGTAAGCCCGTCGACCAGGTGGTCATCGGCTCGTGCACCAACAGCAGCTACCAGGACCTGATGCTGTGTGCGGCGGTGCTTAAGGGCCGCACGGTGCACCCGCGCGTGGAGCTGGGCATTCACCCCGGCAGCCGGCAGGTGCTGGAGATGATCGCGCGCAACGGGGCCTTGGCCGACATCGTGCGGTCGGGCGCCCGCCTGCTGGAGAGCGGCTGCGGCGCGTGCCTGGGCCAGGGCTTCAGCCCGGCCGAAGGGGCCGTCACGCTGCGGACCTTTAACCGCAACTTCACCGGCCGCAGCGGCACCGCCAACGACCAGGTGTTCCTGGTCTCGCCGGCGGCGGCGGTGGCGGCGGCGGTGACGGGCGAGATCACCGACCCGCGCCGGCTCACCAAGTGGCTGGGCGTGGCGTGGCCGCGGATTGATGCGCCGCAGCAATTCATTCTCGACGACGCGATGATCAACCCGCCGGCCCCCGCGGCCGCCAAGGTGGAGATCATTCGCGGCGCGAGCATCGTCAAACCGCCCGCGGGCGAGCCCCTGGCGGCCGAGCTGGCCGGCCCGGTGGCCATCAAGGTGGGCGACAAGGTCACCACGGACCACATCATGCCCGCCGGCACGATGCTCAAGCACCGCTCCAACGTGCCGGTGTACGCCAGGTACGTCTTCAACGGCTTTAACGTGGAGGGCCAGCCCAGCTTCGCCCAGCGCTGCGGCGCGATCAAGCAGGCGGATAAGGCGGCGTTCATCGTTGCCGGCGAGAGCTATGGGCAGGGTTCCTCGCGCGAGCACGCGGCCCTGTGCCCGATGTACCTGGGCGTGCGGGCGGTTCTCGCCAAGACCATTGAGAGAATCCACCAGGCGAACCTGGTGAACTTCGCGATTCTGCCGCTGACGTTCGCCACTGCGGCCGACTACGACCGCATCGAGGCGGCGGATGAGCTGGCCATCGCCGAGGCGCGAAAGGCCGTCGCCGGCGCGGATGCCGTGGAAGTCCGCAACCGGACGAAGAATTTCGCCTTCACCTGCCGGCTGATGTTGAGCCCGCGGCAGAGGGAGATTCTCTTGGCCGGAGGGCTGCTGAATTACACGAGAGAACGGGCGGGAAAGTGAGACTCCCCGCCGGCGAGGGATTGCAAATTGCCAATTGCAAATTGCAAATTAGGGAAACAGAGGAAACCGCCGGAAACTAGCGGGCGGCAAGCTATCTAATCACGCACCGCTCCGGCCGTTCAATTGGCAATTGGCAATTTGCAATTTGCAATTCTCACACGCAGTCCAGCGGCCACTGCCAGAACGGCAGGGGGAAGCGATCGACGGCAAAATCGGTGACGCGCTCGGGGCCGAACAGCAGTTTGGTCAGGGCCGTGCGATCCAGCGACACTTCCTGCGTGCGGCTGGTGAGGGTGAACGCGCCGGTGTTTTCGCGGATGAGGATATCGTGCAGGTTGAAGGCGCGCAGGATGCCGCCCGGGTCCAGCGGCAGCATCATCCGCGCGTAGTTGACGCTGCAGGGGATGCCGAGTTGGTTGAACAGGTCGATCAGCCCATGACCCTCGGGCGGGGCCACCAGGGCTATGCTGTCGGTCGTGGAGGGCCCTTCGCCCTTGGCGCGGCCGCCTTCATCCAGGCGGCCAAACCAGGTGCGCACCAGCCCGGCCACGAACACGGCCGGGCCGCCCCACTCGATGATGCGCTGGCCGGCGGCCAGCAGATAGGCCACGCCCTGGTCGGCGGTGCGGGCCACGAGCATTTCGGTGACATAACGCGAATTCAGCAGCCGGCGGAAGATCTCGCGCGTGCGGATGCCGCCCAGGTTGTGCTGGCAGTAGATGCCGAAGGCCTCCTCCAGCGTGGTCTCCGTGGCGCCCTCGACGTACATCTTGTCCGGCAGCTTGGGCAGCATGCCCACGTTGCCGCGGTTGATCTGGTAGGTGCGCATGCGCCCGGCCAGTTCCCAGCCCGTACGCCGATACCAGTTGGGTATCATGGCGCTAACCAGGCCCAGGTGACAGCGCAAGGCCAGCATGCGCTTGACCGCCCCGCGCATCAGGTGGGAGGCCAGGCCGCGCCGGCGGTATTCCGAGAGCGTCGCCACACAATTCAGGCCCGCCACCTTCAGCCGCGCCGTGCCCAGTTGCACCTCGTTGGGCCACAGCGACAGCGCGCTGACCACCTGCTCGCCACAGGTGACGATCAGGATGTTCGCGGCGTTTTCCGGTGAATAGATATAAGGAAAGGTCTTGGCCAAGCTGACATTTCTCCGCTCGGTGCTGAACACGGTGTTGAGCATCTGCACGATCCCCGGCAGATCCTCCGGCGTCGCCTGGCGCGGAACGCTCAAGGGCAGCGCCCGGTCCTCGACCACGCTGTTTTGCGGTACCTCTGACATCCTCAGTTTCCTTTCCTCAAGAACCGGCCCTCACGGCTCGCCGCGGCTCAAGGGCCGCGGGGTCTGGCGCCAGTCCGAATCTTCGTCCCTTTGGGGCCTCTGCGGCGGCAAGGCGGATGCACCCGGCATTTGCCGCCGCTGGGGGAGCCCCATGCCGCCTGAGCGGTCGTCGGCCTTGCCCCTTCTTGAATCGGCCGGGTGCTCCATGTGGTTTACTACCTCCCGGGGGGCTTGAGAGGGCGCAACGTCCTCCGGCGCGGCGGCCCGCGCCCTGAAGTCCCCATGGAAAAATACGATACGTCTGAGACGAAGGGAAACCACAGAGGACACGGAGAACACAGAGGAAGAAGGGCAGAGAAGGAAGAAGGCAAAGGCGAGGAGAAACGAGGACCCGGACATCCGGCCGTTACTTCATACGTCTTTCTCCGTGTTCTCTGTGTTCTCTGTGGTTCACTTTGCGAAGAGACTAGACGTGCTCGAGCGACCACTGGCACAGCGGCACGGGCTTGAGGTCGATCTCACCATCGGCAATCGCCTCAGGGCCGAAGACCAGCTTGGCAGCCTGGCAGAGATTCAGCGTGACCGAGCGGCGGCCGCGGGCCACGGTGATGGTCTCCTCATCCATCTGCACCCGGACATCATGCCGGCCGAAGGCCTCGAAAATGCCGCGGGGATCCAACAGGCGAATCATGCCGATGTAGTCGATCGAGCCGGGCATGTGCAGGCCGTCCAGCAGGTACGTCAGCGGGCTGATGGCTGCGGCGGGGGCCGACAGGGTCGCCCGCTCCAGGCAAAGCGGGATGCGCTCCTCGCGCCGCGTCGAAGTGCTGACCGAGCGGTCGTCAACGCGGTCAAACCACGCGCGGATCAGCCCGGCCACCAGGGCCGGCGGCCCAGCCCACTCGTAAATGTGCGTGGCGGAGGGCAGCAGATACGCGGCCACCTGGCCGTTCTGCCGCACCACGAAAAACTCGCTTAGTTTCCTGGCCGTCAGCAGGGCGCAGAAGGTCTCGGACGTGCGGATGCCGCCCAGCGGGAAGGCCTCGCGCAGCGCCACGATCTCATCCACCGCCTCCAGCCCTGCCCCCTCGGCAGTCAGGCCTGCAGGCAGTTCGGGCAAGAACTCAATGTTGCCGCGGTTGAGTTCGTACGTGCGGCTGACGCCGGCGTATTCCCAGCCCAGCCGACGGTACCAGTTTGGAATTCGCGTACCCAAGAGGCCCAGGTGACAGCCCAGCTCGATCATCCGCTCGTGGCAGGCGTTCATCACCCGCATGCCCAGGCCATGGTGACGATACTCCGGGTCGGTGAGCACGCAATTGATGCCGCCCACGCGGAGCTGCGCGGAACCCAGCCGCACATCGTTGGCCCAGATGCCCGTCGAGGCCACGATGCGGCCGCCGGCGGTCATGATCATCACGTTTTCGGCATTGGCCGGGCTGTAGATAAAGCCCCAATCGCGGGCGATGGTGGGTTCGTTGCCGCGGGCCACGCGAATCCACTTGTTGAGCAGGTCGATGATCTCCGGCAGCTCTTGGGGCCTGGCCGGCCTGGGCCCTTCGATCGCCCCTGTGGTGGAATTGGTCATGGCTTGCTCCCGGCGGTGAATTCAGGACGGCAGAACAAAAAGCTCCTGGGGAAGCGTGCTGAGGCGTTCAGTGCCGCGATCGGTCACGCTGTAGGTGTCCTCAATACCGCCCAGAAGCCCGGCCCACAGCTCGACGCAGATCACCTGGCCGCTTTCAAAGCGGATTCCCTCGCGGTCGCAATGCTCCATGCCGTCGCGGACATTGGGCATCATGTCGCCCATGAAGGGCAGCATGTTGGGTTCCTCGGCGATGCGGTGCACTTCAAAAGGCAGGCCCGGCCCGATGGCCTCGAAAATCTCCCCCAGCCGCACGCCGGGGCGAATCGCCTCGGCCACCTGCCGCTGGCGGCGGATGATCTGGCGGTAATTCTCGGCGACCTTGGCGGGCAGGGGCCCGAACCAGCCGTAGCGGCCCAGGTCGGCCCAGAAGCCATCGCGCGCGATGCAGTTATCCATGCCCCACAGGCGGCCGACCTCCAGCGGCCGGCGGTTGAGGCGGAGCTTGGGGCCTTCCCCGGCGGCATCCACGATGAAGGGGGTGATTTTCGTCCGCTCGCTCAGCAGTTCCACGCCGAAGCTCGCCAGGGATTCGCGCAGGATGGCGTCGATCTGATCGGCAGTGACGCCGGGGCGGACCTTGGCGAAGACGGCGCGATACGCGCTCTCCAGGGCCTCGATGGCCCGCCGCGCCCGATCTACATCGCTGGACATGGCCGACACGGTTTTCCTCGGTCCGATTTAGCGGTGCCGCAGCTCCAGGCCGTACTCGCTGAGGCGCTGCTTGATCTCGTTCAGGCTGGTCTGTCCGAAGTTCTTGCAGGAGAGCAGATCGGCCTCGGTCTTGGAGGCCAACTCGCCCAGCGTGGCCACGCGCAGCCGGCCCAGGGCCTTGCGCGAGCGCACCGACAGCTCCAGATCCGCCACCGGGGTGGCCAGCACGCCTTCGTTGGCCACGACGGCGCCCTGGTCGGTCGTGTCGGTTGTGACGGTGGGCTTGATCTCCACATCCTGCCCCAGTTGCAGGCCTTTCTGGGCCAGCATGGCCTTGATTTCGGCCAGCGAGGTCTCGCCGAAATTCTTGGAGCCCAGCAGGTCGGCCTCGGTCACGCGCATCAGGTCGCCGAGATTGTGAATGTCCATCTTCTTGAGGCAGTTGCGGGCGCGGACGGACAACTCGAAGTCGGTCACCGGGATATCCATCACGGCGTTGCGCTGCACGGTGCGGCGCTCCAGGTCCTCGTCGTAATACATGTCCTTGGAGCACTCGACATCCTTGAGGTACAGCTTGGCGCGGGCGTGGTTGGGCTGAACCGACAGCACCGTCCGCAGGCAGCGTTCGGCCTGATCCCAGCGCCCCTCATCCTCAAACAGCACGGCCAGGTTGATCAGGGCATTGGTGTTGACCGGCGGAGTCCGCAGGCACTGCTGGTACAGCTCGATCGCCTGATCCTCATCGCCCTCAATGTCATACAGGAACGCCAGGCGGAAGGCGGCGGCGGTGTTGCCGGCATCCAGGTCCAGCGCCTCGCCGAACGCCTCCTCGGCTTTCTCGGGGTCGCCCTGGGCCTGCAGCACCATGCCGCGCAGCACCTGGTACTCGCTGGCGGAAGCCTGCGAAGCGAGCTTTGCGACAGCGGCGGCGGCGGCCTCCACGTTGCCCGAAAGCACCTGGCACTCGGCCACGGCGATCTTCACCTCGGAATCCGCCCAGCCGCGGTCGGCGGCGCGGGAGAATTCCTCGATCGCTTTCTCATACTGCGCCAAGTCGCGGTAGCACAGGGCCTGGTACCAGCGGCGGTCCTTGTTGTCGGTGCCGGCCGCCAGGTTCTTGACGGCGTCCTCGAACCGGCCCAGCATATACTGAGCAATGCCGGCCTTGACGGCGGCGGCGCCGGAGGGGGCGGCGTTTTCCGCCAGCATCCGACCGGCCAGGGCGGCAAACTTCTCCACGCCCATGGGGGAGGCGTAAATGCGCTGATACAGCGCCTGGACCTCTTGCTGCGTCCAGAGCTCCTTGGCGAAGAGGTCATCCAGGGTCGTCGGGGCGGCGGTTTCAGCGATACCGGCATCCATCGAAATCTCCTGTACGGAGTAGTCTTTCAATCAGTCGCGAACGCGGTATTATAGCGTACGTAACCCGTAAGGCAAGACCCCCCGGGGTCCTGATAAAAAGCCGTGGTTTTTGATCTACCAAAAATGAAGTACGTTCAACTGATTATAAACCCTCACAGCGGCTATGGCACGCAAGGCCAGTTGCTGCCGGATCTTCGCGAGGCGCTCCAGGAGGCAGGCTGGGCGCCCAGTGAGTACGTGACCACCGGCCCGGGCGACGCCACGGTCTTCGCCCGCACGTTGCCGCACGATACGCCGGCGGTCATCGTCGTGGGCGGCGATGGCACGGTCAACGAGGTGGCTAACGGCCTGGTGAGTACCGGCATTCCCATGCTCACCTGCCCGGTAGGTACGGAAAACCTGCTGGCTAAAGAACTTCGGATACCAGCCAGCCCGGCTAGGCTGGTGGAGATTCTGCGCTACAATCGGATCGTCAACGCTGATGTGGGGCGGATCAACGGGCGAATCTTCCTGTCCATCATCGGCGTGGGCTTTGACGGCGAGGTCGTGCGGCGGATCAGCCAGATCCGCACCGGGCATATCAGCCACCTGAGCTACTTCTGGCCCATCTGGCGGACATTCTGGGAGCACGACTTCCCGCGCCTGCGCGTGATCGTCGATGGCGAGGAGGTCTTCAACGACCTGGGCCTGGCCTTCGTGGGCAATATCAGCCGCTACGCCGTGGGATTGAGGATCTGCCGCGAGGCCCGGTTCGACGATGGGCTCTTGGACCTCGTGGTCTTCGGCTGCCGCGAGCAGTCGCGGCTGCTGCTGCACGCGGCCTGGACGCTGCTGCGGTTTCACCCGCTCAAGGGAAACGTGGTGTACCGGCAGTTCCGCCACCTGCGATTTGAGTCGCCCGACCCCGTGCCCTCGCAGCAGGATGGCGATGTTGGACCCGACCTGCCGATTGATGTGGAGGTCATGCCTGGCCAGCTTCGCCTGTACGTGCCGCCGCAGCCGCGGAGTTCCTTCTGGCCCTGGATGAGGGCGCCGATATGAGCCCACGCGAAAGCGCCGGCCGCACTACCAGCGCAGGCAAGAAAGCCCGCACCAGCGCAGGCGGGCACGCCGGCCGCAGCGCGCCGGGCGAGAAGACCGGCGCCAGCCGCACATGCCGCATCGGCCCGGTGACCATCGGCGACGGCACGTTGGCCCTGATCGCCGGTCCGTGCATGGCCGAGGATCTGGATTTGTGCCTGCGCGTGGCCACCACGCTGGCGGAGGTCTGCCGCAAGCTGGGGATTGGCTACATTTTCAAGGCCAGCTACGACAAGGCCAACCGCACCGCCGCCGATGCCTATCGCGGTCCGGGGCTGGAGCAGGGCCTGGCGTGGCTGGCCGAGGTCCGCCGCCAGGTGGGCTGCCCCGTGCTCAGCGATGTGCACGAGGTCTCTCAGTGCCAGAGGGCCGGCGAGGTGCTGGATTGCCTCCAGATTCCCGCCTTCCTGTGCCGCCAGACGGATCTCATTGTCGCCGCCGCCCGCACCGGCCGCGCCATCAACATCAAGAAGGGCCAGTTCATGGCCCCGTGGGATATGGGCAACGCCGTGGAAAAAGCCCGCGCTGCCGGCAACGACAACATCTTCCTCACCGAGCGCGGCACATGCTTCGGCTACAACCGCCTGATGACGGATTTTCGCGGCCTCCTGCAAATGCGGCAGTTCGCCCCCATCTGCTTCGACGCCACGCACAGCATCCAGGAACCCGGCGGCCTGGGCTCCGCCTCCGGCGGCCGGCGGGAATTCGCCGAACCCCTGGCCCGCGCCGCCATGGCCGTGGGGGCCGATGCCCTGTTTGTCGAAACGCATGTCAACCCGGACCAGGCGAAATCCGACGCGGCCAGCCAGGTGCCGCTGGAAGAAATGCCGTCGTTGATCGAGCGGAGCCTGAAGTTTTTCGATTTGGCGCGGCGGAGCTGAAAACCTTCTCGACAACCCTCATGCCGGTTTCTTGCCGCGCTTCAGGCCCCAGGTATCGAGTTGGGTGAGGTGCTCGTTGGTGAAGGACCCCACTTCGCGGGCGAAGGCGGCCTGGGCGACGTCGAGGGGGTCGTAGCCAGCCAGGGCCGCGGCGCCCAGGGCGCCGATGGTGGTTTCGACGCGATGCTCTTTGGCCCAGGCCAGGGCGGAGGCCAGGCGGACCACGTCGACCCGCAGCACGGCGAAGCTGACCCACAACTCCAGGTCCACATCCCAGCCCGATACGCGGGCCGCCCAATCGGCGGCGGCGACGGCCAGCACGTTGACACCCTGCCAGCGCAGGCGGAGATAGCGGCGGAAGGTCATCGGCGTGCGCAGGCGGGAAATCTTCGACCAGCCCCAGGCGGCCCGAACCATGGCGACGATAATGAGCAGCCCCGTGATAACGCCGAACCAGCCGAGGAAACCCAGCACAACACGCAGCAACCGCGTCAGGGTGTGACCGGGTTCGTCGGTGAAGATGTCGCGGAGTTTGGCCAGGGGCAGCAGTGCGGTCGTAATTTTCAGCACGAGATTCATGGTGATTCTTGAATCGGTGCCACGGCCGTCCGCGGCCGTGCGCTGTGCGCTCGATGTCAACGAAGGTCTGTCCGGTTCCCGCCAACCCGCCGCCTGCCCCGCCAGATGGAGCGCACGGCTGCGGACAGCCGTGGCACCGGGGAACTACGCTTGCTCCTGCTTGTTCGGCGGCGCCCCCTCGCCCGTCGGCGCCAGCGGCCGCACGATGACGAGATAGCCGCTGGAGGAGATGACTTTAACGGGCGTGCCGGTGGGAATGAAACCGGTCTCGGCGCGGGCGGTCAGTCGGCGTGGGCCGATGCGGACGGTGCCGCTGGGCCGCAGGCTGGAAACCGTCTGGCCCTCAGCGCCCACCAGCATGGCCGTGTCGGCCTCGGTGGGAGATTGCAGCCCGGCGGCCACGGGCTTGTCGCCCAGGGTCAGCCGGCGGCCCATGCGCGTGTGCGGCAGCCAGCGCACCAGGCATATCACGTAGACGGGTACGCCGATCAGCAGACCGACGATGACCAGCACGCCGGTGGCCGGCCCCACAGCAAAGGCGCGATACACGGCGTAAATGAAGCAGCCCAGGGCCGCCAGGCTCAGCGTGCCGAAAAACGTGGTGATCAGCTCGGCGAAGATTAGTGCAAAGCCGCCAAGGATCAGGATCGCGATGACCAGGATATCACCCAGCATGACCAACTCCCCGCGGGTCTTATGCGGTGCTCCGCGCCGGCGGTGAAAGTTTACCCGCACGTGCGGCCCGCTGCAAAGCGGGAAAGTTCATGGCGCCGCCGCGCGCTCTGTGGAATCGCAAATCAAAAAATCGAAAATCGCCGCCGCGGACGGCATAATGAGGGCGGTAACCGTGACAACCAGGAAGGAGTCGTACGTGGCTTCCGTCGAAGAAACCGTTCGTGGCTTGAAGTATGACGACAACGGGCTGATTCCCGCGATCATCCAGGACCGCGCCAGCAAGCAGGTGCTGATGATGGCGTACATGAATGTTGACTCGCTGCTGGCGACGATCAAGACCGGCAAGACCAATTTCTGGTCGCGCAGCCGCAAGAAGTACTGGGTCAAAGGCGAGTCCAGCGGGCATACGCAGGATGTGCATTCGATCCGCATCGATTGCGATCTGGACACGGTGCTCATCGAGGTGACCCAGCACGGCGCGGCCTGCCATAAGGGGTACTTCCACTGCTTCTATCGCCGGCTGGATGAGGCGGGCCAGTGGCAGGTGACCGAGCAGCGGGTGTTCGATCCGGAGAAGGTTTATAAGAAGTAGCGGCCCAGGCGGGCTTACCAGGCCTGGCCCGCCCGTCCGCGGGGTAAATGCGCGTTTGAACACGATGGTCTCATCGCCGATGGTGACGTCCGACGGAATCGCCCCTCCGCGCCCGCGATTGGCGGGCTGGCTGGCGGCGGCGATGCTGCTGCTGGTGAGCGCGGGTCTGGCGGCGGCGCTGTTGGAACTGGGGTATTATCAGCCGCCCGGCGGGCTGTCGATCGGCCTGTTGCACGTGGCCCAGGCGGCCGCGGCGGCGTTAATTCTGGCCGTGTCGGCGGCGGGCATCCTGGCGGGCGAAAATCGCTGGATGCGCTTAAGGAACGCCTGGCCGGAGCTCCTGGCCCTGGGCTGTGCCGTGGCGGTCGGCGTATTGGTCACGGAGGGGCCGCGGTGGCTGGCGGTGATCCAGGCGTACCTGATCTTCTCGGCCTTGGCGTACATCGGCCGGCTGGCCGCGCAGGCGGTGCAGGCGGGCATGGAACCGGCGGTGATGTTCGTGGGCGGCTTTCTATTCCTGATATTGGCCGGTGCGGCCTTGCTCTGGCTGCCGCGGGCGCTGCCGGAAAACACGACCCAGCGATATTTCGGCGATGCCCTCTTTACCGCCGTCAGCGCGGCGTGCGTGACGGGGTTGTCGCTCGATATGGGCGCCGAGTACACGCGTTTCGGCCAGTGGATCCTGCTGTTCCTGGTCCAGGTGGGCGGCTTGAGCATCATCGTCGCCGGCACTATTCTGGTGCTGCGCGGCGGCCGGCTGATCGCGCGCGGCGACCTGGGCGCCCCCTTGGCGGCGCCGGCCGGCGGGCAGGGCGAGGCGATGCGGCTTGCGGGGCCGGCGGATCTGCCGGCGGCCACGGGTCAGATCGTGGAATCGGTGGTGCTGACCACGCTGCTGATCGAGCTGATCGGCGCGTGTTTCCTGGTGCGGGTCTGGGGCGTCGGGCGGCCGGCGGTATTCGCCGCCGTCTTCCATAGCGTGATGGCCTTCTGCAGTGCGGGCTACGCCCTGCAGAAAAGCAGCCTGATTTCGCTGCGCGACCAGTGGCCGATCATGGTGGTCATTCCGCTGTTGACGCTGCTGGGCGGGCTGGGTCTGCCGGTGATACTGGAACTGGCCCGAGGCGCGCCGGCAACGCTGAAGCACCTGGGCGGGCGGCTGCTGGGGCTGGATCGCCTGTCGCCGCTGCCGGGCCTGAGCCTTCAGACGCGGATCGTTTTGGCCTCGACGCTGCTCCTGGTGGTGCTTGGACCTCTGGGCATTCTCGCCCTCGACCCGGCGCAGCCGCCCAAATCCGTCGGCCAGGCGCAGGACACGATGGCCGGCCTGAAGGGCGATGCCGCCCTGAACGACTGGCAGCGGCTGCCGCTGGAGCGGCGAATCGCCCAGTCGTGGTTCCTGGGCGCCGAGGCCCGCAGCGGCGGCCTGGTGACGATGGACCTCAACGAACTGACCTCCGCGGGCAAACTGTGGGTGATCCTACTGATGGTGATCGGCGGCTCGCCGGCCTCGGCGGCGGGCGGGCTCAAGACCCTCACGCTGGTCATCCTGCTGGGGGTGATCTGGAGCACGCTGCGGGGGCGCCGCCAGCCCAGCCTGCTGGGCCGGCCGCTGGCGCCGGCGTTGGTGGAGCGGACGCTCACGCTGGCGGGGCTGTACTTGGCGTGTTTTCTCGTTGGCACGGTGACCCTGGCCGTGACGCAAGGGCCGACCTCGCGTTTCATGGATGTGCTGTTTGAGGCCGCCAGCGCCCTGGGCACCGCCGGGTTGTCGCTGGGGGAGACTCTGCGGCTGAAAACGGAAAGCAAATTCGTGATCAGCGCCCTGATGCTCCTCGGCCGCCTGGGGCCGCTTGTGCTGCTGATCTCCCTGGCGCCCCGCGGGCCGGCAGGACAGGGCGAGGGCGCGGATGAACTGGTTTTGGCGTGAGCAGCAACGGCTTTGAGAAGCCCTTGCGGCTGAATCTTTAGGGATCGCGACTCATGGCTTGTCTTCATGCCATTCCAGATCGTCCCCATATTCCGGGCCGTTGGGGTATCATTACCAAGTACTGGCAGGAGTGACCGATATGGGTTTGCAAGCGGAACCGTCGTCAAGCCGGTTGTCCTTGTGGTGGCGTTTCGGGGCTCTGACCATCGTCCTGGCCGAGTTCATCGTGCTGGGATGGATCGCCGCAAACGCTTACTCCATCAGCTCGCCTATCCCAGACCAGGTGGTCGGCCCCGCAGGCCAGGTGGTCTTCACCGGCGCGGACATTATCGCGGGCCAGCAGGTTTTCCTTCGCTATGACCTGATGGACAATGGCACGCTGTGGGGGCATGGGGCGTACCTGGGGCCGGACTTTTCTGCCGCTTACCTGCACCAATTAGCCCTGGACGCCAAAGCCTGGCTGTCGCAGCGGCCCCAGGCCAATCAGCCCAAGGACATGCCGACCGTGGGGAGGGAGGTGCTGACGGCTGAGGTCGCCGCTCTGCTGGCCGAGAATCGGTACAACAAGGCCACGGGAATTCTGACGTTCACACAGCCGGAGGTCGATTCATTCGGCAAGCAGATCGACCAGTGGCGAACCTACTTCGCGACCACCAGCCAGAACCGCGGCCTGCCGAAGAAAATGATCGACAACGCCGAGGAACTCCGGCAACTGACGGCCTTCTTCGCGTGGTCCGCCTGGTCGGCCGTAACGCATGTCCCGGGCCAGACATACTCCTACACCAACAACTTTCCTTACGATCCGGCGATCGGCAACGGACCCTCATCGGCCGCGGTTCTTTGGAGCGCGCTGAGCCTGATCGCCCTGCTGGCCGGCACGGCCGCGGTGCTGTTGGCTTTTGGCAAGTTCGACTACCTGGGCTGGCACGACAAGGGACAATCCGCGGATATCCATCCCGGGCTTTTGCCTGGTTCGGCCAGCCCCAGCCAACGGGCGACGCTCAAGTTTTTCGTCGCCGTGGCGTTGATGTTCCTCGTGCAGGTGCTTGTGGGAGGCGGGGTGGCGCACTACCGCGCCCAGCCGGATAGTTTCTACGGCCTGGATCTGACCGCAATCTTCCCCAGCAATGTCCTGCGGAGCCTGCACCTGCAACTGGCGATCTTCTGGATCGCCACGGCCTTCGTCGCCGGCGGAGCTTTCCTGGCGTCCGCTCTGGGGGGAACCGAGGCCCGGGGCCAAACCAAGACGCTCAATGTATTGTTCGTCCTGTTGCTGATTGTCGTAGCGGGCACATTGCTGGGCGATGTCCTGGGCGTGCGGGGTGCGGTGGGCAAGGCATGGTACTGGTTTGGCAACCAGGGCTGGGAGTATCTACAACTGGGGCGGTTCTGGCAGTACGTGCTGGTGGTGGCTCTGCTGGTCTGGGCGGTGTTCCTGGTCCGGGCGATTCTGCCGGCTTGGCGCCAGAAGCAGCACCGGGAGATCTCCACCCTGTTCCTGCTGACTGCCTTTGCGATACCTGTTTTCTACCTGCCGGCGCTGTTCTTTAACGGCAGCACGCACTTTACGGTGGTGGATACCTGGCGATTCTGGATCATCCACCTGTGGGTCGAAGGCTTCTTCGAGATCTTCGCGACGGTCATGGTGGCCGTGCTGTTCTACAAGATGGACATGGTCAGCCTCCAGACCGCCACGCGCGTGATCTATCTGGACGCTATCCTGTTCTTAGGCAGTGGCATCCTTGGCACGGGGCACCACTGGTACTGGACCGGTCAAAATACGGTGTCAATGGCGCTCTCGGCGACCTTTTCGGCCATGGAGGTCGTGCCGTTGACCCTGCTGACGCTGGATGCCGCGGCGTTCATCCGGCTGACTCGCAGCCGCTGCGATGAATGCGGCAAGCCGGTGAGCGTGCCGCACAAGTGGACGTTTTACTTCTTAATGGCGGTTGGAGTGTGGAACTTCATCGGCGCGGGAATCTTCGGGTTCCTGATCAACCTGCCGGTGGTCAGCTACTACGAGGTCGGAACGAATCTCACGGCCAATCATGCGCACGGGGCAATGATGGGCGTCTTCGGGATGCTGGCCGTCGCGATGCTGGTGTTTGTCCTGCGACAGATGTCCAGCCAGGAGAATTGGAACCGCACGCAAAAGTACGTCAAGGTCTCGTTTTGGGGCCTGAATATCGGCCTGGGGTTGATGCTTGCCTTGAGCCTGTTTCCCACGGGTGTGCTGCAATTGTGGGACGTGATTGAGAACGGCTACTGGCACGGCCGCAGCGCGGCCTTTCTGGACCAGCCAATCATGGGTTACCTGGAATGGGCTCGGCTGCCGGCCGACGCCATCTTCATCGTATTCGGCGTCGTGCCGCTGGTGATAGCGACCATCCGAACATACTTTCACTCTAGAGCAACTCACTCTTGATCTGTCACATTCAGGCTGGCTGCGACGGCGGCTGGCGGCGTCAGAAAAACCTCAGCATATTAGGAATATGCCTTCGGTTTTCTTCCTTGCCATCCTTGTCTCGCCGACGCCTGAATATGACATCTCGATCGTTCGGTGCTCTAGACTAAAGGAGTCTAACAGAAGCTAGTTTTTTTGAGCACGGATCGTTGGTCTTTTCAAATGTGGCGGCTATTTATCCGGCCCGTTGTACGTGCTGGGGTCTTCGCCGCGTTCAATCATGGTGAGCTTGTCGACGCGGCGCTGGTGGCGGCCGGTTTCAAAGTCGGTCTCCAGCCAGACCTCGACGATGCGGCGCATCAGCTCCTCGCTCAGGAGGTCGGCGGCCAGGCACAGGACATTGGCATTGTTGTGGCGGCGGGACATCTGGGCGGTCAGCTCATCGCCGCACAGGGCCGCGCGCACGCCGTGAACCTTGTTGGCCGCGATGCTCATGCCGATGCCGCTGCCGCACAGGAGAATGGCGCGTTCGACGGATCCATCGGCCACGGCCTTGGCGGCGGCGTAGCCCGTATCGGTGTAGTCGCAGCTTCGCGCGCTGTTGGTGCCCATGTCGATGATTTCATGGCCCTGCTCGCTGAGCATCAGGGCCACTTTTTCCTTGGCCACATACCCGCGATGGTCTGCGGCAACCGCAATCCTCATGGTTGGCCTGCCTCTTGGCCTGCCTGATGGAGCAGGTCGTTGAGCCGAGCCTCAAGAGCCCGGCGGATTCGCTCGGCGGTCTCCAGGTACTGCTGGAGCGGGCCGCCGATGGGGTCGGGCACGTCGCCGTCGACATCCAGCCGGACCACCCGACCGGCCGCCGTCGCATCCAGCGCCAACGCCGATTCGACGTGTCGGTCGGTCATGCAGAGTATCAAATCTGACGCATGGATCAACTCGGCAGTCAGCAGATGGCTGGAATGGCTGGAAAGGTCCAGCCCCAACTGGCGCATGGCGGCGATAGCCGCCTCGCTGGCCGGTGCGCCGCTTTCGGCGGAGGTGCCTGCCGACAGCACCCGCCAGCCGTGAGCCTCCAGCTCCTGCGGCCGAACGCCGAGCTGGCCGGCCAAGTACTTCAGCGCCAATGCCTGCGCCATGGGCGAGCGGCACGTATTGCCCGAGCAGACGAATAAAACCTGCCGCCGCGTCAGCGCCGCCACGGCCAAGCGCGGCACCACGCCTTCGCGGACGATCTTGTAGCTGCCGTCCGCCTTAAACTCGACGATGGTCGAAGGCAGGCCGTATCTCACCTTGCCGCCATCGAGCACCAGGTCGATCTGCCCATCCAGCTCCGCCAGGACCTCCTCGGCCGAGGTGGCGGGCTTTCGCCCGGCCAGATTGGCCGAGGGGGCGACGATCGGGTCGGTCATCGCCTCGAGCAGGAACTGAGCCACCGGGTGATCCGGGCAGCGCAGGGCGATCATGCTCTTGTGCACCAGGCGGGCGGCAATGGCGCCGTTCCAGGCCTCGTTGGCCAGCTTTCCCCCGGTGGGCAGGATGATCGTTATGGGTCCGGGCCACGCTTTCTGCATCAGGATGCGAGCGGTCGCCGGCGGCTCGGCGACGTACGCCTTCACTTGGTCGACCTGGCCTATGTGCACTGTAAAGGGTTGATCCGGGCGGCTCTTGAGCTTGCGCAGGCGGGCGAAGGTCTTGTCGTTGGCGGCGTTGGCGGCGATGCCGTAGACCGTCTCGGTGGGAAAGGCCACAAGGCCGCCGGCCGCCAGCACTTCCACGCCGCGGGCCGCCGCCAGCGGGGCCTCCTCATTCGAGTCGATCTTCAGAACCTCGGTTTTGTAGGTCATGCGCGGTTCCACACAGCCCGCCGCCGCCAGGAGCCTGAAGACCTCAGGCCTTATGCTCTGGCGCATCTTGTATGCTGCACTTCTTATGCAGCGAAATCCAGCGGATTCCGCCCGCCGCACCCTGCTCAAGAGAACCGGGCACAATATTGTACGTCGTCTCAGGACAATATGTTGGGTGCGGACTCCACCGGGCAACACTACCCGCCTGCCGCCAGGTGCAAACGCTCGCCATAGACGCGGCGAAGCTCCCGCCGCAGGGCCTGGTTGTGCGGCTGCTCCAGGGAGGGATCCTGCTGGATGATGGCGAAGGCATCGCGCCGCGCCAGGCGCAGCAACTCGAAATCCTCCACCAGGTCGGCCACCTTCAGTTCGGGCAGGCCGTGCTGGCGGGCGCCGAAGAACTCGCCCGGGCCGCGCAGCCGCAGGTCCTCTTCGGCAATCTTGAACCCGTCGCTGGTCTTGCACAGCACATCCAGCCGCTGGGCGGAGACCTCGCTGCCGGGCGAACTGACCAGGATGCACCAGGCGTCCTGCCGGCCGCGGCCGATCCGCCCGCGAAGCTGGTGGAGCTGCGCCAGCCCGAAGCGATCGGCGTGCTGCACCACCATCAGATTGGCGTTGGGCACGTCGATGCCGACCTCGACGACCACGCTGGCCACCAGCACCTTGATGCGGCCCTCGGCGAAATCGCGCATCACGTGATCCTTGTCCGCCGTCGGCATCTGGCCGTGGATCAGTCCGATGGGCCAGTCGGGCAGTTCGCGGTCGCGCAGCTTCCCGAACGCCTGGACGGCGGCGGTCAGCTCGGTGTTGTCGGAGGGGTTGACCAGCGGGTAGATGAAGTACGCCTGTTGACCCTCGGTGAGCCGCTGGCGAACGAATTGCAGCACCTGGCCCATCTGGCCCGGCCGCACGAGCTGGGTCTGCGTCGTGCCGCGGCCGGGAGGCAGTTCGTCGATGGTCGAGACGTCCAGATCGCCAAAAAGCGTCAGCGCCAACGTCCGCGGGATGGGCGTGGCGGTCATCACCAGGTAATGCGGGGCAAAGCCCTTGCCGCGGATGGAGGCCCGCTGGGCCACGCCGAACTTGTGCTGCTCGTCGATCACCACCAGGCCCAGGTTGCGGAACTTCACCTCCTCGCCCAGCAGGGCGTGCGTGCCCACCACGATGTTCAGCTCGCCGCTGGCCAGTTGCGCCAGCACGTACTGCCGCTTGCGGGCGGGCTGGCCGCCCACCAGCATCGCCAGGCGCACCTTCGAGCCGGCCAGGTAGCTGATGATCTTGTTGTAGTGTTGCGTGGCCAGGATTTCCGTGGGCGCCATGAAAACCACCTGGTGGTGGTGCGCCACGGCTGTCAGCGCGGCGTACAGGGCCACCACGGTCTTGCCGCAGCCCACATCCCCCTGAAGCAGGCGGTTCATCGGCCGCGCGCGGGCCAGGTCGGCGGCGATTTCCGCCACCGCGCGGTCCTGGGCGCCCGTGAGCGTGAAGGGCAGGCGGGTGCGGATCCGCCGGTCAATCTCGGGCGTGACCGGCATGGCGTGCGCCGGCCGCTCGGTGGCCTGCGCCCGCTGCAGCGCCAAGGCCGCCTGCATCAGCAGGCACTCCTCATACGCCATGCGGCGGCGGGCCTGGCCCCACTGGTCGGTGTCCTCGGGCCGGTGCATCGCCGCCATGGCCGCCTGGCGACCGATCAGTCCGCGTTTCTGGAGAAAGGGACCTTCCAGCCACTCCGTGACGCCCGGCAGCAGCCGCGGCAGGGCCTTGCGGATGATCAGGGCGATCTGCGCGCTGGAGAGGCTGTTGCCCGCGGGATACACCGGCAGCAGCTCATCGCTGGCCAGGTCGGTGCCTTGGACGTCGTAAATGATCTGCAGTCGCGGGTTGATCAACTGCACACTGCCGCGATACGTGTCGGCGGCGCCGCTGACGGCGATGGTCATGCCGACGACGATGCGGCGGATAAGGTAGGCCCCGCCGAACCACTTGAGGGTGAGGTAGCCGCTGTCATCTTCTATGCAGCACTCGAAGAACGGCCGCTTGCCGCGCGAGACGAAACGGGTGTCGGTGACCTTGCCGGCGACGGTGACGGCCTCTTCATCGCCGCGGACCGAATGGATGGGCTGCACCTGGCGGCGCAGGTCGAAGCGCCGGGGAAAGTAGGTCAGCAGGTCCCAGGCGGTGTGGATGCCCAGGCCTTCCAGTTGGGTCGCCCGCACCGGACCGACGCCGGCGACATATTGCACGGGCATGTCGAGGTCGACGCGCGATTCCATCGCCTAAAGATAGCCCGGGTCGAGAGTGGGCACCAATGCGAAAAAGGGATTCGACGCCTGTTGGGGCCGATAGATGGCAGACCGAGCGCACCGACCTCTTAGTCGCTTCTCAAACCTCAGGCCTCGAGCCTCGAATCCCACTAATCCGGGATGACAAGCTTTTGACCGGCCTTGATGGCGTTGGCGTTGGCGACCCCGGGATTGGCCTTCAAGATCTTGGCCACGCCGGCCTGGCTGGGCTTGCCGTAATACAGGCCGGAAATCTTCCAGAGGTTCTCGCCCTGCTTGACGACATGCGTCTTGCCGCCGGTCGCCGCGGCCGGCGTGACAGTCGGGGCCGGGGCGTACGTCGGCGCCGCCGGGGGCGGTGCATAGGCCGGAACCGCGGTAGAGGGCGGCGGGGGCGGCGGCAGATCCGCGCCCGTCATGCCCATGGCCGGGGCCGAGGCCGGCGGCGTGAACGCCGAATCGACTGTCACCTTATTCTGCTTGGCGCATCCGCCCAGGGCAATCACCGCCGCCAACGCCGTAACCAATGCCATTTTCATTTTCGCTACCTCAGAATAGGCCCAAAAGTGAAACTTTCGACGATCAGCATAGCGGCCGCCGAGCCTTCGTCAAGAGTGGGGCAGCGAGGATTTGTAAAAGGAAGGTTTTTTCCGGGGGAAGGCAAGAAGCCGGGTGCCGTGGCTGCGTTTTTNNAACGCAGCCACGGCACCCAGCCAGTGCTCGTTGTGGTTTTCGCGGTCTTTGGCTTATGCCGTTATCTTTTGACCGACCTTGCTTTCCAGCACCTGGCAGACCAGATCAAAAACCTCATCCGTCGTGATCCGTTCCAGGCACACGTTTCGGCGGCAGGGGCTCAGGCGGTTGTTGTGGACGCTGACGCACGGACTGCAGGGCAGGCCGGCCGAGAGGGCGTGCCCGTGGCGGGTGCGCAGGCCGAAGAGCCGCGGCGTTTCGGGGCCAAACAGGGCAATGACGTGGATGGGCGTCAGCGCGGCGAAATGCGCCGGACCGCTGTCGTTGGTCACCAGCACCCGCGCCAGGTGGTACAGCACCAACAGCTCGCGCAGCGTGGTCTTGCCGGCCAGGGAGAACGTCCGCGGCCGGTCGATCCGCCGCAGCAGCGCCTCGACGCCGGGCGCCTCCTCCGGCGCCCCCGTAAAGGCGATGTGCAGGTCGTCGTAGCGGTCCAGCAGCCGGCGCGTGAGTTCGACATAGCGCTGCTCGGGCCAGCGCCGCAGGGGCAACAGGTCGCTGCAATTGGCATTCAGCAGGACCAGCGGCTGGCCCTCCATCCACGAACCGGCCTGGCGCACCTTGGCCCGCACCGTCTCCAGCTCCCCGGCGGCCAGCTTGAGCGGCGGCAGCTCGCCGATGGGCTCGGGCACGGGCATGTCCAGGGCCGGCAGCCGGTCAGGCGGCACATCCACCGCCGCCAGTTGCACCTGGAAAAACTGGCTGATGTGTATGTGCGGGTTGAAATGCAGCCGGTGGGTCATCAGGTTGCCGCGGTAGGGGCCCTCGCCGGCGAAGGCGTGCAGCCCTACGCGGATGGGGGCGCCGCTGAGGTAGGTCAGTACGGCCGAGGCACGGGCGTAGAACTCATAATCGATCGCCGCGTCGATCCCCAGCCCGCGCAGCCGAATCACTACCGCCAGGGTCTGGCGAATCATGTTCAAGAGGCCCTTGGTGGAGATCGTCAGGACGTTTTCCGGCGGAATCACATCCAGGGCGTCGAGGATGAATCGGTTTTCCTGGAAGACCAGGAAGTACACGTTTTCCCGGCCGACGCGCTGGATGGCCTGCTGGATGGCTGGCCAGGCCAGCACGGTGGCGCCCTGCTCGGCGGGTTTGACGAAGAGAATGCGGCGTACGGCCGCCGGCGTCCTGGGCCTGAGCAGCAGCGAGATAAGCCGCCGCCCAGCGGTCATGGCAGCGCAGGCTGGCACGCCCACCCACCGGTCCACCTTCCGCATCGTCGAGACTTTCATCGCTTGCCTGATCTCCTGGCGCCGTATCGGTGCGGCGTTTAATATAGCGTTTTTGGGTGCCTGATTGCAGGCCTTTACCCTTTCAGCGCATCGAGCCGTTCCTTGATCCTGGCGTAGTACTCATCGGCCGTCTTTGGCCCCAGCATTTCCAATCCCAGGCGGTACATGCGCAGGGCCTCGGCCTTCTGGCCCCGGGCCTCCAGAACCATGCCCAGGTGATAGCAGCAAGGCCCCGCGGGCCGGATGCCGACCGCCCGCGCCAACTGCTGCTGGGATGTATCGAGCTGGCCGGTGCGAAAGTACGCCCAGCCCAGCGTATCGAGAAAGTCGGGGTTATTGGGCAAAAGTTCCACGGCATGGCGGGCGTATTCCAGGGCTTTGGCAGGCGGCTGCACCGAATGCTCCATCAGCAGATCCGCCAGATTATTCAACGTCGCCGCCCGGTCGATAGCGGGAAGATCATTGCCCGCCTCGGCCAGCACGGCTTCATAATTCTCCCGGGCCCGATCGTACTGCTGCCGCTGCTGAAGAACCGATGCGAACAACAGCCGGGCCGGAGCCTTGTATTGTGAACCCGTGGCCTTCGTCCAGTCGCACGCCTCCAGAACCTCGCAGGCTTCCGGCAGCTTCCCCATTCGCGCCAGCACGGTCGCTTCGAAGTACCGGTGCCCCACCGCTCTTCGAGGTGGGCACAGCTTGATCGCCAGGTCGTACTCTTTTACGGCCCTCGGGTCGTGATGCGCCTGCCTGTACACGTCGGCAATATTGCCGTGGCCCAGCCAGGAGGCCGGGTTCTTGGCCACCGTGTCACGCCACAAGGCGTAATTGGAGGTGAAGATATTGGCTCTCGCTGCCGTGGCCGCCGCCAGCACCGCGAGAATGGCAAATCCCGCCGCCCAGGCGCCGATTCGCGCTGCCCGCCCGCGTCGGGCCAGGTGGGCCAGAATTCCCGCCGCCGCGGCCGCCGCCACCGTCAGCGCCACGTACATCAGGTGATCCGAAACGAAGGAGAACTCCATGAAGGACATGTCTACCAGGCACAGGACCGGCGCCAGCGCCAGGACAAAGCAGGCGCTGGCCGCCGCGGCGGTCCGAGCCCAGGCGCGGCGGCGGCATGCCAGAAGAATGCCCGCCCAGGCGGCCAGGCCGGGAATCGCCGCCACGGTCCAGTCGATGGCGGCGGGATTCCATTTGGGATAATTCATGTTCAGCCGCACCGGCGCCAACGCCTTGCCGGCGTAGAACCAGATCACCTTGCTGGCCGTGAGAAGGTGTTGCCACGCGCCTTGGGGACCGTACAGGGGGGTGCCCTTGACGGCGTTGTGGCCTTGAAACCATAACGTCCACACGGCCGCCGCCCCGGCCAGGAGAAACAGGCCCCCCAGCGCCAGGAGTATCCGAACTTCTCGCAGCGGCCGCCGGCGCCACCAGAGCACCACCAGCAGCATCGCCGGCAGGACGAGCGTGGAGGACTTGCTCAGCAGGGAGGCGGCAAACGCCGCGGCCGCCAGCGCGTAGAGCCACCAGCGACCGGAGGCCTCGAACCGGAGAAAAGCCAGCATCGCCAGCGCGCAGAACAACAGCGAGAGCGTGTTCTTCTGCTCGGAAATCCAGCCCACGGAAGCGACCGTCACGGGATGCACCGCAAAGAACGCCGCGCCAAACCACGCCCAGGGCACGCACAACTGGCGCAGGACCAGGAAGAGCACCAGGCACGCCGTCGCGTGCAGCAGGACGTTTACGGCGCGGTAGGGGATGGGCGTAAAGGCATCGGCGGAAGTGCGCCCTCCCAGGAACTCAGTCTGCCAGTGGAAGAATGTCAATGTCAGGGGGCAGTAGTCTCTTAGCCGCGTGTCGGTCCAGTAGCCCCAGGGTTGGCGCTGATCGTCGATGACGGGATTGCTTCTGATGAAGTACTCATCATCCCACAGGAACTCGCCCTGCATGGACCGGCCATGGGCCAGCAGGGCCAGAACGAAAACCCCCGCCGCCGCCACGGGAATCAGCCAGCGGCTCCGGGCATCGGCCGGCAGTCTTGGCGCGGCATCGCGTTTGGTGGCGGTTTTCGTTCTCATATCGGCGGATTCACAATCGGGCGCATCGCGGTCTGTCTCTTTATCGAATGCACCTTGCGCTCTACATCGGCTTTCCTTGCAACGCTTCCAGTCTCTCCTTGATGAGTGCCAAGGATGGGTCGTTTGCATCCAGCCCGTGCGCCTCAAGGGCGAGTTGGTATTGGCTCAGGGCCTCCTGCTTTTGGCCGCGGGCCTCCAGCACCATGCCCAGGTGGTAGCGATAGGTCGGCGTCGGCCGCATCAGGATCGCGCTTTTCAGCGTTTTTTCGGCCAGGTCGGCCTGGCCGGCGCGGAAGTATGTCCAGCCCAGGGTGTCGCGATAGTCCGGCTGGTTGGGCGCCAGCACCACGGCCGTCCGAGCATACGGCAGCGCCGCCTGGGGCTGGTCGAGTTTTTCCGTCAGCAGGTCGGCCAGGTTGTTGAGCGCCATGGCGCGCATGCCGGGCAGCTTGATGTCCGGCTCGGCCAGCAAGAGCTCGTACTGCTGGCGGGCCTGATCGTACTGGCCCAGCCGGCGGAGCACCTCGGCCAGCAACTGGCGGGCGAGTTGCCGGTCGGAATGGTCATCGGCCGCATCCCAGGCGCAGCCCTGCAGCACCTCGCGGGCCTGGTCCAAACGGTTCATCCGGAAATAAGCCGACCCCTGGCGATAGCGGTAGCGAACGGCATGGCCCGGCGGGCTGTACCGGATGGCCTGATCGTAATCGCGCACCGCCTGGGGGTCGTTCTGCTCGTGCTCGGCGATGACGCCCAGCCAATCGAAGGCGATCCAGGCGGTTGGATTCTTGGCGGCGGTATCGGCCCATAGCGTCTTGTTCATGGCGAAGAGCTGTGCCCGGGCCGCCGTGGCCAGACCCAGCACGATGATGGCCGCCGCACCGAGGGCGACAGCGCCGGTTCTCCACGCCGCGCTGCGCCGGGCCAAGGTGGCCACGATGGCCGCCGCCGTCGCCGTCACCACGGGCACGGCCAGGTAGTCCAAGTGGTCCGATACGAAGGAGAACTGCATGAACGACATATCCAGCAGTCCCAGCACCGGTCCCAGCGACAGCACGAAGCACCCGCTGGCCGCTGCAACCCCTCTCCCTCTTACGGGAGAGGGTGGCCCGTCAGGGCCGGGTGAGGGTTCCCCCGCCGCCAGGCGTCGCCCCCACGGCCGCAGATAAGAGACCAGCAGCCCTCCGGCCGCCGCGGCCACTGCGGGGACCGCCAGGATCGTCCAGCCCGGGTGGGCCAGATCCCACTTGGGGTAGATCATCGACAGCCGCACCGGCAAGAGGGCCTTGACGGCGTAGAACCCGATGGCCTTGGCGGCCAGCAGGATTCGCTGCCCCGGGCCCTGCGGCGCGCCCACGCTCACATGGCCGATGGCCACGTGGCCGTGGAACCAGAGCATCACCAACCCGGCGGCCAGACCCAGGGCGAACAGGCCCGCCAGGCCTAAAGCCGTTCGCCACGTCCGCAGCGGCCGGCGGCGGTACCACAAGAGCACCAGCAGCACGGCCGGCAGAACCACCGTGGAAGTTTTTGACAGCAGCGCCAGGGTGAAGGCCAAGACGGCCAGGACGTAATGCCACCAGCGCCCGTTGGCGTCAAATCGCAGGTAGGCCAGCAGCGCCAGGGCGTAGAAGATCAGCGAGAGCGTGTTCTTCTGCTCGGAAATCCAGCCCACCGAGGCCACCGTCACCGGGTGCACCGCAAAGAGGGCCGCGCCAAACCACGCGCCCGGCAGCTTGATGGCTCGCAGGACCAGGTACACCAGCGCCGCCGCCAGGGCGTGCATGGCGACGTTGACCGCCCGGTACGGCGTGGCCGGGTAGGGGTCTTCGCCCGTCCCGCCCAGCATGAGCGACTTGCCGACATCGCTGGCTCGAACGGCCGGGCTGGCCAGGAGTTGCGTCTGGAAATAGAACAGCGTGGAGGTGACCGGGAAATAGTCCGACATCCGCCGGTCATACCAGTAGCCCCAGGGCTCCGTATGGGCGGCGGCGGCGGGATTGTTCTTGATGAAGTAGCCATCATCCCAGAGGAACTCACCGCGGATGGATGGCGCATGAGCCACCGCCGCCAGCACGAAAACCGCGGCCGCTCCCAGCAGAACGGTCCGCGTGGCCGTGCGCTGGGCCGGCGGGTGGGCGGGGGTCGATGTTGTTGCCACTGGCGATGCCTTCATGCGAATCGCTTCCTACGGCGCGGAAGTCTCCTGCAGCCTGGCCTTGAGCCTGTCATACCATTCGTCGGCCGGATTGGCCTGGATCATTTCAAATCCCAGCTTGTACTGCACATTCGCCTCGGCCCGGCGGCCCTGGGCCTCCAGAACCATGCCCAGATGATAGCGATAGAGGGCAATGGGCCGGGTTCCGACAGCGCGGCGCAATGCCTGCTCGGCCAGCCCCGGCTGGCCGGCCAGAAAGTACGCCCAACCCAGGGTGTCGGCGAAGTCGCCGTTCTGCGGGGCGATCTGCACCGCCAGGCGGGCGTAATCCACGGCGGCGGCGGGCTGATGGAGGTCCTCGGCCAGCAGGCTGGCCAGGTTGTTCAGGGCGGTGGCGTGCAGGGTGGGGAAATTCGGGTCCGCCTCGGCCACGGCCCCCTGGAGTACCTGCCGGGCCTGCTCAAGCTGGCCCAAATCCCGCAAGATGCCGCCCAATTGCTGGCGTGCTTTGGCCTTATCGACCGGATCGGCCTTGGGCCAGTCGCAGCCTTCGAGCACCTGGCGGGCCTGGTCGAGCTGGCGCTGCTGCGATAAGAGATACGCCAGCCGGCAGCGATAGCCGACTCCTCGCGCCGGCGGGGCGTAATCTGCGGCCAGCCGGAGCTGCCCGATGGCCTCGGCTGTGTCGCCGCGGGCGGCGGCCTGAGCGGCCAGATGATCGTGCGCGACCCAGGCGGCCACGTTGCGGCGGGCCGTGTTGTTCCACAAGCGCTCATCGCTGGCGAAGACATGCGCCCTGCAGGCGGTGGAAATGCCCAGCAGCACCAGCGCGGCCGCACTGGCCGCCATTGTGAGCTGACGCCACGGCCGGCCGCGATGGAACAGCCGCGCCGCCAGCGCGCCCGCCACGGCCGTCACTACGGGCAGCGCCAGGTACGAGAGGTGGTCGGAAACGAAGGAGAACTGCATGAACACCATGTTCCACAACCCCAGCACCGGCGCCAGCGACAGCACAAAACACGCACTGGCCGCGGCAACCCCTCTCCCTATTACGGGAG
>PMYD01000029.1 GCA_003171335.1 Phycisphaerales bacterium
TCATATCTTCATGCCCTCACGCCTCCGGCCGCACTGGCGGCCGAGGCGGGTGGGCATGGGTCGCGCGAGCAAGGGCCGCCCCACCAAAACGCCCATGCCCACTCGTCCGGTGCTCCCGCCCCGGACGCGAGGGCATGCCACCTGTCCAACCCCGTTCTCGGGCGATGACTTTCTTTTCATGCATTCTGTGCGGCTGCCCTGCGCGCTGGCGCTGTCGCATCTAGAATTCCATAGAAGGGATTCGTTTGAGGGGAGAGACGTATGATCGAGAAGTCAGAGCAGGAACCGGCGGTGCCCGCGCGGAGCCCCTTCGACCGCATCCGCCAGGAGGGGCGAAAGCAGGCGGCCGAGGCCCGCGAGCACCTCGTTGAGTTTGCCCGCCGCCACCAGCGGCAGTGGAGCGGGCGGCTGGCGACGTACGAGCATGCCCTGCATCAAACCGCCGACACGCTGCGGCAGGATGACGGCTACCCCATCGCCAATTACACCGATCGCGCCGCCGACGGCCTTGGCCGGCTGTCGCGGACGCTGCGCGAAAGCGACCCGCGGGAGCTGCTGGGCAAGATTGAAGAATATGCCCGCAAACAGCCGGCCGTCGCCCTGGGCGTGGCTATCGGCGCCGGGCTGGTGCTGGGCCGGTTTCTGCGCAATATCCATGCGGCCGCTCAGCCTTCGGCGACCGGCGGGGCAACCCCTTCGCAACAAGAAGCCTCGGCGTCGGCGCAGGCGGACGCCAAGGCCGGCCAATCCTCAGGCGCGGAGGGCGCCGCGTCCCGGCCCTCAGTTGGGTCGGGCGCGGCGCCCACAGCCGCCGTCGATGAGAATGAGCCCCGTGCGGCCGGCTGGCCGCCGGCCGATGACCTGGATTCTGGCATGGTGAAGTAAGGAATCTGGCCATGATCAGCGAGTATCCCGCCGGCGGATCCGAGCCGACCAATCCCCAGGAAACCACCGCTGCTGCCGCGGCCGCTGAATCGCAAGGGGCCGCTCCGGAACAAACCCAGCCCCCCCATGTTGAGGCGCAGGCGGCCGCGACCGGCGCTGAAACGCGCGAGACAGGAAAGTTCGGCGAGGTGTGGCTGCTCGTGCGGCAGTTGCTCAACCAGGCATCGCACCTGATCCGCCAGGAAACCCAGTTGGCCAAGGCGGAATTCCGCGAGGCCGTGCACGCGTACGCTCGAAACTCGGTGCTGCTGGCCATCGGCGCGGCGGTGGCGCTGTGCGGCCTGCTGGCGCTGCTGGCCGCCGCGGTGGCGGGCGTGTACGTGCTGCTTAACCTGGCGGTGCCGTGGTACATCGCCGCCTGGCTGTCGCCGCTGATTGTTGGTGCGGCCGCCGGCCTGATGGCGTACGGCCTGATCGGCCGGGCGATTCACACGCTTCGCCACACCACGCTCAAGCCCACCAAGACCATCGACACCGTGCGCCAGGATGCCCAGTGGCTCAAGGACCGGCTCAAATGATTGCCGCGTCAGCGGCGGCGAGCGACGGACGGCCGGCGAGCGTTTCTTTCGCCGCGCCACGGAGAATGAACGATGCGTGAAGCATTGCACAACGAACATCGCAGCTCCGACGACATTCGTCAGGATATCGAGCGCACGCGCCTTGAAATGGACCACACGTTGCTGGCCCTGCAGGACAAGCTCTCCGCGCGCGGCCTGCTGGAGCAGGGCCGCCATTTGCTGCACGAGGCCATCTGGCGGCCGCACATCCTTCGGATCCTGCGCGCCAGTCCCTATGCCGCCGCCACGGCCGCGGCCAGTCTGGCCGGCGCAGGGGCCAGCCTGGCGTACCTCGTAGCCGAAGGAGCCAGCGAAGAGAGGTTGCTGCGCGCTGAGGCGCGGCAGAAGATTGAGCACCTGCCGAGCGAGACGGCCGGCGGCCGAATGGTCGAACCTGGCAGTGAAGCCGGCGGCGGCCTGGGCGGGCGAATCACCCATCTGCTGCACGACTGGAAGGGCCGCGCGCAGCGCCGGCTGCTGAAGCGCCAAGCCGCTGCCGCACGCAAAGCCATGGCCGCGGCCGGCACGGGCACGCAGGGGCGTGCCGGGCATGTTCAGGAGGCCGCGCGCGAAGGCTGGGAGAAGGCGGCCGGGCCAATCCGCGAAGGCTGGCAGGAAACCGCCGGCACCATTCGCGAGGGCTGGCAAAAGACCGCCCAGGCGGCCCGCGGCGCCGTGGCCCAGGTCCGGGAAAATCCGCTGGCGACAGCCGCCGCGGGCGTGGCAGCCGGGGCGCTGCTGGGGATTCTCCTGCCCGCCTGGCCGCAGCGACAGTCCAAACGCTCCGCTGCCAAAGAGGCCAAGCCGCAGGCGGTCTGCAAAGAATCGTTCGAGAAGGCCGAGCAGATCACCGTGCATCACGCGCCGCCGGCCGGCGGCGAAGGGGAGCCGGTGATTTAAGAACGTGCATGAGACGTGGCATGGGCGTCTCGCCCATGAGTCCCACGGGCGTCTCGCCCGTGGCCCTCAGCAAGAAACGGCCGGATCACGGCCAAGATGGCCGTGCTACTCACGGGCGAGACGCCCGTGCCACAATCGGAGGCTACGCCTTGCGCAGCCGGTCGACGAATTGCTCGATGATCCACTCCGGCGTCGAGGCCCCCGCCGTGACGCCCGCGACGGTCTTGCCGGCAACCATGGCGGGGTCGAACTGCTCCCAGCCCTCCAGGTGGTAGGTGGTCACGCCCGCCTCGCTGCAAAGCTGGGCGAGCTGGCGCGTGTTGGCCGACTGCATGCCCCCCAGGACGAACATCACCTCCACCTGCCCGGCCAGTTCCACCGCGGCCTCCTGCCGCCGGCGGGTCTCCAGGCACAGCGTGTTGATCACCTTCAGCTCGGCAAAGCCCATGGCGGCGATGCGGCCGACCATCGCGCCGAACAGCTCGGGCGAATGCGTGGTCTGGCAGACGATCCCTAGCCGTCCCTTTTTCGGCAACCGGTCGAGCTGGTCGGGCCGGTCGACGCAGATGATTCCCGGCGCATACCCCAGAACGCCCTGGACCTCCGGGTGGTTCTCATCGCCGATCACCACCACCTGGTAGCCTTCGGCGGCCAGTTCCTGCACCAGCTTCTGGGCGCGCTTCACCAGCACGCAGGTGGCATCCACCACCTCGGCCCCGCGGAGCCGAAGCTGCTCGATCACCTGCGGCGGCACGCCGTGACTGCGAATGAGCACCGTGTCGCCCACCTGGGCATCCTCCGGCCGCTCCAGCACCTTCAAACCCTGCTCGGCCAGGCGGTCGACGACCTGGCGGTTGTGGATCACCTCGCCGAGGCTGTAAATCGTGCCGGTACGCCCCGCGCGCAGCACCTGCGCCGCCAGATCAATGGCGCGCTCCACGCCGAAACAAAAGCCCCGCTTGCGCGCGGTTTTCACTTCCATGGGGCACAATTGTAGCACAAGCGGCCAGCCGCCCGGGCGGGCAAAAGCATTCCCCGCGGCTCGCCGACGGCACAACGCGAAACTCCCGTGGTTACTTAACCATGTCCGTTATGCGTAACGCAAGAGAGGACTAGCGAGATAAGTGTATGGTATATGCCATACACTTACAGACAAGCGGGCCTGCGCAGGGGCGAAACTTTCGCCCCTGCGAACGATTCAAGCGTGGCGACTCCGAGTTTTTCGGAGTGGATCCGTAAACGACTCACTCCATAAACTCTGGAGTCGCACCGGGAGCAACTGCGGAATTTCCGCAGTCGACTCCGACAATGTCGGAGTCGCGCCATGCCCCCGGCCAAGCCGCCGGCGCCGATGCGCGCGCTGGCAGTGGCAAACTTGCCGGATTCGTCGGCTCCATCAGGTTCTGCGGGCTAAGACAGCGCCGCTGCTCTCCGCCGCGAGCCGGCGCTTACGCCGCTGCACGAGGCAGGCGAAAAGAAAAAGCAGGCCTATTTCGACTGCGACGCGAAAGGCCGTCAGGATGGCAGTCAGAGGCTGCGGGGAAATGGGGTCCAGGTTTGAAACTCCCCCTGCCCGCAAGCTCGGACAAAGTAGCGCCACGATACCCAGGTTCCGCACCCACCCGCTCGGAAGCGCCAGGGAGGCGAATCCTCGCAAGAGCGACATGAGTATCGCCAGCACAGCCGTCACTACGCGTGCGCGGCACGGGCGCAGCCAGATGACGACGGCCCCAAGCGCCCCGGCCGCCGCAACAAATAGTAGGCCCCCAAGGGCGATAACCACCATCCAGTCATGATCGGCCAATGCACTCGATATGTGGCGCAGGTCGTCGACCGGGATGAGAAGCGAGGCGTACAACAGGCTTGCCACCAGCAGCGCCTTCCAGTCCTTGTGCGGGTCAGCCTGCGGCCCCGGCACCGGCAGCGCCCGCCCCTGCTGCTCAACGGTGAGGGATCGCCGCCGCATTCCGGTCCGCAGCAAAACGAGGATCGCTATGGCCAGGGCAAATCCCAGCGGCACACCTGTCTCCCAGATAAGAAGAAGCCCATCGGCCTCCAGAGCAAAACCCCCGTTGGCCATGTAATAAATGAATAGCGACCACAGGAGCAGGGCCAGCGAACCTGCGGCCCAGAGATAGGCCACGCTCCGAGCCCAGCGCCGGCGGCGCAGGAATCCGTATGCCCCCAGCGCCGCGACAACGACGGCGGGCAGACTGATCAGAAATGGACGCAGCCCGTACCCCCAGCCCAGAATGCCCTCAGCCCCGCTGCCCAGCATGAAATCTACCGCCTTGCCCAGGAAGAACAGCCCCAGCAGGATCGGCCACATCGGCAAATAGGTCTTGAAGTATTCCTTCGGCTCAAATGGCGTGCCGCACTCAGGGCAGCGCGGCTGCGTCAGCCCGCGAAGGAGGTAACCGCACTGGAAGCAGCGGGCGTCAAGGGGAAGCGAGATGACATCCGCCGCCGCGGGCGGGCCGGCAGGCGAGGCATCGGCCGGGTTGGGCGCGGGCGGCGTCGACATGGGTCCGTTCTGATTGGGCTGCATTGCTTATTAAGACGAGCCAAAGCGAAGAATGTTACATGAGGCCCCGGCCTAATATGGCACGTTTTTTCCAACGCTACTTCCGGCGCAGGGCGACGACATCGAGGAACGTGCCCTTGGAGTAGTTCAGGCCCGCTTTTTCGCCGATTACGGGCAGTTCGGGCATCTGGCCGGCGGCGAGCAGCTTCTCCAGCGTCGGCCGACAGATCACCAGCACGCCGGGGCCGCCGGTCTTGGCCCAGTCCGCCACGGCCTCCTCGGAATTCAGCTTCTCTGCGTGGCGGTGCACGTAGAAGATGAAGCTGGGCTCCTCGTAGTCGTACCAATAAACGGGGACGTTTTCATCGGTCGCCGCCCGGACCGCCTGGGCGAGGGCGGGCGAGATCTTTTGCCGCTCGAAGACAGGAATCACCGCTACGGAAACGACCAGTTGCAACACCACCATATAGATAACCAAATGGGTCGGGACGCTGATCTTCTTGTCGCCGGTCTGCTCACGGCGGACTAAATAACCCATCCCCAGCACGATGACTCCCACGACCGCCAGCGGGAACGACAGTGCTGTGAGAATTTGGAAGGTCGGCTTCCAGGCAATTTTCGGCAGGTACTCGACCATCAGTTTAGCTGACTCTGAACCCAGCAGTATGGCGGCAAACACAGCGATGACGGCCGCCAGAAGCATGCCGGCAACCGGGACGAAAAACCATCGCCCCCGCTTAAGCCACGCGAGGTCGCGCACCTCCAGCAAACCGCTTCGCTCAGCGCGGATAGCCCCCGCCACCGCCAGCGCCAGCGCGGGCATGACGATCAGGATATAGTGCGGCAGCTTGGTCACGGTCAGCGACATGAGCAGGAAGGTCGCCCCGATCCAGCCGAGCAGGAACACCTTGGCCCGGCCGCCGCCGATCCGACCGCCCAGCAGGCCCGAGATCGCCCCGGGCAGGTACAGCGTCCAGGGGAAGAACGCCGCCACGATGACCACGGCGTAATACGGCAGCATGGCCACGTACTCCAGGCCGCCGCCGCCATGATGCTCCAGGGGCGAGGTGGCCCGCTCCACGATGTGGCGGCCTACGTGGCGGGCGAAGAATTGCCCGTCGGTGGCCGCATTGGCGGGCAGGAACCACGCCAGGAACATTGCAAACCCGATCGCCGCCGCCAGCGTGCACAGGAGGGTAAATCGCCAGGTCAGCCTCAGCGGCCGGCCGCTGAAACGGTTAATTACCCCCATGCCGCCGATGGCCACCAGGGGCAGCAGGCCAAAGGGGCTCTTGGCCAGCATCGCCAGGCCAAAGAGCACCGCCATGCCGATGAAATGTCCCCACTTGACGCCGTTATCGCCCCACAGGGCGCTGGCGGCGAGGGCCAGCACGCCCAGGTTCAGCGGCATGACGGCCGCATCGGCCGTGGCCGCCGTGCCGATCATGCTGGGCAGGAGTCCCACGCTGTAAATCATCATGGCCCACAGGCCGGCGATAGGGTCGAAAAGCCGCCGGCCGAGGTAGTAGATCAGCAGGCACGAAATAGCCGTACCCAGCGGACCCATGAAGCGGCAGGCGATTTCCGTCGGCCCCAGCAGCCGCACGGGGATGGACATGAGCCAGTAGATGAGGATGGGCTTGTCGGCGCGAAGGAACTCGGCGGCGGTGTGGCCGGGGGAAAAGTCGCGGTTGAAGGTGGGAAACAGATACTGGCCCGACTGGACCATCTCCACCGTGGCCCGGGCGAAGCGCGGCTCATCGCGGTCCCACAGCGTGCTCCGCGAGCACATGAACAGGTACAGGATGAAGATGCCCGCGGCCACGAGCACCGCCGCCGGCCAGCGGTGCCAGAAGCTAGGTCGCTTCGTGAGGGCTTCTGTATCTCGCTCCATCTGCAATTCCATGGGATGATTAGACTGAAGGGGACGAAGAAATTCCAAATTCCAAATCCCAAATCCCAAACAAGCGGTTCGACCGCCCTGAGCGGTTCGGCCGTGAGCGGCTCACCGTCGAACGGCTCACCGCCGAAGGGCTCCAAATCCCAAATCCCAAATTCCAAACTTTGCGACGGGTTGTCAGTCCCTTAAATGTAACGGCTTGTTCCCCGTTTGGAATTTGGTGCTTGGAATTTGTTTGGGATTTGGGATTTGGAATTTGGGATTTGCCTTTACCGGATCAGCTCCAGCACCAAGTCGGCCGTTGCTTCACAGGCCGGCTTTCCCAGCGGCTCGCGCAGCGGCTGGGCGAGACTCATCAACTCGCGCGAGGTCCGCTCCAGCATCTGCGGATCGGCCAGCATCTTCAGGGCCGGCCGCGCCAGCGCTGTAGGCGAGCCGTGCCAGGGAATCAGCTCGGGCACCAGCTCGCGCCCGGCCAGAATGTTGGCCAGCGTGAGGTACCGCGTGCAGGCCAGCGCGTGGCGGAAGAAGGTGAAGACCAGCCAGCCGGCCTTGTAGCAGATGACCATGGGCACGCCCAGGTAGGCGGCCTCGAGCGTGATGGTGCCCGACGTGGCGATGGCGAAATGCGACTCGCCCAGCAGGCGATACGTCTGGCCGGCGACCACCGGCAGCGCCTCCCCCACCTCCGCGGCGGCCAGTTCGGCGCTGCGGGCATCGGTGACGGCCATCTGGAACTGCGCCTGGGGCAACGACTGGCGGATGATCGCGGCCGCCTGGGCCATGGCGGCGGCATGCCGGCGGATCTCCTTGGCGCGGCTGCCGGGCAGGAGCACGATCCGCCAGGCGCCATCGGCCGGCGGAGCCGGCCGCACGGCCGCGGGGGCCGGCAGATGGTCGAACATCGGGTGGCCGACGAACGTGGCCGCCACGCCGCGGGCGCGGAGGTAACGCTCCTCAAACGGCAGCAGGCAGGCCACGCGGTCGGTCAGCCGGGCGAGCTTCTTCACCCGCCAGGCGGCCCACGCCCACACCTGCGGGGCGATGTAATACATCACCGGCACGCCCAGCCGGCGTGCGGCGGCGGCCATATGCCAGTTCATGGAGGGCGAATCGACCGGTATGAGCACGCTGGGCCGCCGCTCGCGCATGGCGGCGGCCGCCTGGCGGATGATGCGGCGGAAATACGGGACCTTGGCGAAGATATCCAGCCCCATCGTCGCGTGCGCGACCACATCTTCCAGCAATTCGCAGCCGGCCGCTCGCATCTGCGGGCCGCCGACGCCCACGAAGGTGGCCTCCGGCAGGCGCGCCGCCAGCGCGCGGATGAGATTGGCCGCGTGCATGTCGCCGCTGGTTTCGGCCGCCGTGAGGAAAATCGTGGTCATGCTGACAGTCCAACGGCGGAGGAGGGAAATGTCAACGGCAAGGGTTGGCAACCGCGGGGAGAAGAAATTCCAAATCCCAAATTCCAAATCCCAAACAAATCCCAAGCACCAAGTTCCACACGGGAAACAATCGTCCCGTTGATTACGGCGCGCCTCCCGGTTTGAGAAATTCCAAATTCCAAATCCCAAATCCCAAACAAATCCCAAGCACCAAATTCCAAAGGGGAACAAGCATCCTCTCGGTCACGGACCTGGCTCCCGTTTGGGATTTGGGATTTGGAGCTTGTTTGGAATTTGGGATTTGGGATTTGGAATTTCAGCACAGCATAAGGGCGCCGGATCCATTCGGAACCCGGCGCCCACTTAGTGTGAATATCAGCTACTCAGCCACCGCCATCACCGCTGCTTTCTTGCGTTTGCGGCGGCGGCCGGGCTGGGGAACATCCGGCTGGGGCACGCGGATGGGATGGTCATCCACCAGGTGCATGGCATCGCGGACGTTGCGGGCGAACAGGTCCGCCCGGATCTCCTCGGCCAGCCCCTCGGCGCGGTTGAACACCCCGCCGATGGTCAGGACCTGCATATTGGGCACCGCATTGACGTTGCGGATCGTGTCGATCATCCGCCGCACGCCCGGCACGCCGCGCGGGGTCGTACCAAACAGGCACAGGATGTCCGGCTCAAGTGAGCCCACGAGCTGGAGCACCTCATCATCCGGCACGCCCGAGCCCAGGAACCACACGTGCCAGCCTTCCACCTCAAAGAGGTCGGCCGTCATCTGGGCGCCGAGCTCCTCGCCTTCGCCCTCACCGCACACCACAACCATGCGCCGGCCGGTCTTGGGGCGGCGGGCCATGCAGCCCTGGAGCTGGTCGGCCACCAGGCGGTTGATCCGCGTGGCCATGTGTTCCACGATGCGGTTGATCTGCCCCTCGCGATACAGCTTTTCGATCTGCTCCATCGCCGGCCAGACCACGCTTAGAATCAGCGTATTGGCCGGCACGCCGCGGTCCTGGGCGGCCATGATCAGTTCCCGCGCCTCGCACCGCTTGCCTTCGAACAGGTGCTCCAGGTACTGCTTGAAGACCTCGACGATTTCCATTGCATCCACCTTTCTTGCCGCCGGTTGGCCTGGGTCATTGCTTTTATGGCTGAGCTTTATCCCGGCTAGGGAATTCGGATGGTCGTCACATGGGTCATGGCCGCGATGCTGACCAGCGTGCAGTAAATCCCCACCGCCAATTTGAACAACCCCAGAAAGGCAGCACTGGCAAAAAGCGCCTTGGCCGGCACGGTGCGGTCCCGCGCCGCCAAAGCCAGCTCGCGTGCCTCGCCCTGAAGCTGCCGGATATAGGCTTTAATGACCTGACCTGTGCCCATCTGCTTGCCTTTCCTGGTCGTGTTAATCTGGGTAATCTGCATGTTATACATAGGATCGGAAAGAGAGGAAAACTTTCAATAGGGAAAATGGTAAACTAGGTAAAATAAATTGACTGCGATGTCTGTGAGGTATGTAGAGGTTACACTTGCGGATTGAGAATACTGCGCAACTAGCTTACAAAGCTAGTCTTATGCGTCTAACCCAAACTTGCATTCGCGGCCCAGGGCTTGCCCAAGCAGCTTCTCGTAATCTGCTCGCGGCAGATCAAAAGCCCCGAATCGCCGCAGGTTCTCTGTGGTCCACTGCACATCGCACAGGAGGTAGCCACCGACACGGAGGCGTTGGACCAGGTGAGCCACGGCGACTTTTCCGGCATCCCGAAGGCGGTGGAACATGCTCTCGGCGAAGAAGGTGCCGCCCAGGGCCACGCCGTAGAGGCCGCCGGCCGGGAGGGCGTTCTTGTCAGCAGGACTGCCATCATCGGCGATGGGGCGGCCTTGATCATCGCTGGGCCAGGCCTCCACGCTGTGGCATAGACCCAACTCGTGCAGGCGGGCGTAGGCGAGTTTCACTTCGGGCGAGATCCACGTTCCTTCGGGCCTATCGGCGCAGCATTCCATCACGCGCTCGAAACTGCGATTGACCGTGCACACAAACCGGCCGCTGCGAATCGTCCGCTCCAGCCGGCGGGAGATGTGAAACCGCTCATCCAGGGGCATCAGCCCGCGCGGATCGGGGGCGAACCACATGCAGCGGCCGCGCTCGACCATGGGGAAGATGCCGCTGGCATAGGCATTGACCAGATTCTGGGGTGCCAGCATGGCCAGGATTTTGGCGTTCACGGCGGTCGCGCCTACTGGCGCCGAAAATGCGTGATGCGGAAGTAGAACGTGCGACGCGTGATGGGCTGTGGCTGCCCCGCTTGGCCGGCCTGCGGATCATTCTGCCCCGCCTGGCCGGCCTGCAGATCATTCTGTCCAGCCTGGCCGGCCTGCGCATCCGCCTGGGCCGCCTGGAGCTCGGAGGGCGAGTTAAACCGAATCTCCACCGGCCGGGCGGCGAACAGCCCCGCCTCCAGGTGGGCCTGCGGCTCATCCTGGCCGGCGGCCTCTTCCGGAGTGCCCAGGGGGTAATATCGCTCCATGATCCGCCGAAGCTGGATCAGCAGCTCTTCCCGCTCCAGCGGCTTATGGGCAATGCTGAAGGCCGCCAGCCGCAGCGCCCCTTCCAGGAACCGCCGCGAGACTTCGCGCGCCACCAGGATCACTGGTACCGCCCAGTCCACCCGGCGGATCAGCCGCAGCATGGTCAACAGTTCCCGGTCATCCCGGTCGCTATCGACCACGACGGCATCGGCCGCCCCATGCTGAATGATGCCCAGCAGCTCATGCATGTTGTCGGCATCGAGCATCTTGACCAGTTCGGGCAGGAGCAGCTTGCGCAGGGCCTCGGCGTGCCGGCGGGTCTCCCCGCTGACTACCAGGGCCAAAGGCCGCTTGGCATGTTGTTCAGTTTCCGTTGCCATGCACCTGCGCTCCAGAACTTGGCTTCATCATCTCACTTATTATGCAGCAATACCCATGCCCTGATAGCTAACTTTTTCAATCGGCATAACTTAATAGAAACTGTCGCTACGAGCATACCTGCCAGAAGAGCCCATTTTCGTCCCTTGGCCTACATTTATGGCAGTCATAGTCTCAGTTGGCAGCCCTGGCGCTTGTCCTGGCGGCCGCACCGGCGAGATTATTTGCGTAGGATTATTCACTGCAAGGTCTTGACGCTGGCCGGTCAGGGCCTTAAAGTACGTGGCTTATGTCGTTGGCGGCGAGGCGCGTGCCTGTGCCGTCGTGTGTTTGGTAACCTTTTTTCTAACAATCCGGGCGGGGATGCCCCCGCGCCTGATGGTCAGGCGCGCTAATCCCCGTCACACGGAGGTGCCGTTTGGACAGTACGCTGGTTCGCAACCTGATCGACGCCGGCATTCATTTCGGACACCGTTCCAGTCGCTGGAACCCGAAGATGGCCCCCTACATCTTCGGCAAACGCCGGTTGATCCACATCATCGACATCAAGGAAACCCTCAAAGGCCTGCTGTACGCCCGCAAGTTCCTGACCCAGGTGGTCGGCGATGGCAAGGACGTGCTGTTCGTCGGCACGAAGCGCCAGGCCCGCAAGATCGTCGAGACGGTGGCCGCTGACACGGGCATGCACTACGTCAACGACCGCTGGCTGGGCGGCACGCTGACCAACTTCCGCACCATCCGCAGCCGGCTGGGCCGCATGGCCGAGTTGGAGATCTTGACCGAAGGCGAAAAGGCGCAGCAGTTTTCCAAGAAGCAGTTGTCCGCCTATCGCCGCGAGCTGCGCAAGATCAAGCGGAACCTGGAAGGCATCCGCAACATGGAGCGGCTGCCCGGGGCGATCGTGCTGGTCGACCAGCGGCGCGAGATCAACGCCGTGAAGGAAGCCCGCAAGCTGGGCATCACCACGGTGTGCCTGCTGGATACCGATTGCGACCCTGATATGGTCGACATTGCCATTCCCGGCAACGACGACGCCATGCGGGCCATCGAGCTGGTGATGGGCGAACTGGCCCAGGCGGTCAAGGAAGGCAAAGCCGGGCGCGTTGAACGCGGCGAAGCCGGCCCTGCCGGCCGGGGCCCGCGCCGGCGCAGCCAGCGGACGGCCATGGGTCGCGCCGAGGGCGAGCCGGAACCGGCCGAAGCGGCCGAGGTGGCCGAGCCGGCCCCCGCCGCCGAGACGCCGCCGGCCGAGCCGCCGCCGGCGCCCGCGCCGGGCGGGCAGGCTTGAGGCCTTGAGCGCTTGCCCTGCGAAGCCCTTGGGCGAAGCAGGGAGGTTGGAGCGACGGCCAGAAAGAGCCTGAGAGCGGCGGCGGCATGAGCGGCCGCGGCGATGGAAACAGCGTCCAAGAAATGATTGAGGTAAAGAGAAAATAGCCAGCCGGAGGCTAGAGACTCGGAGCAGGCGAAACCGCCGCACCTCGGGAAGATCTGCCCGGGCTTGTGGCTGTTGCCCAGCCTCCAGCCTCCGGCCTCCAGCCTACGGAGAACCCCAATGGCAGAAATTACCGCGGCAATGGTCAAGGCCCTGCGTGAGGAAACCGGCCAAGGCATGATGGAATGCAAGAAGGCCCTGGGCGAGACCAGCGGCGACATCCAGGCGGCCAAGGACCTGCTCCGCGCCCGCGGGCTCTTGAAGGCGGAGAAGAAGTCCGCCCGTGCGGCCAGCGAAGGGCTCGTCGAGATCGTGATCAGCCCCGATGGCGCCGCCGGCACGATGGTCGAGGTGAATTGCGAAACCGACTTCTGCGCCCGCAACGATGTCTTCCGCACCATGGTGACCGAAGTGGCCAAGGAAGCCGCCAAAGGCGCCCCCGGCGAGGTCCCCGCCAGCGGCCCCATCACCACGCGCGTGCAGCAGGCGTTCGACAAGATCGGCGAGAACATGCGCTTCGTTCGCGGCGTGAAGCTCGCCGGCCAGCAGGTCGGCGGCTACAAGCACCACAACGGCAAGGTGGGCGTGCTGGTGGCGATCCAGGGCAAGCTGGAGCCCACACTGCTGAGCGAGCTGTGCATGCACATCGCCTTCCACCGGCCCATGGGCATCAAGGCCAGCGATATCCCGGCCGAGGTGCTCGAGCGCGAGAAGGCTGTCGCCAAGGCGCAGGCCATCGAGCAGGGAAAGCCCGAAGCCATCGCCGAGAAGATGGTCGTCGGCAAGGTCCGCAAATTCTGCGAAGAAAACTGCCTGCTGGAGCAGAAGTTCATCAAGGATGACGAAAAGACCGTCAAGCAGGTCATCGGCAGCGCCGACGTGCTGGGCTTTGCGCGGTACGAAGTAGGCGAGACTAGCGTGGAGACGCTGGGGTAAGCCGCGAAGCGCGGAAATTCCAAATTCCAAGCACCAAATTCCAAATACCAAACGGGAACTGGCGACAGTAGATTCCGGGGTTTGGGATTTGGTGCTTGGAATTTGTTTGGGATTTGGAATTTGGGATTTGGGATTTCGTCTTGCCTCAATCCAACGAATCTGGAAGATTGCTCCCGTGGATCCCAAGCCAAAGTACAAAAGAATCGTGCTGAAGCTCTCCGGCGAGGCGGTGGCCCGGCCGGGGCATTTCGGCGTCGATGAAGAGGCGCTGGCGGCGGCGGCGGCGGAGATCACCCCGCTGATCGAGCGCGGCGTCGAGGTGGCCCTGGTGATGGGCGGCGGGAATTTTTTCCGCGGCCGCCAACTGGCCGACAGTAAGCGCATCGGGCGCACGACGGCCGACACGATCGGCATGCTGGCCACGACGATGAACAGCCTGGCGCTGCGGGATTGCCTGGAGGCGGCCGGCGTGCCGGCCCGCGTCATGGGCACGGTCACCACGCCGACGGTGTGCGAGCCCTATATCGCCCGCAAGGCCATCGACCACCTGGAGCACCATCGCGTGGTCATCCTGGCCGGCGGCACGGGCAGCCCGTTCTTCACCACCGACACCGCCGCGGCCCTGCGGGCGGCCGAGCTGGGCGCGGCGCTGCTGAAGGCCACCAAGGTGGACGGCGTCTTTTCCGCCGACCCCGAACGCCACAAGGACGCCAAACGGTTTGCCCGGTTAACATACCATGAGGTCCTCAAGCAGCGGCTGGGCGTGATGGACCTGACGGCCGTGTCGCTGTGTATGGAGGCCCGCGTGCCGCTGGTGGTCTTCAAGTTCACCACGGTCGGCAACACGCTGCGGGCCGTGCTGGGCGAGGATGTGGGCACGACGATCGTCGAGTCAGTGTGAGGTTGCGCGGGCTGGTGGCACAGGCTTTTCTGGTGGCACAGGCTTTTAGCCTGTGTCCGACGGGTGAATAGGCTTTTGCCTGTGCCGCCTTAAGCTGTGCCACCCGAAAAGGACCGCGGCCATGCCGATGGATGACATTCTGCTGGAGTGCGAAGAGAAGATGGACTCGGCCCTGAAGTACCTGCGCGATGAGCTTCGCGGGGTGCGCACGGGGCGGGCTTCGGCCGGCCTGGTCGAGCATATCAAGGTGCAGTATTACGGCTCCCCCACCGATCTGCGCAAGCTGGCCAACCTGGCGGTGCCCGAGCCGGACCTGATCGTGATCAAGCCGTTTGACCCGGCCAGCATGACCGACATCCAGAAGGCGATCCAAAGCAGCAACATCGGCTTAACGCCCATGGCCGACGGCAAGCTGATCCGGCTGAAGGTGCCGTCGCTGTCGACGGAACGGCGCGAGCAACTGGCCGGCCAGGTCCGTAAGATGGGCGAGGCGAGCAAGGTGGCCATCCGCAACGCCCGCCGCGACGCCAACAAGGATGTGGACAAGGAAGAAAAGGACGGCCTGATTCCCGAAGACCAGGCCGAAAAAGGCAAGGCCGACATCCAGAAGCTGACCGACGACTACGAAAAGCAGGTCGCCGACCTGGTGGACGGCAAGACCAAAGAAATCATGGAAACCTGAGAAGAATTGCCCCTTGGCAATTCCCCTTGGGGGAGTAGCTCAGTTGGTAGAGCATCGGACTTTTAATCCGCAGGTCGCGGGTTCGAGCCCCGCCTCCCTCAGTGAAAACCCCTGATTTTCAGGGGTTTTTTCATGTTCGCGCCGGCCTGATGTCCCCAAACAGCCCCTTGCGGGCCGCTATAGCAGTTTAGCTTTGCATGTTTACATCCGGCTGACAAAACAATATAGAAACGGCCGAGAATCGCAAGTTTCGCGAGTCGGCTATGTAACGACCAGACCAGCAATTGCGCTAAAGACCACGATTCAGGGTGATTGTGCCAAACGCCATATATATGGTTAATATATTGTCCTTATATTGACGATATTTGTAATAATAGATAATATCTTGACTATAAGCAAAATCATTTGTAGAATCGTCGAGCTATGGATCAGACTACCTTGACTCTAATTGGCCCTGCCGAGATGGGGCGATCCCTGGCCGACCGCGTGCGAGCCTTGCGGTTGTTCCGGGGATGGACGCGAGAGACTCTGGCTCAACGCGCCGGGGTAACGGTGGCGTCATTGAAGCGATTCGAGACCACCGGCAAGGCCTCCTTGGAGCTGCTCCTCAAAACCGCCCATGCGCTGGCCCGCCTGGAGGAGTTTGCCACGCTGTTGCAGCCGCCGCCCGCGCAAAGCATCGAAGAGCTTGAACGGCGGGCCGGTAAGCCGGCACCCAAGCGAGGCCGCATATGAAGAAGCTGGAGGTTCGCTTCACCCGCCGCACGAGCGACTCACTGCACGTGGGCACGCTGGCGGAGGATCGCGGCCGGGTGTATTTCGAGTATGCCCAGGAGTTCTTGGCCACGGGGCTAAACCTCTCGCCGTTCCGCCTGCCGTTTGAGGCAGGCCTGTTCGAGCATACGGACCGCGACTTCGGGCCGCTGCCGGGGCTGTTCGACGACTCTCTGCCTGATGGCTGGGGCTTGCTCCTGATGGACCGGCACTTCCGCTCATTGAGACTGAATCTCGCCGAGGTCGGCGCGCTTGACCGCCTCTCCTGGCTGGGCACACGGACCATGGGCGCCTTGACATACCACCCGTCGGCCCAGCGGGAGGATCTCGATGCCAGCGTGTTTGACCTGCACGACTTGGCCGGCCAGTCGCACGAGATCCTCACGGGGGCAGCGGTGGACGTGCTGCCGCAGCTCCTGCGGGCGGGCGGGTCGCCGGCGGGCGCCCGGCCCAAAGTGCTTGTCGGGTTGGACCCCGCTTCCGGCGACATCCGCTCGGGCGAAGATGATCTGCCCGACGGGCTGGAGCACTGGATTGTGAAGTTTCCCGCCCGCACCGACTCCCCCGACGCCGGGGCCACGGAATACGCCTATTCGCTCATGGCGGCTGGGGCGGGCATCGCGATGCCGACCACGCGCCTGTTCAGGACGTCCCAGGGGGAAGGGTTCTTCGGCGTCAAGCGGTTTGATCGGGACGGCAACCGGCGATTCCACGTCCACACGTTCGGCAATCTCATCCAGGCGAACTTTCGCATCCCCTCGGCGGACTATGCCGATCTGCTCAAGGCCGCATCGTTGTTGACGCGAAACCACCCCGATGTGCTGCGGGCCTTCCGTCTGATGGTCTTCAACGTGCTGGCCCACAACCGGGATGACCACGTCAAGAACTTCGCATTCATCCTGGACGACCTCACCGGCAACTGGGCGTTCGCCCCTGCCTACGACCTGCTGCACACGCCCGGCCCCGGCGGCGAACACACAATGACCGTGGCTGGCGAGGGCCGCCAGCCCGGGCGGCCGCATATGCTGCAACTCGCTGAACGGGCAGACATCTCCAGGCGAGAGGCATCCACCATCATCGACAATGTGCAGACCGCCGTGGCCCGCTGGACCGAATACGCCGCCCAGGCGGGCGTCTCGTCCGCCGGCATCCGACGGATCGCGGATTCCTTGCCCCACCTGCCATGACTGGCGAACTGATTTCCCGGGCGATGCGGCCGTATTCGGCTTTGTCATTTCGGCAAAGCGTGGTAAGCTATTGGTGTTCCTCTGCAGTTGCCTTGGGAGTGGCGAGGATACGAGGCCGTGCTTCGCCGGGATGGTCATCCCGGATCCGCTAGAAGGAGGAGAGTCATGTCCGGCCGCACATTCGGTACGCATGTGGTTTCCCCCGCTGTGGCATTCCTTCTCGCCGTTGGTTTCATGCTGCCGGCGCCGCAAGCGGCCTCGGCGGCGGTGGTCCTGAGCCAGAACTTCGACAGCGGCTGCCTGAATGTGGGCCGCACCACCGTCAACTCCTCCAACCCGGCGGACCCCAATATCACGCTGGTGTCGCGCTTCACGTATCCCGGCGACAGCACCTGGGGCTGGTTGTCTTTCCGCGCTGACGGCGTGGCCAACACCACCCCGCAGTTCCGCTTCATCGCCGCCAGCACCTATGTCACCAGCGACCACCGCTACGTCTACAGCTACGATCAGCGGACATGGACCTACTTCGACAATGGCCTGGTCGATGCCCAGAACTACTACCATTTCAGCAACAACACGCCCTTCACGCAGAACACCGTGTACGTGGCCCAGGCCTTTCCCTACCCCACCTGGCAGACGGATGAATACGTGGCGGCGATAAAGACCAACCCGTTCATCTTCCGCACCGCCAGCGGCGATGCCAACCTGGTCGTCGGCCACACGCACGGCACCGCCGGCAAGGATGCCAGCGGCCACCTGTACTACGATGACCTGGGCAGGACCATTCCCTCGCTGCCGCTGTACGGCTTCGGCATTACCGACGCCAACGCCACCGGCCACAAGGCGCACATTGTCATCCAGTGCGGCAATCACTCCTGCGAAACTCAGGACCATTACACGATGGAAGGCATGGTGCTGACCGTGCTTTCCAACACGCCCGAGGGCGACTTCCTGCGCAAGCACGCCGTGTTCTTCATCTATCCGCAGATCGACCCGGAAGGCCGCTGGGCCGGTTTCTGGCGCTCCTCGCCCATCGCGCCGGCCAACGACCACAACCGCTACTGGGCCGATTACAACGGCATGGCCAACGGCTACGCCACGCCCAGCAAGAACCCCGAGATCCACGACATCGAGCAGGCCGAGCGAATCGACACCGGCGGCTACGTGGATTATTTCTTCGACCACCACGGCCAGGGCGTGATCCAGAACTACCCCGTCGTCACGCAGGAAACGCTGGACTCGCTGTACATCGTGAATTTCCGCCTGCGCGATCCGGCCAACTCCTCCAACACCATCGTCTGGGGTCCCATCACCATGGCCGAGTACTGGGCCGCCGACCCGCTGGCCAACGGCGGCCTGGCCGCCACGTACAGCCTGACGCCCGAGACCGGCATGATCCCCAACCTGAGCGTGGCCGGGTTCCAGCAGATGGGCGCCAATTACATGCTGGCGCTGTACGACACGCTGCTGGCCCAGATGCCCGCCAACACGGCCCCGACGGTGACCGCCGGTGACGATCAGGCAACCACGGTGCCGGCGGCAGCCAGCCTTTTGGGCACGGTCAGCGATGATGGCCTGCCCATATCGCCGGGGAAGACCACGGCCGCCTGGAGCCAGGTTTCCGGCCCCGGCGTGGCCCGGTTCGCCGATGCCAACGCCCCCGCCACGACGGTCTCCTTCTCCAGGATCGGCACGTATGTGCTGCGGCTGACGGCCAGCGATTCAGCGATGTCCAGTTCGTCGGATGTGACCATCACGCTGCGGCAGGACCTGCGGGCCGACTTCAACGGCGATGGGCATGTCGATGGGGTCGACTTCCTGGCGTGGCAGAGTAACTACGCCTCCTTCGTCGGCGGAAAGACCAAGAGCCAGGGCGACGCCAATGGCGATGGCATCGTCGATGGGGTCGACTTCCTCATCTGGCAGAATGCCTACGGCTACGAGAATTGAGGCCTCTGCGTACGTGGCACGGGCGTCCCGCCCGTGAGTGGCACGGCCATCTTGGCCGAGATCCGGCCGTTTCTTGTACGTGGCACGGGCGTCCCGCCCGTGAGTAACACGGCCATCTTGGCCGTGATCCGGCCGTTTCTTCCTGCGCGCCACGGGCGAGACGCCCGTGGAACTCATGGGCGAGACGCCCATGCTACGTTCTCATACACGTTCTCACAAGCCAAGCGGGCCGAATCGCTTCTAGCACTCGGCGATGCCTTCGAACAAGACGGGCGAGCGCTTCGCGCGGGCGGCCGGCGGCCAAGACGGATACACTGTACCGAAATACCCCGGCGACGCGGGCGTGAGCTGGTAAAAATACCCATAGAGGCCCGGCCACGGTTCGACTGGTCCGGGACGGCCAGCTCGACGGGGGCTGACAACGTCGTGGCCGGCTGGAAAGATGCTGCCGGTGCTGCCGGCGGCGCGGGGAAAGGTTCCCCGCTCCAGGCTGGGCGAATTGTCGGGGCCAAAAGGACAGGAGCTACCTATGATCCGCTCTCTTCGCTTGTTGATGTTGCTCGTGGCCGCGCTGACCCTGGCCGCATGCCAGACCAAGCCGGCCAGCACCGAGGCACGCTCGGACCTGCGTGTCAAGGCCGACCAGGCCATCGCCAATGCCCGCGCGAATGACCCGAGCCTGAACCGGTTCTTCAGCAACGCCAAGGGCTATGCCGTTTTCCCAGGTGTCGGCAAGGGCGGCCTGATTGTTGGCGGGGCCTATGGCCGCGGCATCCTGTATGAGAATGGCCGGCCGACCTCCTACTGCGACATCACCCAGGCCACCGTCGGCGGGCAGATCGGCGGCCAGTCGTACACCGAGATCATCTTCTTCGAGACCTACGACTCCCTGGACAAGTTCAAGACCGGCAACTTCGCCCTGGCCGCCCAGGCGACCGCCGTGGCCGTCAAATCCGGCGCCGGCGCCAACGCCGACTACCGGGACGGCGTGGCCGTCTTCACCATGGGCGAAAAAGGCCTGATGGCCGAGGCCGTGGTCGGCGGACAGAAGTTCAGCGTCACGCCGATCCATCAAGAGCGGGCCGCGCTCGACTGAGTGGCATCGGGGCCGACCGAGCACATCGTGGCCGACCGAGCCGCATGGCGGCCGACCCTTAGAGCGCCGCGGCGCCCAACCAGGCGCCGCGGCGCTGTGCTTTGACGCCGGATCAGGAAGCCGGCGTTACATTTCCTTGCCTGCTTCAGCAATGCTCTTCCGCCAGCCTCGACAATGGTTTTCCGCGCCAACCAACATCGTTTGCTCCGCAGCCCGAAGGGCGTATGACCATTAGCCACGGGCGCAAGCCCGTGGACAGAGGAGCCTACGCGCCGGAGCCCGAAGGGCGATTGAAAGCTTGGCGCTCCGCATTGATCGTTGCTGAATGCATAAAGGTGGCGTCATCGAGAATTCTGGCGTTCAATCGCCCTAAAGGGCTCCAGAGAAAATCGGGGCCTCGCTTCCACGGGCTCGCGCCCGTGGCTAATGGTCAATCGCCCTTGGGGCTCCCAAGAGAAGCAGCCACGGCACCCACCCGGGACCCTCTTTCACGAAATCGCCCCCGCCGAGGGCGATTGAGAGGCCCCCGCCGAAAGTTCCTGCCCCGGCGTTTCCGGTTCGCCAACCCCCGTGGCCTCTTTCGCCGCCGGGACTGTTTGGGCCGCCGCCGCGGCTGGCACCGGCTTGGATGGCGCCATCATCGCCGCCTCGGCCGGCGGCGACGCCTTTCCCTGTGCGGCCGCCCCGGCCACCGCCACGACTCGATCCGGCAGGGCGCCCACGGCGCTGCGGGGTCGATCCATCCGCCAGGTCCAGTCATCCACCCAGCCGCGGCGGCGGCAATAGTTGCAGCCGGCCCCCTGGCAGCGCACGCACATCGAGTGCGGGCAGATGTGCATCAGCAGCCCGATCAGCCGCCGCAACTGGCCGCGGAAATCCTCCAGGTTGAGCTGCCGGAACACCCCGTTGCGCTTGGCGGCCGCCTCGCCGACATACCGCCCCAGCTCCATCAGCCGGTTGATCTCCTCCACCAGCCGCGGCCGGAACGAAAACACCGTGTGCAGCCGCCCGCGATACGGCCCCGCCAGCTCCCGCCCCAGGGCATCGCGGTCCGGCCGGTCGGCGACCATCTTGCCATACAGCCGCTGCTCGCGCTGATCCTGCCGCCGGTCGGCGGCGACGACGGGCTTTTGGCGCGGCGTGTACCATTTGCCATTCCGACCTAGCAACCGGCCGGGCTGGGAACCCAACTTTAAACCGTTTAAAGTACGATCGGGTCCTGTTAGGGATGCCTCATCCAACTTTAAACCGTTTAAAGTACGGTCGGTGCCTGTTAGGGATGTTCCGTCCAACTTTAAACCGTTTAATGTTGCCGGCCTCGCCGATCGGTATTTCCTGACCATCATGTGACTGACGCCGACATGTTCCGCGATATTCGCGTCGGTAAGATTCCCCCGTATTTGCAAGGCTTTTAGGACAGCTTTAACCTTGTCCTTGTTCTGCCTTCGAAGCCCGTGGGCCTTATTCGCCCCCAGCGACTCCCACACCGCATCGCGGCGTTTTCCGCGCTTGACTTGGGCCGCAATCCGCTCGCGGCCAAGCTCTTTGGCGGCGTGATAGCGGTGAAAACCATCATACAACCAGTAGTCGGTGCCGTTGAAAATGACCGCTACCGGCGGGAAAATCGCCCCTTCGGCCATCTCCTGGGCATACTCCTCGACCAACGCCTTGGACATCTCCACCCGCGGCTGCGTGTCGCCGTCCAGCCGGATCTCCTTTAACATCAGCGATTCCAATGACATACGATGCCTCCGTTTCCGTTCTCCAAGGTATACCGCCTCGTGCAGCATCTGCGCGACATGGCGGTTTATCTATTGTGTATAGCGCATGTTCAGAACCTGTGATGCTTTGTGCTATTCATGGCTACTTTACCGTGGCTATATTACCACGCCATGGGAAACGTGTAAAGTGAATTTCTTCCGAAAAGAAGATTTTTTCTGGGCGGAATTTCGAACGATCCAGCTTCGCCAGCGGAGGAAGTCCCGTAGGGACGCACCGAAAGTAGCCCAGGACTTCAGGGGAATACCGTCCCCGTTTGTGCAAGTCCCGGAGGGACGGCAGAATTCTCCTGCCAGGCCGCGATTCTGCCGAGCGAGGCGAGGGTCTCACCGCCTTTCAAATCGCAATTTGCAATTTGCAATGGGCTTGGTGCCACGGCTGTCCGCAGCCGTGCGCCGGGCGCACGACGACAAACGAGGTCCGGCAGGATTCCGCTGAACCTTTCCCCGCCGCGATGGGCACAGCGCACGGCTGCGGACAGCCGTGGCACCGGAAAATGCTTCACCACCTCTTCAATTTGCAATTTGCCCTTCGACAGGCTCAGGGTGCTGAGCGAAGTCGAAAGCACAATTCGCAATTTGCAATCCTCCCCAGAAAACCGACTCGATTGTCCCGCCGCGGCGGGTCGGTATCATAGGCGTGTTCGTTTGCGAGTGGACATGGACGACTTCACGCTGGACAAACTGGAATTCGACCGCGTGCGGCGGATCCTGGTGCGTTTCTGCCGGTGCAGCCTGGGTTCTGCGCTGGCCGAGCGGATCGGGCCCAGCCGGCGGGCGGAGATGGTGCGCCAGTGGCTGGCCGAGACCCGCGAGATGGTCGATGTGCTGGTGGCCGCCGGGCCGCCGCCTTATGGCGGAATCACCGACATTCACCCCCAGTTGGCGCGGGCCACGCCCGGCGTGGGGGCCACGGGCCTGGATTTTGCCGACATCGCCGCCACGCTGGCCGGCGCGGGGGCGGTCAAGAGCTGGGTCGAGGGTCTGGATGAGGAGAAGGAGCACCTGCGGCTGCTGGCCGACCGGCTGCACCGCTTCGACGGCGAGGTCAAGGCCATCGAGCAGGTGGTGAATGAACGCGGCGAGGTGCGCGATACCGCCAGCCCGCGCCTGGCCGAGCTGCGCGCCGAGATTGCCGCCGCCCAGGAGCAGATCCGCCAGATCGTGTACGATTTCTCCCGCCGCCGCGAGGTGGCCCAGTACCTGCAGTCCACCACGGTGCAGATGCACGAGGACCGCTACGTGCTGCCGCTGCGGGCCGACCAGCGCGGGCGCATCCCCGGCGTGGTGCACCGTTCCAGCCACACGGGTTCGACCCTGTTTGTGGAGCCCGCCGAGTGCGTAGAGCTGAATAACCGGCTGGTCACGCTGCACGAGAAGGAGCACGCCGAGGTCACGCGGCTGCTCTCGGAGCTGGCCATCCGCGTGCACGGCCGGCTGCACCAGATTACCGAGACGTTGCGAACGCTGGCCCAGCTCGATCTCATCTGCGCCAAGGCGCAGTACGCGTACCAGTTCGAGATGACCTGTCCCGAGATTGTGGATGCCGGGCCGCTGAAATTCTTCCAAGCCCGCCACCCGCTGCTGGTGGAACAGGCGTACCAGCAGGAGGCCGCCGGCCTGCCCGCCAGCCAGCGCCGCGGCGTGGTGCCCATCGATGTGCGGCTGGGGCAGGATTTCGACCTGCTGATCATCACGGGCTCCAACACCGGCGGCAAGACCGTGGCGCTCAAGACCGTGGGCCTGCTGGTGCTAATGGCCCAGAGCGGCCTGCATATCCCCGTGCAGCGCGGGGCCGCCATGCCCGTGTTCGCCGATGTGCTGCTGGATGTGGGCGATGAGCAGAGCCTTCAGCAGTCGCTCAGCACCTTCGGCGCGCACCTGCAGCGGATCAAGTTCATTCTCCACCGGGCCAATCGCCACAGCCTGGTGCTGCTGGATGAGCTGGGCAGCGGCACCGATCCGGATGAGGGCGGGGCCATCGGCCAGGCCGTGCTGGAGGAACTCGGCCGCACGGGCGCCCTTGGCATGGTGACCACCCACCTGGGCGTGCTGAAGGCCTACGCGTACGCCGCCCCGCGCGCTGACAACGCCTCGGTGGAGTTCGACACGCAGACGCTCCAGCCCAAGTACAAGCTGCTGATCGGCCAGCCGGGCGAATCGCATGCGATCGTCGTGGCCGAGCATCTGGGCCTGCCGCGGCGGGTGATCGGGGCCGCCCGGCGGCATCTGCCCCAGCAGGGCCGCCAGTTGCGGGCGGTGCTCAAGGCCAGCGAGGCCGCCCGGCGGGCCAGCGAGTCAGCGCTCAGCGAGGCGCAGTCGGCCAAGCTGTCCGCCCAGACCCAGCAGGAGCTGTACCAGAACAAGCTCGCCGAGCTGGAAAAGCTCACCGGCCAGTTCAGCGACTGGCTAGGCGCGCTGCCGGCCCTGAAGCAGGGCGACGAGGTGTATGTTCGCTCGCTGAAGAAGACCGGCCATCTTGTGCGGCTGCAGCTTTCGCGCCAGGTGGCGGTGGTGGATGTGGAGAACCTCCAGGTGGAGCTGCCGCTGCAGGAACTGATGCCCGACCTGGGCGATGGCGGCGTGCGCGAGGAAATTCTTAGCCTCCGCCAGCGGCTCAGCAGCCAGGTCAAGGAGCTGGAGGCGGATCGCCAGGAGGCGGCCCGGCATAAGAGCGAACTTCAGCGCGCGGTAGCGCGGCTGCATGCCCGCCGGCAGGGTTTTGACGCCTGGCGGCAGGCGGTCAGCAAGCTGGCCATCGGCCAGGAAGTTACCTTCAATGCCCTGCCCGGCCGCGGAGCGGTCGCCGCGATGGACCTGGCCGCCGGCAAGGTGACCGTGGCCGTCGGCCCGGAAACGCGCGAGCTGCCCGTGCAGGAGCTTTTCCCCGAGCTGGGGGCATTCGTCGATCGCACCGCCCCATCGCGCGAGCGGGCCTCCGGCGGCGGGCAGGCCGTGCGCGGGGAACGCCATCGGCGCGGGCGGCTCTTGCTAAAACCCGCCGGCGACCGAAGCATCGGCCAGGAGAAGCTGGACCGCCCGGTCGTCCACCGCAACCCGGATAGCCGCAGCGCCAAAGAGAGCCGCGAGCTGCTCTTAAGCCAGCCGGCCGGATCGGAAGTATACGTTGTGCCCTTCCGCAAGCGGGCCAGGCTGATCCGCATCGATGCGGAAAAGAACAAGGCCATCGTCTCGGCCGGCGCGTTCGAGATGCAGGTGGCGTTGGCGGATCTGGAGCCGATTTCGGAAGAACCGGCGGCACCGGAGAAACGTGCGGCGGAAAAACCGATGCAGGCGCACGCGACGGAGCCGCCGGCGCAGCAAGCGAAGGAACCGGAGGAGCCCGCCGCACCGCATGGGGACGCCACGGACACGCGCGCACACGAGGGCCACAAGGATCATCCTTAAAGTGGCGACTGCCGTCGTTCTTGAACAATCCCTGTGGCCCCGTGCAATCCGCTGGGCGAATTACTCGGTCGGGCCGCTTCCATGCGGCATCCGCCGGCAACTTATATGCGGTCCGCAGCCGCTCCGGGACATGTGTCGAATCGCCCGGAGCGCCGTTCTGGCGGACCGTGTCCAGCGTTTACCTGTCACCATTCTTCGATGCACCCATTATTCGATCAAGCCCAACTCCTTGCTCACATCCACCGGGCTGTTGTACATGCGGTCGGAAAACTGACGCAGCGTCTGGATGATGTCGTCAGGGGCTCCGTTGCTCTTGGCGGCATCCAAAACATCCTGCCGGCTGGCGGGATAGGTCAGCCCTTCCAGGTAGCTTTCGATCGTCACCGAGGAAGCCCAGTCCTCGCGGGCTACCTCTTGCGGCTTTCGTGATGAACGTCCTTGGTGACGCATAAGTCAACTCCAGCGGCCGCGTTACAGACCTCACGGGCCCGCCGCGGCTGTCCGGGCCCCGGTCGGATTGCCTTTGGGACATCTCTTCCAATTGCAATTGTACGGTGTCGCACAGCCGGCCGGCGCGGCCGCCGGTGCATAGAATGGACTGTCAAGGGGAGCCTGAGCCTTGGAGATAGCCGCCTGTCACGCAGGAGAAACCGACGATGACAACTGAACCAATCGCCCGCGTAGGAAAGCATCCGATTCACCCCATGCTGATCGTCTTTCCGCTGGGGCTGTGGATCTTCGGCCTGATCACGTACATCGTTTTTCTGTCCACCGGGCACGCCGTGTGGGACACGGTGGCGTGGTATTCCATCGCCGGGGGCATCATCGGCGCGGTGCTGGCGGCGGCGGCGGGATTCGCCGACCTGCTGGGCCTGCCCGCCTCGCCGGCGCGGACGGTCGGCGTGTGGCACTTGATTTTCAACGTGGCGGCGCTGGGGCTGTTCGTCGTCGCCCTGGCCATGCGCTGGAGCGGCCAGACCCGATTGCCCCTGGTCCTGCTGGCCGCCGGGACCGTCTGCATCCTGGTCTCCGGCTGGCTGGGCGGGTCCATGGTGTATGTGCACGGCGTGGGCATCAGCCAGAAGGGCATCGAAGACCACTTGCGCCGTCAGCAGAGCATCCCCCACGGGGAAGCGCCGGGGATCGGACCTTACCCGGCGCAGCCGCTGCCGGGATGAGGAAGTTTCCTCTTCGAAGTCCGGTGCCACGGCTGTCCGCAGCCGTGCGCTCGAACCGGCGGGGCAAAGTGGAAGGTCCGATGGGTTCCATTGGCGCGCTCCGTTGCCATCGTGAGCACAGCGCACGGCTGCGGACAGCCGTGGCACCCACCACTGGAGACTCGACTATAACCTTCCATGCGGCTACGCCAGCGCCTTGGCGCACGCCAGCGTATTGGCCAGCAGCATGGCCACGGTCACCGGCCCGACGCCGCCGGGCACGGGCGTGATAGCCGCCACCTTGGACAAGGCGCCCTGGAAATCCACATCGCCCACGGTGACCAGGTCGGGTTTGCCCTTGGCGTTTTTGAGGGGTTCGCCGGCGCCATCCAGGCCGCGCGGAATGCGGTTGATGGCCACGTCGATGACGATGGCGCCTTCACGCAGCATATCCGCCTTGATAATGGGCGATAGATCCGGCCTCGACACGGCCTCGCCGGCTTTCCTTCGCCGCTGGTAGCCCAGCCAGCGGGCCTGCGAGACGCCCGTGGCCACGATCAGCACCTCGGCCCGCCGGGTGTGGGCGGCCAGGTCCTTGGTGGCCACGTGGCAGACCGTCACGGTCGGCGAGGCGTTGAGCGACTGGAGCAGCAGCGCGGCCACGGGCTTACCGACGATCTCGCTGTGGCCGACGACCACCGTTTCCTTGCCCGCCAGGTCGGGGCAGGTGCGCTTCAGCAGCTCCACCGCCGCCTTGGCGGTGCAGGGGGCGACGATCTCGTTGGACAGCAGCAGGCGGCCCAGGTTGGCCGGGTGGAGGCCCTCGACATCCTTGCGCCAGTCGATGGCGGCCTGCACCGTGCGGGCGTTGATCTGCGGCGGCAGGGGCATCTGCAGGATGATGCCGGTGACGGCATGATCCGCCCCCAATTCCGCCAGCCTGGCCAGCAGCTCCTCCTGCATCATCTCGGCCGGCAGGTTTAGAAGCTGGTACTCGATGCCCACCGACTCGCAGTTCTTGGCCTGCATGTTGGTGTAGATCTTGGAGGCGGGGTTCTCCCCCACCTGGACGGCGACCAGCCGCGGTTTGCGGCCCTTGGCGGTAAGCTCGGCCGCCTCGACGGCGATCTTCTGCTGCATTTCCTGGGCCAACGGTTCACCGTCGATCAGCCTGGCTCCCATGCCGCTATCCTTTGCAAAATCGCTCAGTTGAATCGCCGCCCGCTCAGCCGGTTTAGTAGTAGCAGCCGCCGCGGCCGGCGGGGCCACTGTGATGCCCGCCTGGGCGACGATCTGCGGCACGCAGTGATCCCAGCCCAGGGTCATCAGGTGGGCGCCCTGGCACATCGGCTTCATCGCGGCCACCAGCTCGGCGGCGATGTCGACCGCCACCTTCTGCCGGTCGGCCTTGGCCGCATCGCTCAGCCGCTGGATGATCGGCTCGGGCACGGAGACGCCGGGCACGGACTTGTTCATGTACTTGGCCATGCCGGCGTTCTTCAGGAGCACGATGCCCACGAGGATGGGCACCTTGATGCCGTACTTCTCGACGAGCTTCATGAACGATTCGAACGCGGCCGGATCGTACACCGCCTGGGTCTGCACGAACTGGGCGCCGGCGGCCACTTTCTTGGCCAGCTTGATGACCTGCGGCTCGACTTCCTGGGCGCAGGGCGTCACGCAGCAGCCTTTGAAGAAGGCCGGCGCGCCGTCCAGTTCGTTGGGCTTGCCTTTAAGGTCGCGGCCCAGGTCGTGGCCGGCTTCGAGATTGGTCATCGCCGCCAGCAGGCCCACCGAGTCGAGGTCGTAGACGATCTTCGCCTCGGGGTGGTCGCCCATGGCCACGTGGTCGCCCGTCAGCGCCAGCACGTTTCGCACGCCCAGGATGTACGCGGACAAGAGGTCGCTCTGGAGCGCCAGGCGGTTGCGGTCGCGCGTGACCATCTGGAGCACCGGCTCGATGCCCACATCAATCAGCAGCTTGCAGCCGACGAGGCTCCCTGCCCGCATGACGGCGGTCTGAATATCGGTGACATTCACCGCCGTCACGCCTTGGGAGAGGGAATGCCGGGCCTCCGCGATCACCGGGTCGATATTGATGCCCTTGGGCGGCCCGATTTCCGCGGTCACCACGAAGTGACCGGCGGTTGCTGCTAAGGCCCGCTCAAGTCTGCTGACAGGGTCGGTCGTGCTCACGAATGAGCCTCCTCTTGCTCGGGCTCCTGGGCCAGTTCGGCGTGCGACAGCCGGCGGACGCCGCGGGAGCGGTCCTTGCTCCAGTTTCTCGCCGGCCGGAAGGTGGACAGCTCGTTGAGCCGGCCCAGTTCCTGGAGGCGCTTATAGATGAGGTACCAGGCACAATCCATTTCCTGCTTCACTTCGCACTTGCCGTCGTTGGTGCCGCCGCAGGTGCCGTTGATGAGGCTCTTGGAGCAGCGGGCGATGGGGCAGATGCCGCCCGTCCAGGCCAGCACGCACTCGCCGCAGCCGTGGCAGTATTCCTTCCACTCGCCGGGGGCCGTGTTGGCGCCGTAGAACGTGGTGTTGAGACCCGGCAGGATGGCCACCTTGGGAAACTGCTCGCTCATGAAACCCACGCCCACGCCGCAGGCGATGGAGAGCACGGCGTCGTAGCCGGCCAGGTCGCCCTTCAGGTTGGCGATGAATTCGCGGTCGCACTGGCGGGTGATGCAGTCGAACTCGACCTTCAGCGGCAGATTCTTCTGCTTAGCCGCCAAATTCAGCAAGGTGGCCAGTTCCTCGGCCTGCTTCTCGCCGCCGGTGAGGCACACCGTGACGCAGCTTCCGCAGCCCAGCACCAGCACCCGCTTATAGGGGGCTAGGAGCTGGAGGATTTCGTCGATGTCTTTTCGTTCTGCAACTATCATCGCTTGCTCCGAACTGGCCGATTTCCGGCCACATTACCAACTATTCAGGGGTGCTGCGGTAATTCCTGGTGCCACGGCTGCGTTCTCTGACTGGTGCCACGGCGGCGTCGTTTGCAGCCGTGCGCCCGAGCTACAACAAGGTGCCAGGTCCAACGGGTTCCAACGAACCGCTCGCATTTCCGTTAGTCACAGCGCACGGCTGCAAACGACGCAGCCGTGGCACCGGGATTACCGTGGCACCGGGATTACCGTGGCACCGGGATTACCGGGGTGCCGGGAATTACCGGGGTGCCGGGAATTACCGCGGCACCTTTATCCCGTAATGCTCGCGGCAATCCTTCCGCCGGCCGCCGTCAGCGCCTGCCGCACGGCCGCGTCGGACCCATCGCCCAGGTCGGCCAGCACGACGCGGTCGGCGGCCAAGCCGATATCCTTAAGCAACTGCTGGGCCTGCTCGACACGGAGGCGCGTGCGATGGGCCACCTCGGGATAACGGTCGTGCCCGGCCGGCAGGCAGCCGACGATGACGCCATCGGCCCCGGCTTCCAAGGCGTGCAGGATGTCGCTTACGGACAGCCGGCTGGTCGAATGCAGGTAAATCGCACCGACGCCGGGAATCTCGCCGCCGTGACCTTGCCACTGCCGGTCGGAGGCGGCAAAGCCGCCGATGTAGGCGATGATCTTGCGGCCGGCGGCTCTTGCCAAAAGCTTGGCGGTGCAGCCGGCGATGTCGCCCGTCTGGCAACCCTTGGAGACGATGGCCTTGGCCGGGCACTCGGCGATGCAGATGCCGCAGGACTGGCACTTGTCCGAGGCGATGCGGGCCACATCGGTGACCACGGGAATGCCGAAGGGGCAGACCCGCAGGCACGTCAGGCAGGCGGCGCATTTATCCACCAGCACCTCGGCGCCGCTGCCGCAGCTCATGCAGCGGCGGGCCTCGGCGAGGACGGCCGCCATGTCCAGCGTGCGGTCGATGGGCTGAAAGTTGGCCCGCCGCGCGGCGGCCGGCTCGAACGGCACGGGATGGCGCTCGACTTTCAGCACTTTTTCCGCCGTGGCGGCGGGAATCGTGCCGATCTTGGCCGGCAGCGTTTCATCCAGCGCGATCTGGCCGCGCGTGAGGTACTGGTCGATCGCCTCGGCCGCCCGGCGGCCGGACTGGCAGGCCTCGACCACCGAGCCGGGAGGCGTGACGATCTCGCCGCAGGCGAAGATATTGGGCACGTTGGTCTGCTGCGTCTTTGCATCAAAGCGCAGCCGCCCGCGCTCATCAAGCTGCACGGGCGAGCCGGCGGTGAAGCTCGTGTCGGCCATCTGGCCGATGGCGAAGATGACCGTGTCGCACGGCACGTCGATCACGTCCGCATCGTCGTACGTGGGGCTGAATCGCTTGGCCTCATCAAACACCCGCGTCACCTTGCGGGCCTTGACGCCCACGATGGCGCCACCGCGGATCGTGATTTCAACCGGCCCGCGGCGGTGGATGAAGCTGACGCCTTCCTCATTGGCCTCATCGCGTTCCCACTGCCAAGCTGGCATTTCCTGCTCGTTTTCGAGGCAGATCGCCCGCACGCGGTCCGCGCCCAGCCGCACGGCCGTCCGTGCGGCATCCATGGCCACGTTGCCGCCGCCGATCACCAGCACATCCTTGCCGACGGCCGGCGTGGGCCCAAAGGTCATAGCGTTCAAGAACTCCATGACCTTGAACACGCCGGGATGATCCGCCCCCGCCAGCGGCAGCGAGCGGCTGAGCGTCATGCCCGTGGCCACCAGCACGGCCGCAAAATCCTGCGAGAGAAGTTGCGCCAGCGTGCGGTCTTTGCCGATCTGCACGCCGGTGATGATTTCGACGCCGTGGGCCTTGATCCAGTCCACGTCGATCTGCACCACCTCGCGCGGCATCCTATACGCCGGCACAGCCGTGGCGGGAATGCCGCCGGCCACGGGCAGTTTTTCAAAGATGGTGGGCCGATAGCCCTTGCGGGCCAGTTCCAGCGCCGCCGCCAAACCGGCCGGCCCGCCGCCGACGATGGCCACGCGGGCCTTGTCCTGGCGGGCGGGCTTTTGCACGGTGGCGCCCGCAGCGCCCTGGTGTTCCGCGACGAAACGCTTGAGTTCGCGAATGGCCACCGCGGCATCCACATCCTTGCGGCGGCAGTTGGCCTCGCAGGGATGATGGCACACGCGCCCGCACACGCAGGCCAGCGCCAGCCGCTCGCGAATGACGTCAATGGCCTCGCGCCACTGCCCCTGGGCGATGAACTGGAGGTACCGCCGCACATCGGCGTGCACGGGGCAGCCATCGCGGCAGGGAGCCCATTCCTGCTCCAAGAGCGCTGCGGCCGAAGGCATGGCCGCCAGATCGCGGGATGTCAAATCTCTGCCTAACATCGGGTGCACCTAATCGATTCTCAGGCACTGCTTTATAGCGAAAACGCTGGGGTCCGTTCAAGCAGCAGGTCTAGCGCGAGGAAGAACGGCGGACACAAAGATCACAAAGACCACGAAGATCACGAAGAAAGGCAAAGCCAGGCAGTAAAGTCAAAAGCAAAACCACGCCGAGTGCCTCTCTTTTTTGTCTCGCCGTTACTCCAGCTTCCCTTCTTCTTTGTCTTCCTTCGTGTCCTTTGTGATCTTGGTGATCTTCGTGGTTCTCTTCATTCCCAACAGATCCGCTAGAACAACCCGACGATCTTCCCGTTTTCATCCAGGTCGATAGCGATGAACGCCGGCGCGCTGGGCAGGCCGGGCATGGTTCGCATCTGCCCCAGCAGCGGGTAGAGGAAGCCGGCGCCGGCGGAGGCGCGAACCTCGCGCACCGGCACAGTGAAGCCGCGCGGCACACCCTTGAGCTTGGGATCGTGGCTCAAGGACAGGTGCGTCTTGGCCATGCAGATGGGCAGGCTGGAAAGCCCGGCCCGCTCGTACGAGGCGATCTGCTTCTGGGCCAGCGGGGCAAACTCCACATCATCGGCCAGGTACACCTTCTGGGCGATGGTGCGAATCTTGTCCTCGATGGACAGGCTGTCGGGGTAGAGCAGCTTGAAGCTCGACGGCTTTTCGCACGCCTTGACGACGGCGCGGGCCAAGACCTCCGCGCCCTTGCCGCCATGGGCCCAGTGGCTGGCGACGACGGCATCTTCGGCCCCCGCGGCGGCGGCCGCCGCACGGGCATGCTCCAGTTCGGCCGCGGTGTCGGTCGGGAACTGGTTGATCGCCACCACCACCGGCACGCCAAACATGCGGGCAATCTCGATGTGCCGCCTGAGATTGGCCAGGCCCGCCTCCAGCAGCTTCATGTTTTCCTGCGTATACGCCTTGGGCAGCGGCCGGCCCGGGGTCACCTGCGGACCGCCGCCGTGCATCTTCAGGGCGCGGATGGTGCCCACCAGCACCACGCAGTTGGGTGTAAGGCCGCTCATGCGGCACTTGATGTCGAAGAACTTCTCCATGCCGATGTCCGCGCCGAAGCCGGATTCCGTGACCACGTAATCGGCCAGTTTGAGCGCGATGCGATCGGCCACGATGGAGTTGTTGCCGTGGGCGATGTTGGCGAAGGGCCCGGCATGCACGAAAGCCGGCTGGCCTTCCAGAGTCTGCATGAGGTTGGGCTTGATGGCATCCTTCATGAGCACGGCCAGTGCCCCGGCCACGCCCAGTTGCTCGGCGGTGACGGGGTTGCCCGAGGTGTCCAGCGCCACGATGATCCGCCCGAGGCGCTTTCGCATATCTTTCAGGTCGCTCGCCAGGGCCAGGATGGCCATGATTTCAGAGGCGACGGCGATATCAAAGCCAGTCCGCCGGTTGGGGCCGTCCATCCAGTCTTCGCTCAGCCCGGTCTCGATGAAGCGCAGGGCCGCATCGTTGACGTCCACGACGCGCCGCCAGGTGATCGTGTCCGGGTCAATGTTCAGCCGCGGCAGGCCGGTCTTGGCCCAGGTCTCATCGTCGCAATGCTCTTCGTGCTTCACACGGGCGTCGATGGCCGCGGCCAGCAGATTGTTGGCAATGCTCACGGCGTGGATGTCGCCGGTGAGGTGGAGGTTGAACTCCTCCATCGGAATAACCTGGCTGTAGCCACCGCCCGCGGCGCCGCCCTTGATGCCGAACGTCGGGCCCATGGAGGGCTGGCGGATGCACAGGAACACTTTCTTGCCCAGGACGCCCAACGCCTGCGTCAGGCCGACCGAGGTGGTGGTCTTGCCCTCGCCCAGGGGCGTGGGGGTGATGGCGGTCACATCGATATATTTGCCGTTGGGCCGGCCGGCCAGGCGGGCCAGGATATCCAGCTTCACCTTGGCCTTCACATCGCCGTAGGGCTCCAGCTCCTCGGGCAAAATGCCGGCCCGGCGGGCGATCTCCGTGATGGGCAGCGGCTTGGCGGCCTGAGAGATTTCAATATCGGACGGTACTTTGGGGGCCATGCTGGCGATCTCCTGTTGTCTCAGCCGGGGCGTGTTGGGCGACCCCGGGATGAATCCGGAGATTAGATGCGAGCGCGGGGCGATATGCAAGCTGAAAGAGGCGAAAATGCACAAGCGCAGTCACTGATTGCCCGGGTAACAAAAGCCGAATGCCTGCCAAACCAGTCGCCAGCCAAGTCGTAGAAGACGCCTTGTCGGCATAAGCGTATGGGATATGCCATACGCTTATTGATGACCCAAGCCGCCCGCAACTTTAAACCGTTTAAAGTACGGTCAGGTTCTGTTAGGGACGAATTGGCCTCTATCGCCAGCTACCAATCCAGGGGCGAAAGTTTCGCCCCTGCCTCGGTCCGGCCAACAGAGGAAAGGGCATCCGCCGGAGTTCTTCAATTTGCAATTTGCAATTTGCAATTTGAAATTCGACCATACGGCAACCTCCAGAAAGGAATGTCGCTATGGCCTCCGGTCGGAAGAAGTTGAGCATCATCGGGGCGGGCAACGTCGGCGCCAGTTGCGCCGTGTGGGCGGCCCGGCGCGAGCTGGCCGATATTGTGCTGCTGGATATCGTCGACGGCCTGCCCCAGGGCAAGGCTTTAGACCTGGCCCAGGCCGCGCCGGTCGAGGGCTTTGAAGCCCGCATCGCCGGCACAACCAATTATGCCGACACGGCCGGCAGCGACGTGGTGATCATCACGTCGGGGCTGGCCCGCAAGCCGGGCATGAGCCGCGATGACCTCCTGGCGGCCAATACCCGGATCGTCCGCGAGGTAGCCGCCGAGACGGCGCGATACAGCCCGGACGCCGTGCTGATTGTCGTTTCCAATCCGCTGGACGCCATGGTGTACGTGGCGGCCAAGGCCAGCGGTCTTCCCGCTCACCGCGTCATCGGCCAGGCCGGCGTGCTCGACACCGCCCGCTTCCGCACCTTCCTGGCCGAGGCCATCGGCTGCTCGGTCAAGGATATCTCCGCCCTGCTGCTCGGGGGCCACGGCGACGACATGGTGCCGCTGCCGCGCTACGCCTCGGCCGGCGGCATTCCCATCGAACAACTCCTGCCCAGGTCACAGATCGACGCCATCGTCGAGCGAACCCGCAAAGGCGGCGGTGAAATCGTGGCCCTGCTGAAGACCGGCAGCGCCTACTACGCCCCGGCAGCCGCCAGCGTGCAGATGGCCGAGGCCATCCTGCTCGATCAGAAGCGAATCCTGCCCTGCGCGGTACGCTGCGATCGCGAATATGGCGTCGGCGGCTACTGGGTTGGCGTGCCGGCCGTGCTCGGCGCATCGGGATGCGAGAAGATCATTGAAGTTGAATTGACCGCCGCCGAGCGGAAAGCGTTTGACGGCTCGGTTGGGCATGTGAAGGAACTCGTTGCACAGGTCGAGGGGCTTCTCAGGAAATAAAGGCGGACACAAAGATCACGAAGACCACAAAGAACACGAAGAAAGACTGGGGAAAATAGAAGCAGAAGAGCGATCTGCGACACGGGGACTCATTATTCTTCTTTTTTGGCTTCTCCCTCCTTTGTGTCCTTCGTGTTCTTGGTGATCTTTGTGTTTCGTCTTGGTTCAAAAACTATCTCCCCGTCTGCCGCATCGGATCCAGCAGTTCGTTCAGCTTCTCCGCCGGCAGCACTTTCTTTTCCATAGCCACTTGCCGCACCGTTTTGCCCGTGGCAAAGGCGGTCTTGGCGATTTCCGCAGCGGCGTCGTAGCCGACTTGAGCTGCCAGCACGGTGCACATCGCCAGGGAATGCTCCACCAGGTCGGAACACCGCGCCGCGTTGGCCTGGAGGCCATCAATGCACCGGGTTCGAAAAGCCTCGGCGGCGGCCGACAGCAGCGCGATGGAGTCCAGCAGATTCACCGCGATCATGGGCATGCACATGTTCAGTTCGAAGATAGAGCCCACACCGCCCATGGCGCCGGCGGAAATGGCGGCCTCGATGCCGAGAATCTGGCAGGCGACCTGGATCACGCTCTCGCAGATCACCGGGTTGATCTTGCCGGGCATGATCGAACTGCCCGGCTGGATGGCCGGCAGCACCAATTCGCCCAATCCGCAGCGCGGGCCCGAGGCCAGCAGGCGAATGTCCGAGGCGATCTTGCCCAGCGTCAACGCGGCCGTCTTCACATCGCCGGCGGTAGCCGCCACCGTATCCAGAATGCTCTGGGCGGCGAAGTGGTCGGCGGCCTCGCGGAAGGCGATTTCAAAGCCTTCCGACAGCCGCCGGCACACCCCCGCCGCGAACCGCTCGTGCGTGTTGAGCCCCGTGCCGACGGCCGTGCCGCCGATCGCCAACTCCGCCAGGTTCGACAGGTCGTGAATCAGCCGCTCGATGCTCTTGTCCACCGCCGCCGCATAACCGCCGAATTCCTGCCCGAGCCGGATGGGCACGGCATCCTGGAGGTGCGTGCGGCCGATCTTGACCACCGCGTCGAACTGGCGGGCCTTGGCGGCCAACGCATCGGCCAGCCGCCGCAACTCCGGCAAGAGCCAGTAATGCATCTCCACCGAAGCGGAGATGTGCATGGCCGACGGGATCACGTCGTTGCTGCTCTGGCCCAGGTTGACGTGATCGTTCGGGTGCACGGGCGTTTTCGAGCCCAGCTCGCCTCCAGCCAGTTGGATGGCGCGATTGGCGATCACTTCGTTCACGTTCATATTGGTGGACGTGCCGCTGCCGGTCTGAAAGACGTCGACGGGAAACTGGTCGTCCCACTTGCCGTCCATGACTTCCTCGGCGGCGGCGATGATCCACTCCACACGCCGGCCATCGAGCAATCCCAGCTCGCCGTTGGTTTGTGCGGCGGCGTGCTTGATCGCCGCCACGGCCGAAATAAACACCCGCGGCATCGCCCTTCCGCTGATGGGGAAGTTCTGTATCGCCCTGGCCGTCTGCGCACCGTACAGCGCGCCGGCGGGAACGGAAACTTCGCCGAGAGAGTCTCGTTCTTTGCGCTGATTTTGTTCGCTCATGGACGGGATTCTAGCCGCCAAGAATTGCAAATTGCCAATTGCAAATTGCAAATTGAAAACCAGGAAGGAGGTCCCTCCCCAATTGGCAATTTGCAATTTGCAATTTGCAATCTCGCGGGAAGGTCAACCTTTTTGACGATTGGAGCTTGACTCGCGCGGAGCCTGCCTCGCGCTACACCATCTTCTTCAGCTTCATCGCCCCCAGCACGTGCTGCGTGAGCTGGGCCAAGCTGAAGGCGGAGCAGTCATAGATGAGGTCAAAAACGGGATCGCGCGGGAAACGCATGGCGTACAGCCGGCGGAGGTGCTCGCGTTCGGCATCGTGGCGCTGGAGCAGCAGCCGGGCCTCGACGGAGGAGATGCCTTCCATCTCGACGATCCGCTGCACGCGCCACTCCTTGGGCGCCTCCAGGCGGATGCGCACGCCGTTTTCCAGGTCCGCGGTCGCTCCCGCGCCGCCCATGCCGATCAGGATGACGTGGCCCTCGGTGGCGGCGTGGCGGATGAGCTCGGCGATGCGGTTGCGAACCTCAAACCCGTCCATGGCCTTGCTGGAGAGATTGCGGAAGAAATCGATCAGCATGCGCGGCGGCTCGCGGCGCAGCCGATTGAGCTCATCCGGGGGCACGTGCGTGTCACGAGCCAGCCGGTCGAGAATTTCCCGCTGATACACCCGCCATGGATTCTCTTCGCCCGGTTCGTTCTTGTTCAGCAGGTCCACCAGCAGCAAGCCGAGGAAATAGCCCGGGCAGGCATACTGCCGTGAGATCGTCACAAACGGCCCGCACTTGACCGGCTGATCTGTGTCGCTTTTCTCGTGCATGAACGGAACCAACTTCGCCCTGACGCCTCTGGTCATGGCCGAATCGCTCCAAGATGGCCGCCGCCGGATGGCGCCGACCTATCGCTTCCGTATCCGCCCGATTCCCCGCCATGGACGAGGCGGCGTTTTCGAAAGCCAGTCATTTGAAGTTTACGTCTCGCTCCCTCGGATTGGCAACGACGGCCAACTTCAAATGCCATTACGTAAGTATCGGTGAAAAATGAAAATATCTTGATGTCAGAAAACACCTGAGTGCCCCATCCGGAGTTTGCCTGATGAGCCGGCTATTCTCTCTTGAGCTGCAATCTTCCCCTTGACACTCCTGAGCGTCCTTCGCGGCCACCTGTTTGAAACACCGAATCCGCGTGCATAAACAAAGAACCCCCGGTGGAACATCTGTTCCACCGGGGGTGTCGTCAGTTACTCAACCAAAGCATTTCCAGGACGTTATTACCGGCGGCGCCGCAGTGCGGACAGGGCGCCCAGAACCAACAGGGCCATCGTGGCCGGCTCGGGAACGACCGGCATGGTGGTCGTGTTCACGCTCGTGCCGTCATTGAACACGTTGGCCTGGTCACGATCGCTCCAGACGACGGAAACGGTAGCGCCCGAAACGCGCTTGCCGCTGAAGACCTGCGCGCCCGGCGAGGCCGAGCCCGGAGCGCCGGGGGCGGTCCAGCTATAACTGCCGACAAGCTGGTAATTGTCGGTGTCCGTCAGCACGTAGCTGCCAGCGCTCACGCCAATCCCGTGGCAGACGACCATGGCCTTGGAGGTGTCCTGGCCGGCGAAAGCCGAGGCATTGCCGCTGCCATCCACCGTGGCCGGGCTGGCGCCGTTGGGGAAGCCCACGGTGCCGTAGAGTTGCCACTGCGCAGAAGGCGGATCATTGTCGGGGTCGTAGTTCGGGTTTAAGCCGTTGAGCGTCGCCGACGCTGCCGTCACGCCCGCCTTGCCGGCCGTCGTCACGCCGGTCAGGTCAACGTTGAAGCCGGCAATGCCGAAGCCGCCGGGCGTCATGTCGGCCACGATGCCATCCCAGTTGGTGGTCTCCGTCAGCCACAGTCTCCACGTCGTGGGAGTGGGGTACGTGATCTCTTCGTACACCGCCGTGATCACGGCTGCCTGCGCCGCCGCGGCCACGCACAACGTCACAACTACCATAGCAATCACTCGCTTCATTTTTCTCTCTCCTCATGCATGCCGGCACTGGACGCTCATCCATGTCCGGTCACGCCGCTCAAAAAAAAAGACTCTTCTCCTATACTCCCGGCCCGTACGGAGCCGGAACAAATGCTTTCACTCTTCCCGCCGCCAGTTCACGATCTCAAATGTGATTGAAACGACTTGGACAATCGTGCTCGGCTCGATTTCTGAGCCACAGCGGCACTCTCACAGACAGGCAACCTCCAGAGTAACCACTTAAGTCATGAACAGGCAAGACGCCGAACAAAGCCGCAATCAGTACCCTCCTTTCGCAGATAAGGGAGATCCGGCGTGTCTGTTGGAATGGTTCCCTCGCAAAATTATCGGTCTTCTACAAGGTCGAGCAGATCCCTGACCTTTGAAGGGATAAACCGCCGTCCTCCAGCACAAATGCTACCGTGACGCACATAAGACCAGGCTCTTTGTCTCAGTTGCTTCCTGATACGTATAATACCACAACTTCTAAATCCTGCAAGCAAAAAACTCCCGTTCACGACTGTTTTTTGGAGAATCGCCGGACGGGCAAAGTTAACTAACTCTTTGCCCAGCCGATCCTTGAAATCCTCCCACGGCGGCTTTTCTGCATCCAGTATCGCCACTACGGATTGGTCGCGGGCGTCGCGGTTAATGCGGCACCTGGCGGAGGCAAGAACTCCAGAAACGGAAGGATTTCCTCAATCGTCTTTGGACCCATGCCGCTCACGTTGGCCAGGTCCTTGGCGCTGACAAAAGCCACTTGGCCGGCGTGCGTGGCCGAGAAACTCTGGCGATAAGTGACAATCGCTTTGGCATGGCCCGGGCCAATGCCCGGCAGCCGAGCCAGCGACGCCCACGTGGCTGTGTTCGGATTAATCCGCTCCGCGGCCGGCGGCAAAGGGACGGAACTGACAGTGAGGTCATCATTGACGATGGCTCCATTGCGATACCACCGCCAGCACACCAGGACCAGCAGCCCCAGCGAAAGGGCGGCGACCGCCGAGAGATTCCGCCGGCTCCAGTGCCAGATGGCCGGTCGCGGCGAGGGCGACGCGGACACCGCCGGCGCAGAGGCGCCACGAGCGGCCGATTCAACCGCCTGGCCGGCTGAAGCTTCCCCGCTGCCAGCGGGCTGGGCAGCGGAAGGTGAATCTGGCGACGGGTCAGTCATGGTTTATGGTTTGGTCCGGCGGCCGGGCGGCCCTCGCCGGCTTTATGCGCCGACGGGGCGGCTTTGCCGTGCCGCGGCGCCAACGCCGAGCGAAGCTGACGCAAATGCTCGTACACCGACTTGGGCTGCAGCGATGCCGTGCACAGCCCGCCCGAGGCCAGGTAGTGGCCGGGCCCATCGCTGAGGTCCAGCCAGGAAACGGTATCCACGAAGGGTTTGGATAGCGCCAACTGGTAGAACGCATCGGCCCAGTCGGCCTGGACCTGCTCGCCCCAGGGCAAATGCCAGCGCCCCGCGGCGGCGGCGGGTTTCTCGCCGGACCAGTGGTCGGCCTTATCGATCTCGACGGAACCGGGCACCTGGCAGGCCGTCACGTGCAGCGGCTTTCCAAAACCGGCAAATTCGTCCAGCTTTGTGCTCACTTCCATCAGGTCGCGGACGAACAGCCCCTCCTCCGGGGCCCCCAGCAGCAGCCGCACGCCGAAGGCATCGAACTTCACGCCGCTCTGCACGCACATGTCCGCGTACATCATCGGCGGAATCGTTCTGGGGTTGGCGGCGTAATACTCTCCCCAGGGCAGCGCCAGGTCCACCAGCACCGTGGCCCGCGGGACCAACTGTTTCACGGCCGCACACGACGTCCTCGTCAGTTCCATCATCTGTTCGAAATTCATGCCGAACGCGTTATAGGCCTGGGCCGCGGAAATCACGTTCCAGGCCATCACGCCCTTGCCGTAGCGATTGACCAGGACCTGCACGTGCTCGTACATCATGTCGCGCAAGGTCTCGAAATCGTGCTCCCAGATGTAGATCCAATCGGGGAAGAAGCCCGGCTCGAAGCTCAGCAGCGGCCCGCCCAGGATGGGCATTTGCTTTCGCTGCGCCCAGTCCATCCAGGCATCCAGGCGGGCATAGTCGCTCTGCCCCTCGCGCGGCTCGGTGAAACGCCAGGGCATCGGCAGGCTGACGAAATCGACCGCCTCCCCCAGCCGCTGCACCACGGGCTCGGAGAAGCTGGCCGGATCGACCACACAGCCCAGCGTGGGCCGCTCGCCGCCGCGGGAGCGCCGGCGCTTCAGGAAGATCGAGGCGTGAAACAGGGCCGTCTGCTCCGACAGTTCCACCGCCTGCGTCAGGCATTCATCGGCCAGTTGGGCCGCCTCTCCACCCTCGCCCAGCACCGCCAGGGCCTGGACGAACAGCTTGCGGATCTTGTCCAGTTCCTCCGACAGGGCCGCGCCGTCGGGATAGTCAAACAGCCCCCAGTCCTCGCGCTTCTGGATGAGCAGCATCAGCCGCGCACGGGCCAGCTCCACATTGAGGTTGTAGGGCTGCTCACGTTCGGGCAGCCGCGTGGTGGCCAGCAGCAGCCGGCCGGCCGAGCCGGCCTCCCACATCAAGGCCAGCGCCGCGGCGCCTTCGGCACGCTTCTGGCAGGTGATTCGTCCGGCCTTGGCGCTAATCTCGCTGCGCATCGGCACGGACTCCGCCCCCAGAAGATGCGCGGCCGCCAGGTCCACGGTTTTGGCCGGCGCACCATCACGATAGGCCTCGAAGATCAGCATGTCTGAAATATATCCTCCAACACCCGCATCCGCCCGGCGGCAGCCGCACAGCCGCCAAACGGGCTTAGTCTAACGGATCATTGGGCAAACGCCAGCGCCAAGAGGGCTTCTTGCCCGTTGCCCCACGGTACGCTGTAGGTATGATTGGCCGCCGGTGTCCTGCGTGCTGCATCATCGGGCCGATGCGCAAGGAGAAGTCATGAGTCTGCGTACGATCACCGAGCCGGCTCGCCAGATTCCGATCGTGGAGGAAGTGGACGTCGTCGTCGTGGGCGGCGGCACGGCCGGCCTGCCGGCGGCGGTGGCAGCCGCGCGAAACGGCGCCCGCACCGCGCTGGTCGAACGCTGGGGGTATGTCGGCGGCGCCGCCGTCGGCGGCCTGGTGGTCACCGTGCCGGAGAAGGCCGGCATCTGGGGCATCCAGCGCGAGTTTTATGGGGAACTGGCCAAGCTGGGCGGTGTGGCCTGGGGGCAGTGGATTCCCAACGAAAACTGGGCCGTCGTCTCAGCGCCCATCTCCAAATACCTGGCCGATGTGTTCCTGCAGCGGGAGAACGTCTCGCTGCTCTACCATAGCTGGTGCGCCGCGGTGCAGGTGAATAACGGCCGCATCAACGCCGTGATCGTCGAGAACAAGTCCGGCCGCCAGGCCATCGCCGCCAAGGTGGTCATCGACGCCACCGGCGATGCCGACGTGTCGCATCTGGCCGGGGCGTTGACAGTTAAAGGCGACGCCCACGGCCACCTGGCCCCCATCACCACCATGTACATGATCGCCGGGGCCGATTCCAAGGTGTGGGGCTCCTACGAGAAGCCCTGGGAGCTGGCCGTGCAGCCCTGCTCGTCCATCTGCGAGACCCGCGTCAACCCCGGCGAGTTCAACGCCTGGGGCGGCAGCATCAAGGGCGACGGCGCCGATGTCCGCGAGCTGACGCGGCTGGAGATTCAGCTTCGCGCGGCCATCCTCGCCGAGTTCGCCAACGTGCGAAAGCTGCCGGGCATGGCCCAGTCGTATATTTCCTGCATCGCCGAGCAGATGGGCGTGCGCGAGACTCGGCGCATTGTCGCCGACGCGATGCTGACGGCCGAGGATGGCAAGGCAGGCCGCGTTTTCGACGACACGATCGGGCGGGCGTACACGTTTACCGTTCCGTATTCGTCGCTGATCCCGCAGCGGCTGGAGAATCTTCTCGTTGCCGGCCGGTGTATCGGCTGCGACCATGGCGTGCACGACAAGATCCGCATCGTGCCGGTCTGCTGCACCACCGGCCAGGCCGCCGGCACCGCCGCCGCGTTGGCGGCCCGCGCGGATGGGGATGTGCGGCGCGTTGACATTGCCCGGCTTCAGACACTCCTGGCTCAGCAGGGCGTAAATCTGGGCCGGTGAGAGTGAACTTGTTGGCCTCCGGAGCAAGCAAGCATGAGCGATTCAATCGATAAGAAACTGGTGCGGCATGTGGCCAAGCTGGCTCGAATCTCGATGAGCGATGCGCAGGCCACAGCGATGGGCTCGCAACTCGGGGCGATTTTGAGCTACTTCGACAAGCTCAAGGAGCTGGACACGGAGAAGGTCGAGCCGATGGCGCATCCGCTGGATTTCACCAATGTGCTGGCGGATGACCAACTGGGCGCCTCGCTGTCGTGCGAGCAGGCGCTGGCCAACGCCCCGCAGCGGGATGAGTGCTTCTTCCTCGTGCCCAAGGTGATCGGAGACTCGCAATGACGGCCCCGCGCGAGATGTCGGCCCTGGCCCTGAGAGATGCCATCGCCGCCGGGCAGGTCTCCGCCGCCGAGGCGACGCGGGCGTACCTTGATGCGATCGAGCGGCAGGACGGTGCGATTCGGGCCTATACGCAGGTTTTCGCGGATCGGGCTATGGAGCGGGCCGCCCAAATCGATGCAGCCCGCGCGGCCGGCAAGCCCCTCGGGCCCTTGGGCGGCGTGCCCGTAAGCATCAAGGACAACATGTGCACCGCCTGGGGCAAGACGACCTGCGCTTCGAAGATACTCGAAAACTTCCACGCCCCGTACACGGCCACGGCCGTCCAGAAGCTGGAGGCGGCCGGGGCGGTCATTTTGGGCAAGACGAACATGGACGAGTTCGCCATGGGCTCCTCCACGGAGAACTCGGCGCTCCAGAAGACGGCCAATCCGTGGGATCTGGCGCGCGTGCCAGGCGGCTCATCCGGCGGTGCGGCGGCGGGGGTCTCGGCCCGGCTGTGCGCGGCGGCCCTGGGCAGCGACACCGGCGGCTCCATCCGCCAGCCGGCGGCCTTGTGCGGCTGCGTGGGCCTCAAACCCACCTACGGGCGGGTCAGCCGGTACGGCCTGGTCGCCTTCGCCTCCAGCCTCGACCAGATCGGCCCGCTGGCCCGCAATGTGCCCGATGCAGCGCTGATGCTCAGCGCCATCGCCGGCCACGACGGTCATGACTCGACCAGCGCGGATACGCCCGTGGCCGATTATGCCGCGACCGTCGAACGGCCGGTCGAGGGTCTGCGCGTGGGACTGGTCAAGGAATTCATCAGCGATCAACTCAACGGCGAGATTCGCGCCGCCGTGGAAAAGGCGGCCAAATGCCTCACGGACGCCGGCGCCACGCTGGTGGAGATCTCGCTGCCGCACAGCCGGATTGATGTTGGCGCCGATGGCACGCTGAGCAGCTACGCCGTGGCGTGCTACTACATCGTGGCCACAGCCGAGGCCTCCAGCAACCTGGCCCGCTACGACGGCGCGCACTATGGGCACCGCACTCCCAAGACCGTCGGGGACATCATCGAGCTGTACAGCCAGTCGCGGGCCGAGGGGTTCGGCGATGAGGTCAAGCGGCGGATCATGCTGGGCACCTATGCTCTCTCCAGCGGCTATTACGACGCGCATTACCTCAAGGCGCTCAAGGTCCGCCGGCTGATCGCGGAGGATTTTCGCGCGGCCTTCGGCCAGGTGGACGTGCTGCTGGGCCCGACCTCGCCGGAGGTGGCTTTCCGCGCGGGCGCCAAGACGGCCGACCCGCTGACGATGTACCTGTCGGACATTTACACCATCAGCGTGAACCTGGCCGGCATCCCGGCTATCAGCCTCCCGGTGGGCCTGAATTCCACCGGCCTGCCGCTGGCCGTGCAACTGCTGGCCGGCATCTTCGAAGAGGAGAAACTTCTTCGCGCCGCGCGCATGGTCGAGCGCGGGCTTGGGAGCCAGGAACTGGTGCCGCCGGCGGGGAGGGAAGAAAAATGAGCAGAGATGCAGGGGATGCATGGGATAAGAACAGAGAAAAGCAGATGAAAGTGTTCTTGTTCCGGCTTTTACTCTTTTGCCTCTATCCCCTGCATCCCCTGTATCCCTGCTAACTCTGTCTTTTCGAGACTGGACAGTGCCATGACGACAACGACCGCAGACAAGATCACGCCAATCATCGGCATGGAGATCCACGTCGAGCTGGACACGGCGACCAAGATGTTCTGCCGCTGCCGCAACCGGTTCGGCGATCCGCCCAACACGAACGTGTGCCCGGTGTGCCTGGGGCTGCCCGGGGCACTGCCCGTGATGAACCGCCAGGCGGTGGAGTTCTCCATGAAGGCGGGACTGGCGCTGGGCTGCACGGTCAGCGCGTTCTCCAAGTGGGACCGCAAGAGCTACTACTACCCGGACCTGCCGAAGAACTACCAGATCAGCCAGTACGACCTGCCGCTCAACGTCGGCGGCGCCATCGAGGTGCCGCTGGCCGATGGGCAGGTGAAGCGCGTGGGCATCATCCGCGCCCACCTGGAAGAGGATGCCGGCAAGAACCTGCACGATGACCCCACCAGCACCAAGGTGGACCTCAACCGCGCCGGCACGCCGCTGCTGGAGATCGTCTCGCAGCCGGACATGCACTCGGCTGAGGAGGCCGGGGCGTACGGGCGGGCCATGCAGCGGCTGGTCCGCTGGCTTTCAGTCAGCCAGGCGAACATGCAGATGGGCCACATGCGATTCGAGCCCAACATCAACCTGCACATCGAGCGCGAGGGCGCGCTGTACAAGACGCCCATCGTGGAGGTGAAGAACCTCAACAGCTTCCGCAGCCTGGAGAGGTGCGTGGAGTTCGAAATCCAGCGGCAGTACGCCCAGTGGCGCCAAGACCCCAACTACACGCTGGAAAAGCTGGGCAAGGAGAACCGCGGCTTCGACGATGTGACGGGCAAGACCGTTTTCCAGCGCGAGAAGGAAGAGGCGCACGACTACCGCTATTTCCCCGACCCGGACTTGATGCCCGTCGTTGTGGATGAGGCGTGGAGCGGCCGCATCGCCGCACAGATCGGCGAGCTGCCGCTGCCGCGCCGGGCCCGGTATATGCAGCAGTATGCCCTGAGTTTTAAAGAGGCCGACGCCCTGACCCAGGATGCCCCCAGCGGCAACCTGCTGGATGAGGCCGTGGCGGCTGGCGCTACCGCCAAGCGCGTGACCAACCTGCTCCTGGGGCGCATTGCCGCCACCGCCAACGAGCGCGGCTGCTGCTTGGCGGAGGTGGGCATCACGGCCGGGCAATTGGCCGAACTGGCCAAGATGATGGATGCCGGTACCGTGAGCGCTTCGGCCGCCGACCGCGTGCTGGTGGAGATGATCGAAAAAGGCGGTGAGCCCCTGACCACCGCCAAGGCGCTGAACCTGCTGGCCGTGACGGACACGGCCCAACTGGAGGCCTGGGTCGATCAGGCCATCACCGCCAATCCGGAGATCGTCGCCCAGATCCGCGCGGGCGACAAGAAGGCCGACAAGGCCCGCGGCTTCCTCATGGGGCAGATTATGAAGCTGTCGGCGGGCAAGGCCCCGCCGGCGCAGGCCAAGGCGATGCTTGAAAGGAAGTTGATCGGTTAAGGGCTGGAGGGACCATCGATCCGGCCAGTAGCCTGACCAGGCTTCACTTCATGACCGTCATGAAGTCACTTCATTTCCGTGATGAAGTCATTGTGCGGGAACCTACCCGGCACCACTACATATTGTGGTCCCCACTGCCACGGATAGGGCAAGTCCGTCGTGCAAAACGTTCACCCCTGATGCGCCAATTATGCTCTAAGTGTTACAGAAGGCGAAAGTTTCGCACCTGCAGCTTATCAGCACGTGGTCAAGTGACCACTTGAGGGGCTTCGAAGTTGACCAGTGGCCGGCCAACTATGCGTTACGCACAGTCTGTCAAAATAGCAGTAACCCGCGGCCGATACTGCAATTAGAAGTTATTACTCGGCCCCGCCGCTATGAGCGAATCATCGTCAGCAGCATCTTGAACGGCTCGGCGGCGTTGACGGCGTGGGGGACATTGGCGGGCATGATCACCATCTGTCCGGCGCGGCAGATGATGGGCCGGCCGCCGATGGTCAGTTCGGCCGCACCTTCGATAACCTGAACCACGGCGTCAAAAGGCGCGGTGTGCTCGCTGAGCCGCTGGCCGGCGTCGAACGCGAAAAGCGTGATGGTGCCGGTGGGCCGGTCTACAAGCGTCTTGGAGACGATGGCCCCGCGGGAAAAATCGATCGCCTCGGTGAGTGTCAGCGGCTGCGGGGGCGCGGGGTTATTGGGACTGATCACTGGCGATCTCCTTGTGCAAGGTCGTCATGATATACGCCTGCAACTGCTGGCCGGGGCATTCCGTGGTGGCGCCGGGGGCCTGGCCGTGGCCAATGATTCGCTCGGGGCCAATCTGGTAGCGCTTGGCCAGGTAGCGTGCCAGCCGCGAGAGTGCCGCCAGTTGCCTGGGGCTGGGCAGGTGCTGGCGGAAATCGCCGACCAGGCAGATCCCGATGCCGAATTCGTTGTACTCGTTGTTGGGCGTGCCGCCGCAATGGGCGCCCCATTTCTGCTTGTACCAGCGCGGGCCGATCTCGATTGCGCCGTCGGCTGACTCGCTGCCGTTGCCGATGACGAAATGGTAGCCCAGCTCATCCCAGTGCCGCACCAGCCGGTGCAGCCGGTCGAAGCTGGCGGCGCCGCCGGTGTCCGTGGCGCTGTGATGGATGACGATATATCGCCAGGCGACCTCGCGGCATTCGGGCGCCCAGAGCGCATCGTTTGAATCGCATAGCAGCACCTGGGATTCCGCCGCGGACATGGGCGTGGGCCCGCTGGTCGGACAGGAGGCGGGGCATGAGGCGGCCGGCGCCTCAGGTCCCAGCCCCGGGGGCGGCTCGGGCAGGTCGGTCAGGATTCGGTATGTCCGGTGCTGGCAGCCGCTGGAGGCCGCCAGGAGCAGCATCGCCGTCGCGGCCAGCCATGCGTTACGGATGAACATGAGCTTCCTTCACCAAGGCACCTGGTGGGGCGCTGTCTCATCTTAGTGCCCCGCCCGCGCCTTCGCCAGTGTCTGAGGCGGCCAGGACCGCTGTGCGGGCGGTTGTGCCCGACGCGCGGGCCGTTTAAGCTGTAACATGGTAATAAGAGCTGACTGCGAATGATGGATGCGGAGTCCTATGCAACTCATGACTGAAGAATCACGCAGCCGTAACAGGCCTCCAGGACTTGGCAAGCCAGTGGCCTTGGGGGATGCGGCGGATTCCGCCAACGTGGCCCGTGCGGCGGCCCAGGCGAGCGAGGAAGAGTTGCGCGCGCCGGGGGAGCCTGACCGAGAGGACCGGCCCCAACCGCGGGAGCAGGAGATCCTTGAGGGCGACGGGCGATGGCGCGTGTTGTTGGTGGATGATCACCGACTGATGCGCGAGGGACTCCAGGCGCTGCTGGCAGAGGAGAAAGATATCGAGGTCGTCGGCCAGGCCGGCAACGGCGTCGAGGCGGTTGAGAAGGCCGAATCCTTACGACCTGATGTGGTTGTGATGGACGTTCTGATGCCCGTCATGGACGGCGTGGAGGCCGCGCGGCAGATCAGCGCCAAGCACCCGGACATGCGCATCATCGGCCTGTCCATGTTCGACGAGGCTGACATGGCCCGCAAGATGCTCCAGGCCGGCGCCTTCACGTACCTGCCCAAGGCGGGCCCGGCCAAGGAACTGCTGGCGGCCATTCGGGGCAAATGAAAAAACCTTGATCCGCTAATCCGAAAAGGGCCGGTGCATGTCTCTTGCGTTTTCCGCTTAACGGATTCGCGCCCTCCTACTCCTGCAGCATCACGCGAATCGCAAAATAATCCTCCCGCTCGATTCGCTTGCCCAGGGCGCCGGCGGCCTCTTCAATCTGGCCGGCATTCTTGATGCCCACGATGGCGCAGTGCACCGCCGCGTGCGACAGCGTTGCCGCCAGCGAGAGCTGCGTCAGCGTCAGACCATACTTGTCGGCCAGCGGCTGGAGCTTCCGCACCGCGGCGGCGAGCTTGCGGAATCGCTCACCCTGGAAGCGGCCGCTGTTCTTGCGCAGATCGGTGAACGTTTCGCTGCCGTCGAATTTGCCCGTCAGCAGGCCGTGCTCCAGGGGGCTATAGACCAGCACGCCCACGTTCTGGGCGGCGCAGTACGGCAGCATGTCCTCTTCCGCGCGGCGGTCCAGCAGGCTGTAGCGCGGCTGGCACGTGGCGAAATCGCCATGGGCGTGCCCCATGCGGAGTTGCTCCACGCTGAAGTTGCTTACTCCGTAGCTTCGAATCTTGCCCGCCTGGCGGAGGCGGTCCAGCACCTGGCAGGTCTCGGCCATGGGCGTGAAGACATCAAACGAGTGAAGCTGGAGCAGGTCGATGTAATCCATCCGCAGCCGGGCCAGCGCCTCCTCGCAATATTGGGCGATATACTTGCCCGACAGATCCCCGTGCCGCCGGCCGTCGGGGTGGAAATGATGATACACCTTGGTGGCGACCACGACCTTCTCGCGCGGCAACATCTCCAGGGCCTGCCCTAAGACCCGCTCGGAAAGGCCGTCGCCGTACGCCCCGGCGGTGTCAAAAAAGTTGATGCCCAGCTCGTAGGCCCGGCGGACGGCGGCGACAATGTCGGGGCACGAAACCTCGCCCCAGAACTTCGGCGAAAGCTGCCACGTGCCGTAACAGATCGGTGAAACCGACAGGCCGCTGCGGCCCAATGGGATGCGATATTCCATGATTGACTCCTTGCCCGTGGAACGCCGGAAGGCGCGCTGGCGGATTGTAACGCAATCCCACGACCGGGAAAGAGTGCGGCCGGCTTTTCCGGGGGGGAATTTGCCGTTAGCAGAATTTTCGTGGACGCTTTCCGAATTGCGCTAAACCAGCCCGGCCCGGCGAACCGATAGACTGCCAATCGCTGTTCCGGGTGGAGCAGCACGGGGCGGACTTTTCCTGACGTTTCCCCCGACCTTATGTTCGCCGCTGTGATTGTATTGTTCTTTCACCCGACGCGGGTTTTTGACAGAGCCATGCTGTGCCCCCCGCCCCGATGCCTGCCCGACGGGGTGGGGGTTTTCTTTCGCTCGTCCGGAGACGGCTCCATCTTTGCCATTGCATGGGGCAAGGCTTAGTAGAAAATAGCCTGCATGTTGGAAACGAGACCCCTCACGCGGCGCCAGCAGATTGAAGCGGTATTCGAGGGGCGAACATCCCCCTCGCCTCCCGTGTCGATCCGCCTTGACCTGTGGCACAAGGATGCCGCCTCCGCGCAAACGCTGCCGGCGGAACTGGCGGGACTTTCGCAAGAGCAGGTCGAGGACTACCTGGGGTTCAGCCGGGCCGCGCGGTTTCGCCGCCAGCCCCGGTGGGTTTTTCCGTCCTGCCAGGTCGTCGAGACCCGGACAGATTCCGAGATTGTCCGCGAGTACCGGTTTCCCCAGCGCACATTGACTCATCGCGCCGGCTGGAGCGCCGAGATGGAGCGCATGGGCCTGCGCTCGCACAGCCTGGCCTACCCGCTGTGCACTCGCGAGGACTATCTCACCCTGCTGGACCACGTCGGCGGGGCGCACCTGGAATTTGCCCCGGGCTCGTTCGCCGATTTCGACGCCGCCACCGGCGATGCCGGGCTGCCCATGCTCATCGTGGGCGGCTGCCCGGCGCATATGCTGATGATCTCCTGGGCCGGCTACGAAAACTTCTACCTGCACTTGGCGGATTTCGGCGATGTGGTTGAAAAGCTGATCGCCGAGATGGCGCGGATTTTCCGCCGCGACCTGTGGCCGTACGTGCAGGCCAGCGGCGCCAAGCTCATCCTGCACGGGACGCACTTCAGCACGCAGATGACGCCGCGCCCGATCTTCCGGCAGTACTTCCTGCCGTACTTCCGCGATTTCAACGAGCAAATGCACCGGGACGGCCGCAAGGTGGTCTTCCACGCCGATGCCGAGTGTTCCGGCCTCATCGCCGATGTGCTGGAAGCCCGTTTCGACGGCGCCGACTGCCTGGCCACCGCGCCGCTCGTAACCACCCGGCTGGAAGATTATCTCCAGGCGTGGCAGGGCAAGATCGTCTGCTGGGGCGGCCTGCCCAGCACGATCTTCGACCCCACATTTCCGGCCGATAAATACGAACCGCACGTTCGCCAGGTCATCCAGGTGATGCGCGGCCGGTCGGACTGCATCCTCGGCGCCAGCGACAATGTCATGCCCGGCGCCGACTGGCGGCGGCTGCGCCTGCTGGCGGAGCTGACGCGCGAGCGATGAGGCCCCGCCACAGGCTATCGCTTGCGGATATTGACGAGCAGGTCCGGGTTGGAATCCTTCTGGACAACGATGGAGCCTTCGTGGCTGTCGGCGTGCCAGGCGTAGTTGGCCGGTAGATCCTTCTCCTCGACGGCCACTTTGAACAGGCACCGTCCCCCATCGCGCGCCAGCGGCATGGCCGGCGGGTTGGGCTGAACCTGGCCGGGGCCTTGCATCGTCACGGTCAGGTCCTGGCCGGTCATGTTGACGAAGGTGATGGTGTAATGGCGCTGGCAGCCGACGGCGGTTGCCAGCAGGACTACGCAGGCCAGCAGTTTCATGCGCAGCATACAGGTCACTCCTTCCACTGAGTACCTCCCAGAATGATATCAACCTGCAGTGACAGGATACGAATGGCAGGCTGTAGGCTGTAGGCTGTAGGCTGAAGAAACGGCAAGGGGCATTCTGGTCCAGCGTTTCCTCAGTCTGGGCCGCCCGCGAAACCTGTCTTGGCCACTTTACGAACGGGCCGAATCAACGTATCTTGATTCATGGGCCAGGCGCAGGAAGCCCGGTTAAAGCGGCCCAAGAGGTGCGGGAGCAAAGAAGCCCATGATCAAGTTTCTCTTCTTCGATTATCGCGATGTGGAGATTGCCCAGGGATTCACCCGCCAGTTTCACGCGCCGCGCAAGCGCGCGGGTGCGCCTTTGCTGCGAGCCGACCTGCCCTCGGAAGTGAACCTGATGAGTTTCTACGGCACGGTCATTCGCCGGCCGACGGATGGGCTGTGGCAACTGTGGTACAAATGCTACAACCCCAACGATCGCGGGCCGGCCCTGGCGTATGCCCACAGCACCGATGGCATCGCCTGGGAGCGGCCGGTGCTGGACCTGGTGAAGTTTCAGGGCCAAGGCACGAACATTCTCTTCGACGGCGCGCCGCACGGCACCGCGGTCATCTACGATGAGCACGAGCCGCGTCCCGGCTGGAAGTACAAGCTGGTGCACGGCGCCAAGCCCACGCAGCGGGTGGCCGGCTTCCGCAGCGCCGACGGCATTCACTGGGTACCCGCCGGCGAGAACCCCGCCCTGGGCGTCACCTCCGGCGGCCCCGTCGGCCTGATGCGCGCGATGGACGGGCGCTACGTCCTGTATATCCGGCCCATCGAGATGGACCGCCGCGTGGCCCGCAGCGAGTCGTGGGATTTCATCCACTGGACGGAGCCGCGCGTCGTGATCGACCAGCAGCCCGATGATCCGCCGCAGGTGCAGTATTACGGCATGCAGGCGGCCCCGTACGGGGCGTACGAGCTGGGCATCCTGTGGATGTGGCTCACCAAGACCGACGACCTGACCTTCTTCAAGAATCGCGGGCTGCTGTTCTCCGAGCTGGCCTATAGCCGCAGCGGCTGGTCGTGGCGCCGGGCGGCGGCCGGCACACCCTTTATCCCCATCGGCGAGGCGGGCGCGTGGGATGGTGGGCAGATTCACCCGGCCAGCCTGCCGGTTTTCCTCGATAATGAAATTCGCTTCTACTATTCCGCCGCCTCCGTGCCGCACGAGATCTCCACGCGCGGCGATGCCGAGCCCAAGTGGGGCATCAGTTACGCCTCGATCGGCCCGGACCGGTTCATCAGCCTCAACGCCGGCGATGGTGAGGCGGAACTGCTGACCCGGCCATTCTGGACCGAGGCGGGCGAGTTTTACGCCAACGCCCAAATCGCCGCCGGCGGCTCGCTCCGCGCCGAGGTGACGGACCTGGAAGGCAAGGCCCTGGAAGGCTTTGCCCTGGCCGATGCCGCGCCCGTGCAGGGCGACTCCGTCCGCCACCGCCTTAGTTGGCGCGGCAAGGGCAAGCCCGCCGATGCGGCCAATCGCCAGATTCGGCTGCGCGTGCGGGTGAAGAAGGCCGCCCTGTATGCCCTGTCGGCCGGCAAGGAAAGCGAAGGCAAGGACTACTGGCGATTCCGTATCCCGCACGCCCTGCCTATGGAGCAAGAGAAGAACCTGCTTGGAATGTAGCATTATTGTGGATGGGTGCCACGGCTGTCCGCAGCCGTGCGCTGTGCCCGCGACGGCGGATGAAGGTCTGGCTGGTTTCCGCCGAACCTGCCCTTGGCGGGCGGCCGCGAGCGCACGGCTGCGGACAGCCGTGGCACCCCATAGGAAAAGGCTTTGTTGGGGATCGAATAGGAGCCGCGCTTGCATTTCCTGGTCATCGGCGGCACGCGCTTCATGGGCGTCACTCTGGTCGAGCGGCTGCTGGCCGAAGGCGACCAAGTGACGGTGCTGTCGCGCGGGAAGTTGCAGCCGCCGTGGTGGGACCGCGTGGGGCATATCCTGGCGGACCGAACCGATCGCGAGGAATTCCGCCGCCAGCTCAAGGGCCGGCAGTTTGACGGCGCGATCGACATGGTCGCCTTCGAGCGGGATGATGTGCAAAACGCCGACGAGGCCCTGGCCGGCAACATCGGCCGCTACCTGTTTGTCTCCAGCACGTCGGTGTACCAGAACATGGGCATCGACTACCGCGCGAACTGCCCGATTCCCGAATCCGTGGGTGACTGGTCGGGCCTGGATTACAGTCTCCCCGCCGGCCCCGAAGGCGAAAGCCAGTACGCCGCCAAGAAGCGGCACTGCGAAAAGTGGCTCGTCGAGAATGCCCGGACCGATTACACGATCATCCGCCTGTCCTCCGTCATGGGCTGCTACGAGGACCGCTCCAAGCGGCTGTGGTGGTGGGTGCAGCGACTGCTGGATGGCGGGCCCATGCTCATGGCCATGGAAGATCGGGCCTGCTTCCGCACGATCTTTCAGGAGGATGTGGCCCCCAACCTGATCCGGGCCATCAAGTCGCCGGCGACCGCGCGGGGCATCTACCATCTGACCGCGCCGGAGATTCTGGACGATGTGACCTGGACCGACGCCATCTGGAGCGCGCTGGGCAAGACCTGCGATCGCGTGTACGTTCCCTGGGAGGTCATCCGCCGGCGTGCAACCCTGGCGTCGTTCAGCCCCCCCATGCTGCGCGCAGCGCCCAACGTGCCGGACATCTCCCGCGGCTGCCGCGACTTTGGCCTTTCCACCACTCCCTTTTCGCAGCGCATCACCGCCGCCGCCCAGTGGTACGCCCATCACTACACCGGCGTGCCCGACCGGCCCTTCAATTCCAGCGGCTACGAGAACCGCGCCGCCGAGACCGAGCTGGCCCGCCACTGGCGCGGGCGATTTGCGGCCCTGGTTGGCGAAGCGTAGCGCCCCCTCACATCATTGGTCGCTCAGGGTCGAGCCCTTCCAGGCAGTCCGCCCTCAGGAATTGCCCGATGCCTTAATACGGCCGCATACGGATGGGGCCGCCGGCGCTGGAGTCTCTAGAATTTCGTGAAACGGCGGGGGCTACAGCCGACGGGGCCGTTGCCTGGATTTATCGAGCACGCGACCTATGGTTCTGAGGCGAACAATTGGATCGGTCGTCCTGGCAGCCGGCTTTGCGCTGACAGCGGCTGGCATTTCCAAGGCCCAGGCGGCCGATGGCTCGGGCATGGGCCCAATGGGTCGCGTGACGGGCTATCTGCTTGGCGGTGCGGCCATGTTGATTGCCGGTACAGCGGCCATGGCCGGCAAGACTGCTAAAGCGTCCAAGAAGCTCCAGTATGGCCTGGCGGGCGAGCGACAGGTGGGTGAGGTCGCTGTTGCAAGCCGCTCCGCCGACCGGCCGCGCACGAAATCGGTGAAAGGCGCGCGCACGGCGAAAGCGGATGTCAGGCCATCACGCCGCAGTCGGCAACTGGGGCGGCGGCGCCGGATGTTCGGGTCGGACGGGTGAGACTTTTGTTCAAGGAGCGAAGTATGAGCCTCTTGCATTGGGCTATTGTGTTTTTTGTCATTGCCATCATCGCCGCGGTGCTGGGCTTTGGCGGCCTGGCGGCCACGGCGGCGGGCATTGCGCAAATACTGTTCTTTGTCTTCCTGGCCGTCTTCCTGGTCCTGCTGATTCTGGCGCTCTTCCGGGGCGGCCGGCATGCGGTGTGAGATCTGGACTACCGCCTGGGCAAGGTAACGGGTAATGAACCTCCCTGATTATGGAGGTTCATTATCCGTTACAGATCAAAGCGGCCAGGGCCTTCATCACGAAGGCTGGACGGCCCCCAGGTGGAAGCTGTACAGCCGGGTCGCACCATAAAGGTTGAACCGCAGTCGAATGGTCTTGCCGGCCAGTTCGGCCAGCGTGCGGCCGGCCCAGGTAACGGGCAGGCGAACGGAGTCGCTGGCAATCGGCCCGCACTCTTTGCGGCCGTAGCCTGGCAGAACGGTCTGGCCGTCGGCATCGAGCGCCTCGACTTCCAACCAGCTCCAGCCCGGCCGCGTGCGGTCCAGGTTTGCCGTCAACGCGGTCTGCTCCGGGGCGCCCAGGGCAATCGGCCGCGTCTGGAAGCTCCCCAGCGAGACCTCATCGGCCACGTGCATGCACGTGAAGCCATCTACCCGCAGCGTGGCCAGGCCCATGCGGCGCAGGCAGTACTTGCCGGTGGGGGCCTTGCCGGTCTTCTCATCGATCCCCCGCGTGCCCGGCGCCTGGTTCTGCGGCGGCCAGCTCGACCACTCCGTGCCCATGCCGGCGTAATAGAGGTAAATCGTGTCATCCTTGATGACCGCCTTGTCCGTGATCACCAGGAACTGCCCATCCCACTCCTGCGGCTGGCCCTTGGCGATGAGGCTCTGGTGCGGGCATACGCGGGCGAACTGCTCGCCATCGCGGCTGTGCGCCAGGCGGATGTCGCCCACGTACCGGCCGTACTTGCCGGTGCCGTCGGGGGCGTACCAGGCGCATTCGTACAGCAGCAGCCAATGGCCTTTGTAGGGCACGTACGCCAGGAAGTGGTTTTCGTTCTCGAAGCTTTCATTGGGTGACAGAATCGGGTTGTGCTCGCCCCCCTGCCAGTGGATGGCGTCGGGGGAAAAGGCGATGCCCTTGAAGCGCACCTGGTCGGGGCCGGGTTTGTTGGGGCTGCCATAGTACTGGAAGACGTACTTGAAGCGCCGCTGGGGGTTGGGGTCCTGGTCATCGCGGATGAAGGCCACCGGGTCGGCCTGCTGCTCGCGCAATTCCATGGGGACCTTCGTGTACGGCGTCCAGTGCATGCCGTCGGGGGAGTACGCGATCCAGTCAAACGCCAGCGCCTTGTAGCGCTTGGCGGGGTCCGTCTCGGCCTCATCCAGCAGGATGCAGCCCCAGCCGACATCCAGCACGATATTGTTGTCGCGGTTGCCGCCGTTCTCGTAAATGCCCACGTGCGGCCGTTCCCACCTGACGCCATCGCGGCTGATGGCAATGCCGACGCCCCCGCTGCCGCCGCCATACTGCTGGCCGTTGTACCAGATTCTGAAGAACCCATCGGCCTTGTCATACACCGCCCCGCGGATGGCCCAGGGCGCGATGCAGCCGGAGTCCCAGGCATTCTTGTCGGCCAGGTCCATCACGGGATTGAACGGGTGCTTCTGCGCTGTGCAGACCGAGCGGGTCACATGGTTCAGTCGCTCAATCTCGGCCAGGTCGAAAAACAGCACTTCGCGCCCGCCCGTGGCGTCGATGAGCGCGCTCGGGCTATCTGGGGCGGCCGCTTTCAATACTTCCCATTCTGTGTTTCGAAGTGCGTGGGCTTGCCCAGGTTCTCGCCGCCCGACTTGATCCAGTGGGCCACCCATTCGACCACCTTGCCCACGGGCACGGAGGGATTGCCGAACAGGGCATTGGCCTTCATGGCGCTCTCGATGTAGCCCTTGCCGTTTTCCTGGCCGGTGAAGACCGGCTCCTTGCCGAAAAGTTTGCCGAAGCGGCGGGCCAGGTCGCGCACAGCCAGAATTTCCGGCCCGGTCACGTTGAGGATCGTGGCGGGGCTGGCCGCCAGCTCCAGCGAGCGCAGCACCTGGTTGCACACGTCGCCCTGCCACATGCAGTTGAAAAAGCCGGTGGTCACGTCGATGGGCTGGCCGTTGTAAACCTTCGTGGCCACATCCCACAGCACGCCGTAGCGCATCTCGACGGCGTAATCGAGCCGAAGCTGGACCACGCGCTCGCCGTGGTGCACGCTGAAGTAATCGAACATCCGCTCGCGGCCCAGGCAGCTCTGGGCGTATTCGCCGATGGCGTCGGGGGCATCCTCCTCCGTCGAGCCGCCGGTAAAGACGTGCACCACGGGGTAGACGCAGCCGGTGGAGAAGGCCACGATGCGCGACTTGGTGAAGGTGCGGGCCACGTGGTACGGCACGATCACGTTGATGGCCCACGTCAGCTCCTCGCTGCCGGTCGAGCCGAACTTGCGGCCGACCATGTAGATGATGCTCTCGACCTTGGGCAGGCTGTCGATGGCCTTGAGGTCCATCATGTCGCACTTGAGCGTGGCGATTCCCTCTTTGGCCAAGGCCGGCAGGTCGATGACATCGACGGCGTAAACCTTCTTCTTCGTGCCGGCCGCCTGGATGGCGCGGTTGGCCGTGCGGGCCATGGTCGGGCCGATCTTGCCGCCGGCGCCGAGGATCATCACATCGCCGTTGAGCCGCTTCATCGCCGACACCAGCTCCTCGCTGGGCCGGCTGAGCACTTCATCCAGTTCCGCCACCGTGTTGATGCGATCGGGCAAGTTAGGCATCTCGAGTCTCCAGCCTTCCATACAAACGCACAATCTCCGCATACGTCTCGGCGGCACGCGCCACCGCGTCAAGTTCGATGTATTCATCAACCGTGTGCGCCTGGCCAATGGCGCCAGGCCCCAGCAGCAGGGCCGGCATGCCGGCGGCGGCATACACCGCGGCGTCGGAGGCCCAGGGGGCCACGGTCAGCTCGCCGCGGCCCATCGTGTTTTCACATGCCGTTTTAACCAACCGGGCCAGCGGCGCCTGCGCATCGGTCCACAGCGGGGGAAATTGCTCGGCATACTCCGCCGCATACTGGAAGTTGGGCACCTGCTGCTTGAGCCGCTCCAGCGGCTCGAGCACCTGTGCGGCCACGGCGGCGAGCTTCTCTCCCGGCAGCGTGCGGCGGTCGACTAAAATCTCGCAGCGGTCGGGCACGATATTCACCTGCGTGCCGCCGGCGATCGTGCCGACGCTCATCCGGGGCGGGCCCAGCAACGGGTGGGGTTTCGCCTCCAGCCGCGGCGCGACTTCATCCTCCAACACCTGCAGCACCCGCCGCATCTGGTAAATGGCGTTGACGCCGCGCGCTGGCTCGCTGCTGTGGGCCGCGCGGCCGTGCGTTTCGATCCGAAACCGCACCACGCCCTTGCTGGCGTGGACGATCTGCATGTCGGTCGGCTCGCCCACGACGAGGGCATCGGCCTTGAGAAGCCCCGAGGCGACCAGCGCCTTTGCGCCCATGGCGCCGAGTTCCTCGCCGCAGGCCCCCACGAACAGCAGATTCACCGGCAGCGGCCCCGCATCCAGCAGGCCACGAATCGCCAGCAGCATCGCCGTCATCGGACCTTTGTCATCGCACGCGCCGCGGCCGTAGAGCTTGCCATCGCGAACGATGGCGTCGAAGGGCGCTACGGTCATGCCTTCGATGGAGACCGTGTCGGTGTGACATTCGAATGCCAGCGTGGGTGCCCCGGCGGGTCCTTCAAAGCGCGCCAGCACGTTGGGCCGACCCGGCGCCGCCTCGGCAATTTGCACCGCCGCACCCCAGGAGCGCAGCAGCTCGGCCAGCAGTTGGGCCATCTGGCTTTCGCCGAACGGCGGCTCGAAACGCTCGCATCCCGCGGGGTTTACGCTGGGGCAGCGCACCAGCCGGCTTAGCAGTTGCCGGGTTTGATCAATTGATGCCTTCAAGACCACGGCGCGATTGTACCTGAGGGTAGAGCTGTTGTCACCAGCAGTTTACTAAGGAAGGGCGCCTTCGCAGAAAACGGCATACACAAAGATCACAAAGAGCACGAAGAAAGGCAGGAGGCGAGAAGTAAAGGCAAGAACCAGCAGGACTGCTCTTCGGCTCTCTCGCTCTTACCTCTTCTGGTCTTTCTTTGCGTCCTTCGCGATCTTTGTGTATGCCGTTTTCTCGAACGTGCCCCGCCCTACCAGATTTTTTCCAGCATTTCCTGGAGCTTGACCAGGGCGGCCTTCTCGACCTGGCGGACGCGTTCGCGGGTCAGGCCGATCATCTTGCCGATCTCCTTGAAGGTCCGTTGCGGGCCGTCGTAGCCGTCCAGGCCGTAGCGAAGGGTCAGGATGGTCTGCTCGCGCTCGTCGAGTCGGGCCAGCAGGCGTTTGATCGTATCCCGATCGGCGCCCAGCATGGCCGCCGAATCGGGCGCCGGGGTGTTCTGATCGGCCAGCATGTCGCCCATGTCGGAGGCTTCCTCCGATGGCATCTGCGTGGGCGAATTGACGGCGCTGAGGGCCTTGCGGATAATGCCCGCCTTCTTGCGCGTCATCTTCAGGTGCTTGGCCATCTCCTCCAGCGTGGCCGGCCGGCCGAACTGGGCTTCCAATTGGCGCGAGGCCTCGCGCCAGCGCGTAATCTCTTCCACCATGTACGCCGGGATGTGCACGGGCTGGCCGGCGTTGATCATCGCCCGCTTGATCGACTGCTTGATCCACCAGGCGGCGTACGTGCTGAAGCGAACGCCCGCATCGGGATCGAACTCCTCCACGGCCCGCATGAGCCCCAGGTTGCCCTCGGCCACCAGGTCCGAGAGGGTCATGCCGCGATTGGAGTACTGCTTGGCGATGTTGACCACCAGCCGCAGATTGGCGTTGATCATCTGCTGACGGGCCAGCACGTCGCCGTGCTCGCGAATGCGGCGCGAGAGCTGCTTTTCCTGCTCGGCGTTGAGCAGCGGGGTCTCGCTGATCAGGCTGATGTACCAACCCAGGCCAGTGTTTGCCATGACGATTATTCCTCCAGTGCCGGTTATGCCGCCCGTGCCGGCGGTGCCGGGCGCGGAGGCGGTTTTGCTCTGGAGAAGTCTTCGTCATGAGCCGGGGTTCACTTAATTTGCAGGCGGCGGTTCTCCTTACAGGGGGGTCCATCTGTGCGGGCCAAACCGCAAGTGTCGAATAACAAAGCGCGGCGGAGCTTTTACGCCCCGCCGCGCCGGATGTCCATCGATGTGCTATTTCTACTGCTGCGGTTGCTCGCCTTGCGGCGGCGCATCTTCCTTCTTCTCCTGCGGCTCGGCTACGGGCTGAGGCGCGGCCTCGGTCTGCTGCTTGGTGGTCAGCAGGATATCCTCGGTGAGGCTGCCCAGGGTGCCGGTCTCGGCCCCGAGGCCGCCGCGGCGGCGCACGGGCCCGCCGGCGGCCGGCTCGCCTTCAGCCGCCCACTGGGCGCGCTTCAGGCTCAGGCCGATCTTGCGCTCCTCGATATCCACGCGCAGGATCTTCACCTCGATCTCATCGCTGACCTTGACCACATCCTGCGGGTTCTCGACCTTGTGGTCGGCCAGCTCGCTGACGTGCAGCAGGCCTTCCAGGTCCGGCTCGAGTTCCACGAAGACGCCAAAGTTGGTCAGCTTGGTCACCTTGCCCTTGACGATCTGGCCGGGCAGGTAGCGCTCCGGAATGGCCCGCAGCCACGGGTCCTCGGTGAGCTGCTTGAGGCCCAGCGCCACGCGCATCTTCTCCTCGTCCACGGTGAGCACCACGCACTGCACTTCCTGGCCCTTCTTGAGCAGCTCGGAGGGGTGGCCCACCTTCTTCGTCCATGACAGGTCGCTGACGTGCAGCAGGCCGTCGATGCCTTCCTCGATCTCCACGAACGCGCCGTAATTGGTGAGATTGCGCACCTTGCCGGTGATGACCGTGCCGGGGGGGTACTTGTGCTTGACCAGCGTCCAGGGATTGGTTTCGGTCTGCTTGATGCCCAGGCTGATTTCCTGCTTGTCCTTGTTCACTTCCAGCACGACCACGTCAAGCTCATCGCTCACGCTGAGCATCTCGCTGGGGTGGTTGATGCGCCGCGTCCAGCTCATCTCGCTGATGTGCACCAGGCCCTCGATGCCCTCTTCCAACTGCACGAAGGCGCCATAGGACATGATGTTCACCACCTTGCCGTGGATGCGGTGATTCACCGGGTAGCGCTTCTCGATATCTTCCCACGGGCTGGCCGTGCGCTGCTTGAGGCCCAGGGCGATCTTCTCCTTGGCCCGGTCCACGTTCAAAATCACCAGCTCCAGCTCCTGGTCGATCTTGACCACCTCGGAAGGATGGTTGATGCGGCCCCAGCTCATGTCGGTGATGTGCAGCAGGCCATCCACGCCACCGAGGTCGACAAACGCGCCGAAGTCGGCGATGTTCTTCACCACGCCGCGGCGGACCTGGCCTTCGGTGATGTCCGCCATGAGCTTTTCCTTGGCTTCCTGGCGGCGCTCCTCGACCAGCTTGCGCCGGGAGATGACGATGTTGCGGCGGTCGATGTCGATCTTGAGGATCTTCGCTTCGATCTCATGCCCGATGTACTCGCCGATATCGGCCGGCCGGCGGATATCCACTTGGCTGGCCGGCAGGAAGACCGGCACGCCGATATCAACCAGCAACCCGCCCTTGATTTTCCGCGTGACGGTGCCCTTGACGGTGTCGCCTTCCTTGTTGTTCTCGATGATGCGTTCCCAGCCGCGGATGCGGTCGGCCTTGCGCTTCGAGAGGATCACCAGCCCGCTGTCGCCTTCCACGGCCTCCAGCAGCACCTCGATGCGGTCGCCGGGCTTGGCCTCGGCGGGGCTGTTGAATTCGCTCAGATCGACGACGCCCTCGCTCTTTAGACCCACTTCCACCAGCACGTCGTTGCCGATGACGTTGACGATGCGGCCCTTCAAAATCTTGCCGGGCTGGAACTGCGTGACCGTCGAGTCGATGGTTTCGCCGAGCTTGTTGGGGTCAAAATCGCTGCCGAGGACTAGTTGAAGTTCGCTGTCGAGTTGTTCCCCCGAAACGCCCAGGGATTTGATCAGATTCTGGTCTACCATGACTGCCTTTTCATGTAATCCGGTTGTGACGATATCCAAACGGGGTCCGCCAGGGCCCGGCCGACGCGGCCGAGCGCCCCGTTGCCCGGACCACCCGGGCCTCGCCGGCAAAACGCCGACGAGCATTTAACTGTACCGCCCAGCCGCCCTGCCAACAAGGGCAAAAATGGCCCCACGGCCGGCCCGCCCGCCCGCCGGCGCGTTTTTGAGCAGCCGCAAGTTGCTTGTCCCCCGCTGGCGGGACAGGTACTATCCATTGGAGAGTTGTTGCGTGATATGCCTTTCCAGAGCCGGGAAGGCCGTGCACGAGCATGTTCATTGAGCCGACATCCAAGGTGGCGGAGTTTCGTATCCGCTTTGCGAGGTGGTCGCCTCCCGACGAGCCGGTGGCGCGCTGCCCGTACGTCGGCAAGTTCCGGATCGAGGGGGCCAAGGCCATCGCCGTTGGCATTCCCGCCCGGGTCTTCCGCACCGCCGCCGCACTGGGGGCGGCTTTCGGCGCTGTCACGATGATCGTGGCCAGCCTGATCATCGGTTCGCGCCCGGGGAATGTCTGGAAATCGCTGCTGCCGGGCGTGCTGGTGGTGCTCTTCTTCTGTGCGGCCGGCTGGCTGATCGCCCACGTGCGGCGAATCAAGCTGCCGCTGATGTTGGCGGATGCCAATATCGACATCAGCGATGACCTGGATGTTCCGTACGCCCGGATTTTCCGTTCCGACGGACAATACCTGTTCTTCGTGCCCGATCCCGGCCGACAAGAAGAATTCCGCCGCCTGCGCGATGGGCTGATTGAACTATTCAACAGCCCCCCCGCCGCCGATTCGCCGGCGGGGCCGGCAACATCAAAGGAGAACGCGTAATGGCCTTCAAACTGGAGCGGCTGATCCGGGATGTGCCCGATTTTCCCAAGCCGGGCATCCTGTTCAAAGACATCACGCCGCTCCTGGCCGATGCGGCCGCCTTGTCGGCCACGATCGATGCCCTGGTGGAACCGTACACCGGCAAGGGCGTCGAACTGATCTGCGGCACGGAGAGCCGCGGCTTCATCTTCGCCGCCGCCGCCGCCGTCAAGCTCCAGGCCGGCTTTGTCCCNNATCCGCAAGCCCGGCAAACTGCCTTGGAAGACCATCCGCGAGGAATACAGCCTCGAATACGGCACCGACGGCGTGGAGGTGCATTGCGATGCCATCAGGCCCGGCCAGCGTATCCTCATGGTTGATGACCTCCTGGCTACCGGCGGCACTATGGCCGCCTGCTGCAAACTCGTGGAGAAACTCGGCGGCAAGGTCGTCGGCGTGACCTTCGTCATCGAGCTGGCCTTCCTGCCCGGCCGGGAGAAACTCGCCGGCTACGATGTGCGTTCGTTGGTGAAAGTGAAGGGATAGAACCGACTGCGGAAATTCCGCAGTCGGGTTTTTCAGATTTCGCAACAGTCCCTCGCTCAACTGAGGAAACCCCTCAGTCGGATTTTTCCTATTTCGCATCAATTCTGGCCGTTGCCGGCCCAACTGCGGAAATTCCGCAGT
>PMYD01000152.1 GCA_003171335.1 Phycisphaerales bacterium
AAGGCGGGTGGGCATGAGCGAGCGGAGAGACCCCACGCTAATTCGAAAGGTCCAGCCCGCGCGAACGCCCATGCCCACCCGCTCGGGCTTGCGCCCCTCGCGTGAGGGCATGCCACCAACTGCCAATCTGAGGTGGCATGCCCTCACGTCGCCGGCCGCCTTTGGCGGCCAAGGCGGGTGGGCATGAGCGAGCAGAGAGGACCCATGACCATTCGAAAGGTCCTTCCCGCACGAACGACCATGCCCACCCGCTCGGGCCTGCGTCCCTCGCGTGAGGGCATGCCACCAACGGCTTAAACGATTGACGAAATCGGCAAGTTGGCATATGCTAAAAAGTCACGTTTTGTGATCGTTTTCGTTTCGAACATTTAACTTGGGCGGACCATGAAGAGCGGGGACAAAATGAACACAAACTTGGGGAAAATTCGCATCGCGGCCATCCTGACGGAATCCCTGGAGCCCCGGCTCCTGCTGGCGGCTGCGCCGGCGGGGATTCTCGGCGACCTGAACGGCGATGGCAAAGTCGATGCGGCCGACATTGATGCCTTGGCCGCCCAGATTCAAAGCCCCACACCCGATCCCGCCTGCGATCTCAACGGCGATGGCAAGGTCGATGCCCAGGACTTCAACCACCTCGTGGTGGACCTGCTGGCCACCCGCCCCGGCGATGCCAACCTCGATGGAAGGGTGGATGGCTGCGATTTTCTCGCCTGGCAGGTCAACTACCCAACGCTCAGCGGCGCTATAGGGCGGCAGGGCGAAATCAGGCCAATGCGGCTTATTACCTTAAAACAGATATGAATGTGTTGTGTCCACTTGGGCTCAGAAGAACTGGAGCTATTATGAAGAAGTTCTGCGCCTTCGTTTCGATTAGCCTGATACTATTGATGGTTGGCGCATGCAAGAAAGCAAAGAGTAGCTCTTCATCAGGAACTCTTTCCATAAGATCGTTAGCTTTGTCGGAATCGGACGAGCCTCGACTTTCGGCGGTACAGTGCGAGAAGCCGAGGTTTGTGCTAATCCGATCTAGCCTCGAATATTTGCAGTTGGAACGTGGTGCAAATGTTCGCGTGGTCACTCTATCCAGTCCAGAGTATGGCAAGTTCTACTGGCCAAAGTATTTTGTATGGGGAGACAACGAGACTTTCAGTGAAGTGTTTCAAGAGCTAGCCGCAGATTTGGACAGCACCACGCCAGAGAATATCGAGTCGCTAAGAAACGCGGACAGTGTGGGAGCATTAGATCCTACTGTTGAGGCATGTAGGAAGATATTTAGAAAGGGCATTAAAGAGAATGCAGGACCTGAGCTTATCGTAGGTAAACTTGGAATATCTCTATCATCCTCAACAGGAGGAAGAGGTCGCAGGTTATCAGTTGGTCTTAGTTTAGCAAGAATGCAACGCCAGGGTGACTGCTACTGTCCAGTTGATGATCCAGGTCTAAAGCTTGCGGAACAAATTCGTAGCATGCGGCCGGAGGAGTCCGCATGGCAGGGCGGGCGAGTTGAGTGGGACGCTGTTGCATCAAGTGGGCTAGATTTTTGCGTCCCGGACTCCCGGGCGGTTATGGCGGAAGGGAAGCAGTTGCGGATGTGTAAGACACCAGCCGGAATCTTTCTGGGTTACGGACATGATTCCTTGGAAACGCTTCACCCCGACAATAGTGGGGATTCACGCTTTTATGCCCTCGGTCTTGGAAGGATTGACTTTATACGCGGATCAGAAATAGGAGGTTTTGACAGGCACCCGCCTGTTGGTTTTGAAAGATATGTGGCAAATCTGGTGTTAATCATAACAAAGGAAGGTGAGCTCCGTGAGATGAACGCTACCAACGGTTTTGGGACTCGTCCTCAAGAGAAATGAAGCGACTGCCCCTCCATCGGTGGTGATGAGCCAGAATCGGCATCTGACGGCCCGGCGAGGGCACGGAGGATGTGTTCGCCACGGAGCTGATCTTGGGCTAGCGCCTTGCCGTTCCCCACATCCTTCGTGAACGTATCCGTTAGTCCCGTAGGGACTGCCGAAAATAGCCCAGCGATTTATCGCTGGGATTGAAGGTCGATATTCCGGTGGAGTCCCGGAGGGACGGCAGAAAGGCTCGGTCGATGCGGCGGGCTCTGCCGTCCCTGCGGGACTGGGGCGAATGGGATCGCTTACCCAGCAATGAATTGCTGGGCTATCATTGATGCGTCCCTACGGGACGAAAGAGCCGCCACTCTCAAGGAAACTCTGGGTTGCGAAAAGGGCTAGCGCCTTGTCGTTTCCCACATTCTTCGTGAACGTTTCTGTTAGTCCTGTAGGGACTGCCGAGAGTAGCCCAGCGATTTATCGCTGGGATTGAAGGTCGATATTCCGGTGAAGTCCCGTAGGGACGGCAGAAAGCTCGGTCGATGCGGCGGGCTCTGCCGTCCCTGCGGGACTGGGGGCGAATGGGGACCGCTTACCCAGCAATGAATTGCTGGGCTATTATCGATGCGTCCCTACGGGACGAAAGAAGCGGTCAATTGAAGGTTCCCCTCCAGGCCGCGGGAACCCTCACCCGGCTTCGCTAAAGCTACGCCGGGCAAGCCCGGCCCTTCGGGCCATCCGGCTTCGCTAAAGCTACGCCGGACAGGCCCTCTCCCGTAAGAGGGAGAGGGGTTCATTTTGCCAGAAACTCCTCAAACGCCCCACCGAAGAGCCGGCGGATGTCGCGGTGGATTTCGGCCGCCGAGAAGCGCCAGCCGGCGGCGTGGGCGTCGAGGTATTTTTCCGCCAGCACGTCGGCGGCGATGCGGCGGGTGTGCAGCCACTTGTAGATGAGCTGGTCGAGCACGCGGGCGTCGGAGTGCTGGAGGGTGAAATTGGTCCCGAGAAGCTCCAGCCGCATGCGCGTGACTTCCTCGATGATGCTGGGCGTGTTGCAGAACCACCAGCAGCCGAAGATGTGCAGGTTGCGCAGCTTGCGGCCGGCCACGGCCAGCTCGTGCTGGTCAGCGCGGTCCAGCACGGTGGCCAGGAATTTGGTTTGGGGGTGCTGGGCGCACAGCCGCATCAGGCTGGCAATGTCGCTGCGGCCCTCGGCGTCGCCCGCATCCCCGAGCGCGGGGATGACGGCCTTGCGCACGCCCAGCATGAGCGCCACGGGCAAGTTCCGCTCGGCGGCCAGCGGGCAGACCACGTGATCGAGCAGTTGCGTGGTCTCGCCGGCATTGGGGTAGGTCCAGTCGGGCCCGAGGCTGGCGGCCATATACAGGGGGTGCAGGCGGTCGATCCAGCCGGCCAGCCAGCGGCGGAGCGTTTCGAGCGTTTTGGCGGTCAGCTCGGCATCGACGCTACTAAAACCCTGGCGCGAAAGCTGGGCTCGGCTGCCGGCGAAGTTGAGCAGGAGGCTATCGATCCGCAGCGCCGTGCGCAGGCGCTTCGGGCAGGGGCGGTTGTTCAGCCAGTGCTGAACCTCCGCCTCCAGCAGCGGGTTATTCGTCATGATGAGGTAGTCGATGTTGGCCAGCTCCAGCACGCGGTCGAGATAGTCCTCGACCTTCTGCCGGCTGAACCAGGCTCGCCAGGCGTTCAGGTCGCGGCGCGCGGGGTCGAGGCCCAGCGCCGTCAGCACGGTGAGCACGCCCTGGCGGGCCTCGGAGAGGGGCGAGTGGTCGAGGAACAACTGCCGCCAGATCAGCTCGGCCTGCTGCTTTTTGTCCAGGGCCCAGAATTTCTCGTGGGTCAGCTCGCTCGGCGCTGCGCCGAAGAGCTCGGCGACCAGGTAGTGGTACGTCAGCAGTTCATCCAGCCCCCACAGCAGCAGCGATCCGTGGCTGGGCGGGAAGAGGTGCGTGTGGATGTCGGTCGCCTTGGTGGCGGCCACGGCCTGGCGCACGGTCTGGGCCAGCGTGGAGGCATCGTCGATGATGTTCATCGTTCGCTCTCAGAAAAAGGCCTTGGGGTCCGGCAATCAGCATAACCGCCGCAAAAGGGCAGGGCCAGTCAGGGATGCAGCGGCCGTTAACCCGTGGCACGGGCGTCTCGCCCGTGAGTCGCACGGCCATCTTGGCCGTGCGTCCGGCAGTTTTCCACTTTTCGCCACGGGCGAGCCGCCCGTGGGACTCATGGGCGAGACGCCCATGCCACGTGTTCAAAAGTCGCTAATTGCTTTTTGCAGCCGGGCCGTTAATCTGCCATGAATGTGCGAAGGACCGGATCAACGAATTAACGAATTAACGGATTAACGAACATGAACCACATTCGCTTCGGCATTATCGGCACGGGCAGCATGGGCAAGGGCCACGCGCATTACATCACCGAGGACCACAACCCGCGGTTTTCGCTGACAGCCGTGATGGACATCAACGCCCAGGCGGCCAAGGAGACCGGCAAGCAGTACAACGTGCCCTGCTTCACGAACCTGCACAAGATGCTCGACGCGGGGCTCGTGGACGCGGTCATCGTGGCCACGCCGCACTACTGGCATGCGCCCCACACCATCGCCGCGGCCCAGCGCGGGCTGCACGTGATGTGCGAAAAGCCCATGGCCAGCGATGTGGGCGATGCGCGGCTGATGATCGAGCAGTGCCGCAAGCACAACGTGGCGTTAGGCATCATGTTCATGATGCGCACGCGGCCGGTCATGGCGGCCATGAAACGCCTGGTCGACGCGGGCGAACTCGGCGAGATCTATCGCGTCTCGCTGGTCGCCTCCAACTGGTATCGCACGCAGTCGTACTACAACAGCGGCTCGTGGCGCGGCACGTGGGATGGTGAGGGCGGCGGCGTGCTCATCAACCAGGCGCCGCACAGCCTGGACCTGTTCCAGTTCATCGGCGGCATGCCGCATCGCATCCGCGCCATCATCGGCACGCGGCTGCACGACATCGAGGTGGAAAACACCGCCCATATCCTGCTGGAATACGCCGGCGGCAAGATGGGCTACATCTACGCCTCCACGGCCGAGGCCCCGGGCGTGGAGGAATTCTCCATCGCCGGCACGCGCGGCTGCCTGGTGGCCGCCGAGGGCAAGCTGCGTTTTGCCCGGCTGGCCCAGCCGCTGGATGAGCATCTGCGGACCGCGCCGGGCGTGTGGGATACGCTGCCCTCCCAGTGGGAAGAGGTGCCGGCGGCGGGCGGCAGTGACGATGGCAAGCACATCCACGTGCTGCGGAATTTCGTGGACCATATCCTGGATGGTGCGCCCCTGATCGCCCCGGGCGAGAACGCCATCAACGAGCTGGAGTTGTCCAACGCGGCTTACATCGCCGGCTACAAGAACAAAGCCGTCGAGTTGCCCGTGGATGCGGCGGAGATGAACGGCCTCTTGAGCAAACTCATCCGCGAGCGTTCCACCGGCCGCGGTGGCAACCTGCGCGGCAAGGCCCGGCGGGAGCTGAAGAGGCTGCTCAAGCAGTAAAGGTGGAAGATCGCCGGGCCGGCCAATCCCGATCGGGTAGGAAGAGGGGATT
>PMYD01000126.1 GCA_003171335.1 Phycisphaerales bacterium
GCTGCCGCAGAACTCTTGGGCGCGCGCAAAAATCTCCAGGCGACGCGCGTAATGCTCCGGCCGGGAGAAGGGGTGGGTGTGCAGGAACTTCTCCCACTGCCGCCGGCCCGCCCTGATCAGTCGCTCCGGCGTGGGGAAGCGCTCGATGAACGCCCAGGCATTGGGGCTGACCCAGTCCTCGAATGCCTGCATCGCTGCCGGATAATACTCGTGCAGGGCGGCCCGAAGTTGCAGCACCAACGCCGTCCGTTGCTCGATCAACTTGACCTCATCGCGGCACAACAGCCGCAGCTCCTGGGTCAGCGGATCATCCGCCAGGAGGCGCTTCCAGCCCTGTCCGTCGGTGCGCAGGGCATCGGCAAAACTCCACGCATCCAGACGGTCGCTCTTGGCCCCGCTGGGGCGTTTGCGCCCACGATACTGCCTGGCCGCGTTGGGATTGAGCGGGTACACCGCACAGCCCATCTCCAGCAGGCGTTCCACGGCCGGTCCGTTGCAGGTCTCTACGGCTACGGCCACTTGGCCGGCGCCCAGAGGCGCCAACTCCAGCAGGCTGCGGCGCAGCTGGCCCCACCCTTCAGCGTCATCTTGGAAGGAACGATCCAGGCGGATGCGTCCGGCGCCATCGACGGCAATGACGTCGTGGTGATCGCTGGCCCAGTCAAAACCAAGGAACAGGGTAAATTGATCCAGGAACGCCTGCGGGTCTGGCAGCGTGGACATAGAGCCTCCTGGCGCTCCTGCACGCCGGCCTGTGACCGATCGACCTGATACGGAGCCTTCACGAGGCGGAGTTCTCTTAGACTTCTGCACAGGCGTCGCGGCCGGGGCCGAAGATCTCACGGGGACCGTCTTGCGGTTAGGGCAAACGATTCGTGCCCCGGCCTTGGCGTCAGGATCGCGAGCGGCCAGTTTACCAACAGGCCGGCCGCTCACGTCGGCCGAGTTATCCACAATCCTGCTGCGCCTGGCCTTGCGGGCAGGCCGCTGCGCAGGATTGGGGATAACATCGGGAAGGGTATCAGGGCATGCCACCTCGTTCGGCAATCAATCATGCCACCTCCTTCGGCAAGAAATTCAGCCACCTTTTGCCTCCCCTGCGGCCGGGGCAATTGTGCAAACTGTTGCATCGCCCCGGCCGTATTTGGAGAATGAGGATCAGCTTTTGCCGCCGTGCACGGCGGTCGAGGACCTTAGGAGTCAGGCTCCCCATGAAGCCAACCAAGCACCCGGGCCACGATATGCCCGCCGATGTACCGATGTTCCTGCCGCTGCTGGCGTTACCATCGCTGGAGATGCTGGAATCGCGGCTGCTGCTGTCTGGCACGCCGCCCACCTTCATCACGCCCCTGGCCGACTCGTACGCCCTGAGCAGCAGCGACGTGGGCAAGGCCATCACCCTGGGCATCGACGCCTCCGACGCCAACAACGACCCACTGACCATCACCGCCACCAGCAACGATCCGCACCTGGTCGTCAGCACCCGCAGCGGCCAGCAGACTTACGCCCAGTTGAATTTCGTGGACGGTAACGGCAACGCCGTCGGTACGGTCCTGGTGCAGCTCTTTGGCGATGTGGCCAACCTGGCCGTGAACCGGTTTGAGAACCTGGCCACCAAGGCAGTGGTCAACGGCGCATTTGCCACGCCCGATGCCACGCACACGGCCTTCTATACCAATGTGCTGGTGCACCGCGTGATCCCGAACTTCATGATCCAGACGGGCGATGCGGTCAACGGCAACGGCACCGGCGGCAGCGGCCTGTCGGCAACGGCCACCGGCGGCGAGGCGGCCAAGTTCAACGACCAGATCGACCCGCACCTGTCCTTCCTGGGCCAGGGCGTGCTGGCCATGGCCAATTCCGGGGCCAACACCAACGACAGCCAGTTTTTTATCACCACGTATCCCTACATCTCCGGCGATGGCAAATACACCATCTTCGGCCAGGTCATCGCCGGGCAGGATGTGGTGAACACGATCAGCGAGGAGCGGGGCAGCACCACCAGCGGCTCCAGCGATGGCAGCACGCTGCCGTACGACAAGATCAAGCTGGCCTCGGTGAACATCCTGTCCGACCAGACGCAGAATCCATCGATCGCGCAGGACGGCACGGTCACGATGTACGCCACGCCGGGCTTCACCGGCCACGCCACTGTGACGATCACGCTGAAGGACCCCGAAGGCAACACGACCACCAAGCAGATTTCGGTCGATCAGTTGCAGTTCGCCGCCAAGATGCCCAACACCTGGGGCGACCGCCCCACGGTTTCGGGCGTGCCCAGCGCGCCCGTCAACACGCTGCCGGGCCAGAGCGGCGACTTCCGCATCAGCCTGAGCGATTCCACCCTGCCTTCGGGCACGCTGGACCTGACGGCAACCACATCGGTGCCGGGCGTCACCGTGTCGGTCGTGGCCAGTTCCACCACGTCGGCCACGACCAACCCGGCCACGCATTACGTGATCTATTACAGCCTGGCGTCCAACTACAGCGGCCCGTCGGTCATTCCGATCGTGATCTCCACCAGGGAGCACGGCTTGGCCGCCTACGGCGATGTGCCGGCCAAGGTGTACACGGCGTATTTGACGACCTTCGGCAACCGGCCGGTGATCAGCGGCATCGCCGACAACGAGGTCGACCAGGTGGCCCCGGGCGGGACGATCACCAAGACCGTCACCATCACCGACGACAGCAGCAGCGCCTCCAACCTGACCGTCACGGTCGCCAACACCTCGACCACGGGCGGCGTGACGACCAACATCCTGCCCAGCGCCAATGCCAGCACGCCCAACGCCTGGGATATCACCATCACGGTCCCGGCTACGTACATGTCGCCGGCCGTGCCGTATCTCAACGGTTTTGACGTGACCGTCTCGGCCGTGGAGAACACCACCGGCTCCAATGTCACGCTGACGCCCACGACCAAGACCTTCCACGTATCCACGCTGGGCGCCGGCCCGACGATCGGCGGCATCGACGACCAGGTCGTCATGGCCCCCGGCGAGAAGCGCGACATCACCCTGGCCATCACCGATCCGGGCAACACGGCCAACCTGCCCCTGACCGTCACGGCCACCAGCAACATCAACGGCTCGGGCACCGGTCAGCAGGTCGTCACCCTCAACACCACGACGGTGAACAATGCTCCCGTGTACACGCTGCACATCGACCTGACGCAGCGCCTGCCCTCCAACTTCACGGGCGTTTTCAAGGTGACGCTCTCCGCCGTGGAGCAGGTGGCCTCCTCCAGCGACACCACGACCAAGGATGCCGCCAAGCCCACCACGCGCGACATCTACGTGCTGGTGCAGAATCCCGGCGACCCCGCGCTGCCCGATCAGGTGGTCTCGAAGAACGACGCCAAGGTGGCCGTCGTCGCCGGCGGGCGGCTGTACGTGGGCACCAGCAGCGGCATCGAAATCTACGATCTGTCCAGCGATCCCAGCAAGCCCACCTTCCTGGGCAAGTACGACACGCCCAACGAGGTGCACCAGATCATCGTCCAGGGCAACACGGCCTATGTCGGCGTGTACGGCAGCGCGTACGGTACGTACGTCATGTCGGCCGGCGAGGTGATGGCCCTCGACGTGACCGACCCCACGAATATCACCCAGCTCTACGATGCCAAGACCGACAGCCTGGTTACCGACATGGCGCTGGAGGGCACCAAGCTGTATGTCGCCGACTGGACAAGCGGACTGGACATCTACGATGTCTCCAACCCCGCCGCCATCACCGAGGCCGGCTGGTTCCTCAAGGATGCCGCCGGCCACAGCCTCAGTCAGGCGGCCGCCGTCGTGGTCAACGGCAACTACGCCTACGTGGCCGACTCGGGCTCTCCCGGCGGCCGGCTGGTGGTGCTGGATATCTCCAATCCGCAGCACGTTTCGTTTGTGCGGGAGCTCTCCACGCAGCACATCAGTTATGTCGGCCGCGTGCGCACCATCACCCAGGGCCAGCCCTCGGGGCTGTCGATGGATGGCAACAAGCTGTACCTCTCCGACAATGTGACCGGCCTGTTCATCTACAGTCTCAGCCACCCCGAGAACCCCACGCAAGTAGGCTGGGCGGGCTGGAAGGGCAGCGCCATCCGCGCTGAGGGCCCGCTGGCCGTGCTGGCCTACGGCGGATACCACATCCTCCTGAATGTGTCCGATCCGGCCAAGATCAAGAACATGTACGCCATGTACGCCCCGGGCTACTCCGGCCCGGCGGCCTTCAGCGGCGATTACACCTACCTGCCCAGCCAGAGCGAGGGCGTGGGCGTGATCGACTCGGCGCCCCTGGCGGCCAGCGTGATGGTCGACAGGGTGCAGAAGTTCACCGACGACACCGGCCATTCCGTCACCGTCGAGATGACCGGCTCCGGCGCGGCCCGCGTGCAGAAGGACAGCCACGGGGATATCACGCAGATCAACGTCAGCGGCTCGGACGCCACGACCGTCGTCACGCTCATCGGCACCCCCGGCGCTTCTATCGGCAACCTGTATGTCGGCGGGCCCCTCGCGGCACTGCTTATGCCGCAGGTGAAGCTGACGGGCAACCTGGACATCGAGGGCCAGCCCACCCGGGTGGTCCTGGGCGATGTGATGCACGGCGATCCCACCGCCGAGCAGTCGATCCAGTTCAACGCCAACGGGGCCATCACGGCCAAGAACCCGTTCACATTCACCGCCGGCCAACTGACCGATGTGCAGATTTCCTCCGACTTTCCCATCTCGTCCTTCACGGCCGTCGACTGGCTCGACGACCGCAGCGGCGGTGCCGCGGATGTGGACAAGCTTTCCGCCCCCTCGGTGGGCGCGCTGCGAATGACCGGCCGGCCCGGCGTGACGGGCAACTTCCAGGCCGATGTGAGCCTGAACCCCAACGGCGATGCCACCGCCGGCACGGTGCTCGGCTCGGCCGTGATTGCCGGCAATGTCAGCAGTGACGCCTGGATGCTCAAGGGCTCGGCCACGCAGGTTCAATTCAACTCCGCCGCCGGCTGGACGATGGCGGCCGATGGCCGGATCAGCGTGCTTCGCTCCCTGCACGACCTGGGCGGCTCGGTGACGGCCAGCTCGTACTCACAGATTCTCGTGCCCGGTGCCCTAACCGCTCCCGTGACGGCCACCGGGCAGACCAGCGGCGTGTCCATCGCCAGCCTGGTCGCTGGCAACGCCGACGGCGCCGTGGTGAGCGTGCCCGGCGGCATCACCCGCCTGAACGTGGGGCAGTGGACCACCGGCGGACTGACCGCCGGCTGGGTCGGCGGCCTGATAGCGCGCGGCGGGGTCGGCCTGACGGGCAACATGGGCGCGACGGTCGATGTGGTGGGTAACCTGGCGTCCGCCGTCGTCGTCGGCAGCCTGAGCGGGCAATGGACCAGCGGCACGATCGGCAGCCTGAACGTGACGCACGACCTGAATTCCGCCACGCTGACGCTTCAGAAGCCCGCCTCCTCAACGCAAATGGACTTAGCCAGCCTGAATGTCGGCGGGTGGATCCGCCACAGCCGCGTTCTTTCCGCCGGCCGCGTGGGCACGGTCATCGCCGGCGGCATGGACACCAGCGATCTTTACGCCGGTTATATCGGAAGCCCCACGGCGGTCACCGGCCTGCCCACCCCCGCCCAGTTCGGCAATACCACGCTGTTCGACCACCTGGGCGGCATCCAGCTTGTTCAGGTTCGCGGCATCCGCTCGGGCGCCGGCTACGCCAACAGCTTCATCGCCAGCAATATCGCCGGCTGGAATATCGGCAGCGCCAACCTGGCCTACGCCGCGCTGGATACGTCGGCCCAGGCCGTTTCCTTCGGCACGACGGCGCACAGTCTGGGAACCTACACCTACCACGATGCCACGCCGGCCCACACCGTCAACTGGACCAGCCGCTCCGGCGGCACGCCGCGGGCGGTGGATAACCTGATCGTGCAGATCGTTTAGAGATGCGGCGGTGGCACCTATGAAGAGCGAG
>PMYD01000055.1:0-59210 GCA_003171335.1 Phycisphaerales bacterium
TATGAAGAACGGGCCGAAGCCCGATTGGTACATGCGCTGGCCCGATTTGCGATTCCGGTTCCGAGCCTCGAACGGTTGCCGTTCCGGAGCCTCGAAGAGGCGAAATATTGAAGCCCAGGGCAACGCCCTGGGAGGTCGGGACACCCTCCCAACCCCAGCCCTGAAAGGGCGTGATCGCCGTGAATCACGCCCCACGGCGGCCGGCGATGGATATTCCATCACGTATTTCGCCCTTTCAGGGCTCAAGACACGGTGGTGGGACCTCTCACTCACCCGGGGCGTTGCCCCGGGCTATATGATTGCGCCCCGTTGGGGCTGGGACGTTCCAGACCTGGCTCCGCGTGGTTGCAAACAGATGCAACCATGGCACCCTGACAGGAATTGACTCCTTATGTCTGGAATTGACCCCCCCCGCGGCGCGCTGTAAGTGCTCGCGAGGAAAAAAGTGTCTCTCCTTATAAGGACGCACGCGAAAGTGGCACTCCGTATGCGCACTTGTGAAGAAAATCTGCTTTGGGCGCTGGAATTTGCCGTTACAGACGGAACAAATCGGAAAACTCCGGGCGCGAAATGGGAAAAACCCGAGTGACTTTTGGGGTGGTGCGCGCATCGCAAAAATGGCACTTACGACAATTTCAAGTCGGCAGGACAAGTTGAGTGCCGCGCCGCCGATTCACCCGCCGGGGCTGCCCGCCGCCACGGCCTCGGCCAGGCTCAGCAGGCTGTAGCGCGCGTTGCTCCAGAGGCTGACGGCCGGGGCGGCCAGGGGCTCGCCGACCGGGTGCGGCTCGTCGATGAGAATATACTGCGCGCCGAGCTGGCCGGCCCACTGGATGATGGCGCCCAGTCGCGCGGGGCCGGCGGGCATTCGGTTCAACTGGTCGCAGTGCTTTTGCCGTTCATACCAGTCGACCAGCACCTGGCGGCGGGCGAACATCACGTAGCAGCCTTCCTTGTCGCCATGCACGACCGGGCGCAGGGTGGCGTGGCGGATGATCATCTCGGGATAATTGAAGGGCAGCACGCACGCCTGGGCCGGCGTGAGTTGGCGCAGCGCCTCGGCCGCCTGGGCCCGTTGCAAGGGCAGCAGGTCGGCGGGCTGACCCGTGCGGCAGACCTGCAGCGCCGCGGCCGGCTTGGTCACGATGCCCACGCCGCCGTGCCAGGCAAACCAGCCGACGGCGGCCAGCAGGCCCAGCTTCGACCACGCCGCCGCCCGGCCGCCGCCACGTTCCAGCTCCACCAGGCCCCAGAGGAACAGCACCAGCAGCACCGGCACGAAGAAGCGGACGTTTCGCACCCCATCGACCTCCATCATCACCGTGCCCCGCCGCACGGCCAGGGCGTAATCCATCAGGGGTACGGCCGCGGCCCCAACCACGGCCGCCAGCCACAAGAGCGGCATGCCCAACATCCCCCGCCGCCAGGCGCACGCCAGCCGCAGGCGGCGCAGGAGCCCGGCGGACCGCGGGGCAAGCCCTGCCGCCTCGCGCCGGGCCGACCGCAACAGCAGAAGGAGGCCGATGAGCCCCATCGCCGCCGTGCCTTCAACCAGCAGCGCCTTGACCGTCAGCTTCATGGAGTACCACACGTTGAGGATTTGCGGGATGAAGCGGTAGCGATAAACCTCCTGCATCAGCGGATCGGCCCCCGACGGGGCAAATTGCCGGAGCGTAACGTACTGCGCCAGGACGGGCACGGCGGGCAACGCAAAGAGCAGCCCCAGGCCGATCATGCGGGCCAGCCAGCCGGGCGTGCTCCAGTGTGGCGGCCGGTACGCCCACAGGCCCAGCCACAACATCAGCCCAAACACCGGCGCGCTGAGCAGATGAATATAGGTTGCGCCACCGGCGGCCAGCATGAGCAGCGGCCAGGCCTTGGGCGTGCACCGCCAGCGGACGGCCCCGGCCAGCAGAAAGCCGGTCAGGGCGGAGAACGTCAGCCGAGGCATGGGATCGACAAACAAGCCCCAGCCGTCGTACACGATGCCCGCCGAGACCGGCGCCAGCGCCAAGAAGGCCATCACCACGGACCAGACGAGCGAGCCGAACAGCGCCAACCCCAGCAGGTAGAAACCCAGCAGATGCGCGAAAACGGTCGCCCCATACCCCGCCAGATACACGCCGGCATAGCTGCCCACCAGCGGCCGCAGCCAGCGGGCCAGGGGCACGTGAAGCGTGGCATACCAGTTGAAATTCCTCGAATCGGCCAGGAAGGCGTCGCGCGTAAAGCATTCGGGATGGTCCAGTGCCGCGGCAAACGAGGCGATACTGCCCAGGTCGCCTTCGACGGCGTCGGGGGCGCCCTTCCAGCCGGCACGCTCCACCTGGAACGAGATGCCCAGGATGGCGAAGACCCCCACCACCAGGGCGTGCTGCCACGTGGGGATGGCCGCACGCACCGCGGCCGGCGGTACGGGCAAGGGTCCTTCCCGTAAGCGGGGGGCGGGGAGGGCGGTTTGGAGCGAGGATTGGAGCGGCATCCGGATGACTCCCAACAAGGTTCTTTTCACTGCTTCCAGCGCGTGTTGGCCCCGTGAACATGGTCGCGAACGAACGCGCGCGGATCGGGGTCCCGCGTGGTGATCTGAAAATCGTGGCCGCGCAAAAAATCGATCGCCGCCTGCCGCGTGCACATGGCCGCGCCGGCCTCGCCGCGAAAATCATGACAGGCGATGCACGCATAGCGCGTGCGGCGGATGATGTGCTGCATGCCGGCGATGGCCCAGCGCTCGGCCCCCTCGATGTTCATCTTCAGCAGGTCGATATGTTCAATCCCGCACTGCCGGCAGATCTCATCCAGCGTGTCGGCGGCCACGCGCACGCCGCCGGGAGAAGCCACCGCGCCCACGGCGTTGGAAATATCCTGCGGCCCATCCTCGATCACCACCTGGCCGGGGCGGCCCATCACGGCGCGGTGCACGCAGGTGATGTTGGACAGGCGGTTGTGCTTGCAGGTCAGTTCCAGCCGGGCGAAGGTGACCGGGTGCGCCTCGATCGCCAGAACGCGGCCCTTGTACCCCACCGCGCGGGAGAAGACCGGCGCATCGGTGCCGCTGCCGGCACCCACATCGACGATCACATCGCCAGATGCCGGCCGGTACAGGTGGAACCAGAAATCCTCGGTGGCGGCCGCCTGGTCGGCAAGCTGAGCGCCCCAGCCGGCCAGGGAGTTGCCGTAGTACGCAAAATCAGGCGTGTCAGCGACATACGCACCGCCGATGCGGCGGACCCAGGTGCCATCAAAGAACACCTGGACATCCTGGCCCATCTGGCGGCGAATGTACCAACTGGCCAGCTTGCCCAGCAGCCCGCGGCCGCCGGGGCGGTCCAGCACGTTAATCAGCGCGCGTTGCAACGTCATGCTGTGTGCTGTATCGGCTTGGGGAAAGAGCGGACGTTAAGGCGGCGGCAGCTCGGCGCACGGTTCGTGCGCGCCCAGGAAAAAGTGCCCCTCCATATATGTTTAACGCCAAACCGCCACTCGGTGTGCATACTTGTGAAAAAAATCTGCCCCTCCATATATGTTTAACGCGAAACCGCCCTCAATTTTTAAACTTGTAAAGAAAATCTGCTCACTTCAAGAGGTTCGCCCCTAAGGCCGCGAACAAATCCGAAAAACCCGGCCTGCGGCGGTGGCTAAATTCTGTCGCAATTGCCTGTTTCTTCACCAATTACGCACTTTCTTAGGTATTGGCCCTATCTCTGGCCCACCCCAGGTGGCCGATAGAAGTTGGGTGCCGATGAACCGGTCGATGATGCGCGCCGGCCGAGCCGGCTTGCGCGGAGGTTTGATGTGAGCAAGCTGTCGGTCTATTCCCGCAACGCCCTGTATACCTGGGGGGGCTACGGCGCCAATCTGATCGTGCTGATGCTGATGTCGCCCTTCGTGGTGCGCTGCCTGGGCGACCGGGCGTACGGCGTCTGGACGATGCTCATGGGCCTGGCGGGGTATCTGGGGCTGGCCGAGCTGGGCGTGCGCGTCTCGACGGGGCGATTCATCAATTACCACCTGGGCCGCGGCGACAAGGAAGCCTTCAACCGCGTGATCGTCAGCTCGCTGGCGTTTTACCTGGTGGTCGCCGTGGCGGTCCTGGTCATTACGGGCCTCTTGGGGTGGCTGGGTCCTGCCCTGCTGGAGGGGTGTTCGCCCTGGCTGGTCCACTGGCTCTCGCCGCGGATGGTGCAGGCCGCGCGCGACATGATGCCCGCGGCGCGGAAGGTGCTGCCGCTGCTGGGTGTGAATATCGCCCTGAGCTTCTTCGCCGCCACTTTCGGCCAGATCCTCCAGGCCGGCGACCGCTTCGACCTGCTGACGCTGGCGGACCTGGGCACCCTGGCCGTGCGTGCCGGCCTGACCGTGCTGGTGCTGGCGGCCGGCGGCGGCTTTGTGGCCCTGGCGGCGGTCAACGCGCTGGCGGCGGCGGTGGGCCTGGTGCTGCGGCTGGCGGCGGCGCGCTGGCGCGGGCCGGCGTTCGTGGTCTCGATGCGATACCTGTGCCGCAAAACGCTGGGCGAGGTGATGCGCTTCGGCGGCTGGTCGTTCTTCTCCAACACGGCCAACCTGCTGATCAACTACACCGACACGATCGTGATCGGCCTGCTGCTGGGTCCCGAGTGCGTCACGGCGTATGCCATCGGGCTTTTGCTGGCCGAGCACGGCCGCCGGCTGCTGTTTGAAAGCATGAACATCATCAGTCCGGACATCATGAAGGCCGCCGGCCGCAAGGACCAGGCGGCGATGCACCGGCTGATGATCTCCGGCACGCGGGCGGCCGTGGCGCTGGCGCTGCCGCTGCTGGCGGGGTTCCTCATCTTCGGCGGCGAATTCATCCACCTGTGGATGGGCCCGAACCGGCAGACGTCCGCGCGCGTGCTGTCGATCTTGACGCTGTCGCTCTTTGGCGGCATGGCCTCGCGGCCGGCGATTGCCGCCCTGTCGGGCCTGGGCTGCGTGCGTTTCCTGGCCGCCGAAACCATCGCCGAAGGGCTGGCCAACCTGGCGCTCAGCGTGCTGCTGGTGCAGGCGGTGCACTGGGGCGTCGAGGGCGTGGCCATCGGCACGGTGATCCCGATGATCCTCATCAACAACCTGCTGGTGCCCGCGGTGGCCTGCCGGCGGATGGGGCTGGGCGTGGGCCGCTACTTTGCGGCCACGGCCGCCCGCTGGCTGCCGGCCGCGGCGGTGACGGTGGGGCTGGCATTCCTGATTCGCGCCGTGCTACCTGGCGGCTCGTGGGTGGCCTTTGCGGCCAAGGTGGCGATCCTGCTGGCGGCGTACATGCCGCTGGCCCTGGGCGTGGTGCTGGGCCGGCAAGAGCGGGCCGGGGTTCTGGCGGCCGCGGGGCGCCTGGCGTGGCCGCACCGCCGCGCGTTGCCCCTGGAGGAGGCGTAGCGTGCTGGGCAGCCTCAAGCAACGCATTCTCCGCCGGCTGGCCGACCGCCTGGATTACCTGGCGGGCGAGGTGGGCGAGCTGCCTTTTGCGCAGCGCGGCCGCGGCGTGAGGATCGGTCCGCGCTGCCGGTTTGTCTGCCCCGAGGGCATCCGCCTGGGCGACTACATTTACATCGGGCCCAACGGCTTTTTCGGCGGCGAGGGCGGCTTGCAGATCGCCGATAACGTGGCCATCGGCCCGCACGTGTATATCTACACCACCAATCATCGCTACGACGAGGCGGACTACCTGCCGTTTGATGAGCAGATCGTGGCCGAGCCGGTGGCAATCGCCTCGCACGTGTGGATCGGCGGCAACGTGGTCATCGTACCGGGCGTGACGATCGGCGAGGGCGCCGTCGTGGCCGCCGGCGCGGTGGTGACGCAGGCGGTCCAGCGCTGCGCGGTGGTCGGGGGCAACCCGGCGCGGGTGCTGAAGTATCGCGATGTGGCCCGGTTCGAAAAGCTGGCGGCCGAGGGCCGCTGGTACGAGCGGCTGGAATACGAGCGGCTGGCGCAGAACCCGGAGGTGGCCGCCCGTGGCTGAGCCCATGCGCATCCTCTGGCTGACGCAGCATGTCTGGCCGCGCGAGCTGGGCGGCGTGGAACTGTGCGTGGATATTCTGTCGCGGCGGATGGTGCAGGCCGGCTGCCAGGTGGAAATCTGGTGCAGCGGCCTGGCCGAGGGCTACGAGCAGCGCACCAGCGATGGCCGGCTGCTGGTGGGCCTGGGCCTGCCGCGCGTGCCCGCTCGGCTCTGGACGCTGACGCCGCTGTGGCGAATGGCGCACGCCGCCCGCCGCCTGGCGGGGCGCGGATCGGCGGATATCGTCTTTTGCCCCAGCCCGATCCTGTGCTGCGCCGCCCTGGCGGCCCGAATCGCGGCGCCGGTGGTGTATTGCCCCGGCGGCACCATTGCCGGCAGTTCTCGCTGGAATTTCCCGACGCTGGAGATCGGCGGCCTGCGCGGCCGCATTTACTCCGCGCTCTCGCTGGGCCGCCAGCACCGCTTGGCGGAGCGCCGGGCGGTGAGGCGTTCGGCCGGCGTGGTCGTGGTCTCGCGGCGCGACCGGGACCAATTGGCCAGCGTGTATTCGGTTCCCCCGCGGCACATCCGCGTGATCTACAACGGGGCCGACCACCAGGAATTCAACCCAGCGCCCCTGGCCGCACCGCCGCCGGACCGCCCGGCGGGCGCGCTGACGGTGCTGACGGTGGCGCGCCTGCACCCGATCAAGAACATCGAGCACCTGCTGCGCGCCTGGGCGCTGGTGCGCTGGCGGCCGCGGCGGCTGTGGATCGTCGGCGATGGCGTTCAGATGGAGTCCCTGCGGGCGCTGGCCGGCGAGTTGGGGATCGCCGACAGCGTGGTCTTCTTTGGCGCGCAACTGGATGTCCGCGGGCTGTTGCGTGCGGCCGATGTGTTCGTGCTGCCCTCGCTGTACGAGGCCTGTCCCTTAGCGCTGCTGGAGGCGATGGCGGTCGGCCTGCCGGGGATCACGCTGGCCAGCGTGCCGGGAATCAGCGACGTGGCGGCCAGCGACGAGATCAATCTCGACGGCCAGACGGGCTTTGTGACCGATCCGCGCGACCCGGCGGCCCTGGCCGGCCGGCTGGATCTGCTGGCCGGCGATGAGCCGCTTCGCCAGCGACTGGGCCAGGCGGCCCTGCGCCGGGTGGCCCAGCATTTCACCTGGGCCCAGGCCACCCAGGACTATTTGCACCTGGCACGCCAGTTGGCCTGCGGCCGCGGCGGCCCGGCGGAATGGGACCCGACCTGGAGCGTAGCGCATGCGTGAGGTGAGCCAATGAAAGTGGTTTGGCTGACCCAGCACCTCTGGCCGCGGAATGTCGGCGGCGTGGAAGTGCGCGCGGAGGCCCTGTCGCGCGAGATGGTGCGCCAGGGCTGCCAGGTCGAAATCTGGACCACCGGCCTGGGTGAAGGCCGCGTGGAAATGACGGCCGACGGGCGGCGGGTCATTGGCCTGGGCCGGCCGCGCGTGCCCAAGGCGCTCTGGACCTTGGCGCCCCTGTGGCGAGGTGGACACGCCATCCGGCGGCTGTGGTCCTTAGGCCCGGCCGATGTCGTCTTTTGCCCCGACTGCATCCTGGTGTGCGCGTTTCTGGCGGCCCAGCCGACCGCACCGATCATTTTCTGCCCCGGCGGCACCATCCACGGCAGCCGGCGCTGGATCTTCCCGCAGGTGTACGGCGAAGGCCTGCTGGGCCGCCTGCGCTCGCTGTACGGGCCGGTTCGCCAGCTCCAGTTGGCCGAACGCGTGGCGCTGCGGCGGGCGGCCGGCGTCATCGCCGTCTCCGGCCGCGTGCGCGACCAGATGCTGCGCATCCAGCATCAAATTGCACAGAAAGTCCGCGTGATCTACAGCGGCGGGGATTTCTCGCAGGCCGGTCCGCCCGAGCGCATCCTTCCTGCCGCCCTGCCGGGCGGCCTGACCGCGCTGACCGTGGCGCGCCTGGATGCCATCAAGAACCTGGCCCACCTGTTGCGGGCCTGGAAGCTGGTTCGCTGGAGCCCGCGGCGGCTGTGGATTGCGGGCAACGGCCCGCAGATGGAGTCGCTGCAGGAGTTGGCCGGTAGCCTGGGGCTGACCGACAACGTGGTATTCCTGGGCGAGCGGCTGGACATCCGCGGGCTGCTGGAGCGGGCCGATGTGTTCGTGCTGCCCTCGCTGTATGAAGCCTGCCCCCTGGCGCTGCTGGAGGCGATGACGACGGGCCTGCCCAGCGTCACGCTGGCCAGTGTGCCAGGAATCAGCAATGTGGCCGCCAGCGGCGAACTGAATGTGGATGGCGTGACCGGTTTCGTGGTCGATCCGACCGATCCGGCCGCAATGGCCGCCCGCCTGGACATGCTGGCCTCCGATGACCCGCTGCGCCAGCGGATGGGCCAGGCAGCCGCCAGCCGGGCGCAGGAGCATTTCACCTGGTCCCGGGCGGCCAGCGCCTACCTGGCGGCGGCCCAGGAGGCCCTGGCCGGCCGGGCCCTGCGGCCCCAGGCTAAGAAGAGCTGGAGGCTGGCTAATGCCTGAGGCTTCTACGGTGATTTCGCCGGCCGCATCTTGTGCGCACCACGACCCCTGGCAGCGGCCGCTGGTTCTCAGCGACCTGACGGGCCAGGACATCTGGTGGCTGCGGCGGCGGATGTTGAAGCGCCTGTGGCCCAGTCCGGGCGGCCTGCACGTGATTGAGGTCGGCAGCGGGCCGGCCCATGATTCGCTCGTTTTCGCCGAGGGCGGCGCCGACGTCACGGCCGTGGATTGCTCCGCCGACGGCCTGGCCCTGGGGCGGCGCTTCTACGGCGAGCTGGGCCTGCCGCTGCGGACGGTGCAGGCGGATATTCGCCGCCTGCCTCTGGAGGATGGAAGTTTCGATGTGGCCTTTAATGCCGGCGTGCTGGAACATTTCGAAGATGCTGACCTCCTGGCGGTCCTGGCCGAAATGGTTCGCGTGGTTCGGCCCGGCGGGCGCGTGCTGGTGTTCTGCCCCAACCGGTACAACCTGTTCTACCAGACGCACCTGCGTCGCATCCCCCGGCACGATTACGAATTCGAGCGGGCACTGACCGCCGATGAGATGCGCAGACATTTCCAGGCGCTAGGGCTGGTGGACATCCAGGTGAACGGGGTGCACGTGCACCCGGCGCCGAACTACCTGCTGCCGGCATGGCTGCCCAAGCATCATCGCCTGGAGCCCTGGTGCCGGTGGTGCTTCGCCTGGCTGGAGAACCGGCCGGGCTGGGGCCGGTTCAAATCGTTGATCGGCCAGGATTTTGTGGTCTGGGCCGCCGTCGGGGCCGAGGCGACGCGGCTGGGGAGGCCGTCATGATCATCGGCGTGGATGCCCGGAATATCTACCGCCCGCGGCGGCGCGGCATCGGAAAGACTCTCGTTGACCTGTATCGCCATTTGGCCGCCGTGCGGCCGCTCTGGCAGTTCGTCCTGTTCCACCAACAAGCGATAGAGGACGATCCGCTGGAGGGCTTGCCCAACGTTCGCCGCTGCCGGTTCGACATCCCCGGCGACCGCTGGAATCTCTGGCAGCAGTTTGGCCTGCCCCTGGCGGCCCGAAAGGCGCGCGTTGAACTGCTGCACTGCCCCGCCAACACGGCCCCCCGCTGGCCCGGCGCGCCGCTGCTGGTGACCATCCATGATTTGATTCCCCTGGAATTTGCGAATCCCTCGCGCCAGGACTGCCGCTGGGGCAAAAACGTGGCCGCCGCCGCACGCCGGGCCCGGGTCATCACCTGCCCCAGCCGGTACACGGCTCAACAGGTGCACAGAACCTTCGGCATTCCGGCCGATAAAATCATCATCAACCCGTGGGCGCCGGATACCGCCTGCCAGCCCATGCAGGATGAGCGGCGGGACGCGCAGGTCCGGCAGCGGTACGGAATTCCGCCAGCGCGGCCTTTTGTGCTGGCCCTGGGCGGGGCCGACCCGCGGAAGAACAGCGCGGGTATTCTGCGCGCCTGGTCGCTGCTGCCGCCGGCAGTGCGGCAGAGCCACATGCTGCTGCTGATCGGCATTGAAGGCGACGCCCTGGCGAGGCTGGCGGGCCTGGCCCGCAACCTGAAGATCGCCGACGGCTGCCGCCTGCAAGGTTTTGCGAATGAGGCGGACGTGCCGGCGCTGATTTCCGCCGCGACCGTGCTGTGCTACCCCTCGCTGAGCGAGGGCTTCGGGCTGCCGATCCTGGATGGCTTTGCCTGCCGCACGGCCGTGCTGACGGGCAACACGACCAGTCTGCCCGAAGTGGCCGGCGATGCGGCCTGGCTGGTGAATGCCGCGCAGCCGCCGGAAATCGCCGCCGGGCTGAACGAATTGCTGACCAACTCCGATGTGCGGGAAGACCTGATCCGCCGGGGCTGCCGCCGGATCGAGTCGTTCACGTGGCAGGCGTGCGCAGCGCGGGCGGCGCAGGCGATGGAACGCGCCGTGAATTCTTTTGACCCGAGCGAACTGGGCGAAGTCGTGCCCGCGGTAAGCGAAGAGTGAGGTGTCGACCGCTGTATGAACTGGCTTTTTGTCACGACGACGTTTCCCTGGCCGCTGGCGCACGGCACGCACCTGCGGATCTATCACCTGGCGCGCGCCCTGCGGGCGCGCGGCGATAACGTTGCGCTCCTGGCCGGCGGCGACCCAAACGCCCCGCTGCGCGAAGAAGGCTGGCGGGTGTACACGAGCGCGGGCGTGGCGCTGCCTGATGTGGGCCAATGCGCCGCCGTGAACATGCCAGGCAACCCGTACCTGCATGATCCTGCGTTGGCCGCCGCCGTGGCGGTGCACGCCCCCGCCGCCGATGCCACCGTGCTGTTTCGTCCGGCGGCCATGCAATATGCCGCCGCGGTCGGGCGCGGCCGGGCGTGCGTGGCGGATTTCGTGGATGACCCGCTGGTCGAGGAGTGGCGCATGCTGGGCCAGTCGCGCCAGCCGCTGAACCTGGCCCGCGGCTTGCTGCGGCTGGGGCGACACTGGGCGTTTGAACGCCGCCACCTGCGGAATATCCAGATGGTCACCTTCGTGAGCCCGCACGATGCCAGCGCGTTTCGCCGGCGGCACCCGCGGACCCGCGTCCGCGTGGTCACCAACGGCGTGGACGTGGAGCACTTTGCCCCGCCGCCCGAGCGCGGCTGCTCGCCGGATGGACGTCCCGAGGCGATGTTCCTGGGCCATTTGTCGCACCCGCCCAATGCGGATGCCGCCTGGTATTTACTCAACCAGGTGGCGCCGCGGATGCGGGAAATCGGCTGCGCCGCGCGCTGCGTGATCGTCGGCGCCTCGCCGCCGCCCGACATGCTGGCTCGGCGCGGGCCTGATGTGGAAATCACCGGCTGGGTGGATGATGTGCGGCCCTACCTTTGGCGGTCGGCAGTCGTGCTGTTGCCGATGCGCGTGGGCACGGGAATCAAGAATAAGCTGCTGGAGGCCTGGGCCGCCGGCTGCGCGGTCGTGGCCACCTCGCGGGCTTGCCAGGGCATTCCGGCCCGCCATGGGGAGAACCTGCTCCAGGTGGACTCCCCTGCCGAACTGGCCGCCGCCGTCCAGCGATTACTACGCGACTTTGCGCTGCGCCGCCGGCTGGGGGAAGCCGGCCGCCGGACCGTGTTGACCCACTTCACCTGGCCCGCCGCTGCCGAGACCCTCCGGGCCGCTTTCACGGCGTAACCGGAGTTTGTGAAGCTGCGTAATATGCACGATTAGCACAGTTTGCTTAAACCGTCGCGCATTGTAAGTGTTTTGATTGCAACTGTTTATTCGACTCTACCTGCGGATCTTAAGCATTATGCATTATTGCATAAGATGCTTATTGCCCATCTTAACAGTTACATAAGCTGTTGTCGCAAAAGCTCTAACCGCGCAGCCACTAAGAATAGCCCCGTGAGGCCTGCTTAAGGAAAGGCTTGCCCGGTGCTTCTTTGCAACTGGACGTGATTGCCTGAAATCTCTCTTCAGTTGTCAAGAACTGCCAACGCAGTGCGGCTAGCCCGCACTGGCTCAGACCAGCATCTGAACTGTACCCCGATACACCCAGCTCGTATGCTATGTCCGTGGCTTGTGATTGTATCCTACTTTGCGACCGTGTCAAGCTTTTTCCGGAATAATCCCACAGGAAAAATTCCTGGTCAAATGTGAAGGTTGCCCGAGCAGTTTCTCATGGGTTCGTTACAGTTCGCGCACGTTCTAAGCTTCTCCTCTTACGGAAACTGCCTTATCAAGCCCCCTCTCAAGCGCGTCGATGAACCTACCTGGAAGCTCCGCGCGGCCGGTACTGCGCCCTGCGCGAGAGCAGCGAGCGCGCCGAGCGAGCGCTGCTGGCTGCCGGATGGATCGAGTTATGAAGCATACGCTGTTCATGTTCCTGGTGCTGGCGATTGGCGTCCCGGCGGCGCTTTTCAATCCGTTCGTGGGCCTGATTATTTATTATGCCTTGGCGACGCTCTACCCCCACTACCTGTGGCAGCACGCGCTGCCGGAGGGGGTGCGCTGGAGCTTGATCATCGGCCTGGCGACCCTGGGTGGATACGTCTTTAAAGGACTTTCCACCAGCCTGGCCGGAAGTCTCTGGCCGATCGAAAAGAAGCTGCTGCTCCTGCTGTCGGGCCTGATCGTGCTGAGCTTTTTTGACTCGGTCGACCCGATCCTGGCCCGCGAGCAGATGAACGCGTATCTGAAGATTTTCCTCATGTTCTTCGTGGCCTGCGGCCTGCTGGATACGCGCTACCGCCTGCACGTGCTGGCGGTGATGGTCGTGCTGACGCTGGGCTGGCTGGCGGTGGATTTCAACCAGCGCTATGTGCTGATGAACCAGAAGAACCTGCTGGAGGCCGGTTTCGGCACGCTGGACAACAACGGCGTCGCCGCGCTGATGGTGATGGCCTTGCCCTTCTGTCTGTTCCTCTTTACACAGGAGGAGCGCTGGTATCTCAAGTGGCCGCCCCTGGGGGCCATGGTGCTCATGGGACACGTGATCATCTTTTCCATGAGCCGCGCGGCTATGCTGGCCAGCCTGCTGGTCGTGCCGATTATGCTCTTGCGGCAGCGCTCCCGCGCCCTGGGCGCGGCCATGACCGTCGTCATGCTCGGCATCGGCCTGTCCCTGGCCGGCCCGCGCGTGCGCGACCGGTTCCTCTCGATCCGCGAGTACGAAACCGACGAATCGGCCATGACCCGCCTGGCCGCGTGGGATGCCAGCTTCCAGATGATGCACGACCATCCCCTGCTGGGCGTCGGACCCAACTGCTACCGCCGCGTGGCCGGCACGTACAACAGCCTGCTGACGGATCGAACGGCACACAACAGCTTCCTGCAGGCCGCCGTGGACATGGGCGTGCCGGCGGGCATCATCAACCTGAGCATCCCGCTGGTGGCACTCTACAAGCTCCAGAAACTGCGTCGGCGACGTGCCGGCGATCGCTTCGTCTTCAACCTGGCCGGCTGCCTCCAGGCCTCGCTATTGGGCTATCTGCTGGTGGGCTCGTTTGCCTCCATCGGCACCATTGAATTGCCGTACATCAGCCTGGTGATGGTGATTGGCCTGGAAAACGTCACCGCCGTGGAAGACCCCGTCGCTTCGGGCCTGGTTGGCGACTCGCGACCTTTGTGGAAGTTGCTGGAGGGCCTCAGGCCGGCAATGACGTGAGTGTGATTGCCTTTACAAAACGGGCCTTGCGCTACTGGCGCCGCAACCGCCGCTACTGGTCCCTGGCCAAGCTGGCCAACGCCGCGGTAGCTCAGGCGGCCATGCACCTGCGCATGACCTACAACCCCGCCATGCCCGTTGTGGCCAAGATCGAGGCCACCAATATCTGCAACGGCACCTGCCGGTTATGCCCGGTGGGCCGTCGCCAGGAGGGCCGCCGGCCGCTGGGCATGATGAACTGGGACGGCTATTGCCGGCTCATCGATCGCGTCGCCCGCTGGGCCCACACGGTCGACCTGACCAACTGGGGCGAAAGTCTGCTGCATCCGCGCATTGCCGACATGGTGGCCTACGCCCACCGCGCGGGGCTGTACACCTATCTCTCGACCAATCTGCACACGTTGGGCCCCGGGCAAATCGACGCCCTGATGACCTGCGGCCTGGATGAGCTGACGCTCAGCCTGCACGGCCTGTCCAAGGCGACCTATGCCGCGTATCAGCCCGGGTTTGACTTTGATGACGCCTGCCGGATGATCGATGCGCTGCTTGATGCTCGCCGCCGCTTGGGCCGCCTGGAGCAACTCAAGATCACGCTGAACTTCGTCGTTACGGCCATCAACGAGCACGAGGTCGGTCAGGTGGAAAGTTTCGCGCGGCAGCGCGGGCTGGACTGGGCCCTAAGCGAAGCATCGCTCAATCTTCGCTTCCTGGTAGGCCCGCAGATGGCCCAGGATGAACCCCAGGCGGCGCGCCAGATCGTCGCCGGCCAGGCGGATCAATGGCTACCCAAGGACCCGACCTATGTGCGGCCGCTCTACGAACGCGCGCGGCGCGAGCCCTCGGTGATCCATTCGGGGCGCAAGCTCGTCTGGTGCGACTGGCCCTGGACGAAGCTGGTGGTCAACTGGGATGGAGCGCTGTCCGCCTGTTGCGGCAGCTTCGCCCCCGGCGATGATGTCGGCCACGACACCGGCCAGCCGCTGCGGCAACTGTGGAACTCGCCTGGCCTGCGGGCCTGCCGGGCCAGCTTCCGCCGGCGCCAGCGGCCCAGCCACGCCGACGTGCTGTGCGGCCGCTGCCCGGGAGTTTTGCTGTGATTGCCGCGCCGCCGCCGCTGCGGATCGCACACGTCCTGCACAGCCTGGAAGGCGGGGGCGCCGAACGCATCGTGTGCGACCTGGCCCGCCGCCGCGACCTCCAGACCGCCGTGATTTGCCTGGATTGGCCCGGCAGCCTGCTGGACACCGCGCAGCGCCTGGGCATTCATGTCTGCTGCACGCAACGCCGCGCTGGCACCGATTGGCGGCAGGTCGGGCGAATCGCCCGCTTCATTCGCGACTGGCGGCCGGACATCATCCACGCGCACCAGTACACGCCGTATTTCTACGCCGCCCTGGCGGCCACGACCGCCTCTTTCGGGCCGATCATTTTTACCGAACATGGCCGGCACTGGCCCGATCGTGTTGGACCGCTGCGCCGCGCCGCCAATCAGTTGCTGCGGCTGCGGCGGGATCCCATCACCGCCGTCTGCCAATTCGTGGCCGAAGCGCTGCGCTGCCGGGAATGTATCGCCGGCCGCAACGTGCGGCTGATTCCCAACGGCATCGACTGGCGTCGGTTTGACCGCCCCAGCCGCCGCGCGGCACTCGCGGAGGAACTGGGCGTGCCGCCGGAGGCGCCGCTGCTGATCCAGGTGGCCCGCCTGCGGCCGGTGAAAGATCACGCCACCTCGCTGCGCGCCTTGGCGCTGCTGCGGCGCCACCATCCCTCGGCCCAGTTGCTCCTGATCGGCGATGGACCGGAAGAGCCGCGGCTGCGCGAACTGGCCGATCGGCTGGGCATCGCTTCCGCGGTGCACCTGCTGCATCGGCGCGAGGATGTGCCCGAGCTTCTGGCCTCCAGCGACGTTTTCATGCTTTCGAGCCTCTCGGAAGCCGCCAGCCTGTCCATCATGGAAGCCATGGCCGCCGGCCTGCCGGTCGCCGCCACGGATGTGGGCGGCAACGCCGAAATCGTCCTGCACGGCCGCACCGGCCTGCTCAGCCCGCGCGGCGATCCCGCGGCCCTGGCGGCCCACCTGTGCACACTGCTGGAGCGGCCGGACCTGCGCCGGCGCTTCGGTCAGGCCGGCCGGCAGCGCATCCGCCAGCGGTTCGACCAGGACACCATGCACCAGGCCTTTGTCGACCTCTATCACCGGATCTCGGGAGGTCGCGCATGAAGCTCGTTTGCCTGAATGACAGCGCCGCGCTGCCCGTGCGGCAAGGCGAGATTCGCGTGCTGCATGTCCGCACCGTGCGCGGCAACGGCGGCGGCCCGGAAAAAACCGTCTTTCGCAGCGGCGAGTATTTCCACCGCTTCGGCGTGGCCCCCGAGGCGCTGTATCTGCTGGATGCCCACACGCCCAGCGACCTGCTCCTCCAGCGGGCCCGGCGAGCGGCGATTCCCGTGCACATTGCCGTGGAGCATTCCGCCGTGGATGTGGCGGGCGCCAGCGCGCTGGCGCGCCTGGTTCGAAGTGGCCGCTTCGATATCCTGCACGCGCACGACTACAAGGCCAACGCCTTGGCGCGGCTCTTGTGGCCGGCCGGCGGGTACCGAATCATCGCCACCGCCCACGGGTACAACCGCACCACGCGCCGGGAAGGGTGCTACTACGCCCTGGAGAAGCTGCTGCTGCGATCCGTGGATGCCGTCATCTGTCCTTCGCGGCACCTGGCCGATCAGCTCGCCCGCAGCGGCGTTTCACGCTCGCGCCTGCATTACGTTCCCAACGCCATCGCGGTGGAGGACTGGCCCTATCATCCCCGCCACCGTCGCCCCGACGGCCTGAGAGTGCTTTATGCCGGCCGGCTTAGCCCGGAAAAGAATGTGCCGGCCCTGCTGGAGGCGGCGGCGGCACTGCGCCAACGCGGCCGCAGACTCCAGGTGGAGATCGCCGGCGAGGGGCCGCAGCGTGGGGCGCTGGAGGAGCAGGCGGCCACGCTGGGGCTTTCGGATGCCATCAGTTTTCTGGGCCTGCGCGATGATGTCGCCGAGCTGATGGCGCGATCGGACGTCTTCGTCAACCCATCGCTGACGGAGGGCATGCCCAACACCGTGCTGGAGGCCCTGGCCAGCGGGCTGCCGGTGATTGCCACAGATGTGGGCGCCACGCGGGAACTGGTTGTGCACGAACAGACGGGGTTGCTGGTGCCACCCGGCGATGCGGGCGCGCTGGCCGATGCCATCGCCCGCCTGGATGACTGTCCCGACATGGCGTGCGGTCTGGCCCTGTGCGGCCGCCGGCACGTGGAAGAGCATTTCAACCTGCTGACGCGCACTGCACTGGTCGTGGCTTTGTATCGCGGCGTGCTGATGGCGGCCCGGAGGTCGGCATGAGTGCGGCAATAACCATGGCCCCGGCGGCAACGGCGCAAGGCGCGGCTTGGCGCGACCTGGTTAAGTCCGCGGCCCGCGGCGCCGCGGCCCTGAGCGTTCTTGTTCATGTGCTGGTTTACCGGGCGGCGATGCGGCTGTTTGGGCCGCGGGCATTTGCCTGGGCCAGCCAGCGTGCCAGTCGATGGACTGGACTGGTCGGGATCTACCGCCGCCGCGCGCTGTTGCGGCTGCTCGGGGCAGAGATTGCCCAGGACAGCACGATCGAACTGGGCACGATCTTCAGCAAGTCCACGATCGTGATCGGCGCGGGCGCTTACATCGGCGCTTACTGCTGCCTGGGCGATGTTCGCATCGGCGAAAAAGCCATGCTGGCCGATGGCGTCTGCATTCCCAGCGGCGCTCACCAGCACGGTACGGCAAGGCTGGATATCCCCATGGCGGATCAAGCCGGCTGCTACGAGACCGTGCATATCGGCCGCGACTGCTGGATCGGCAGCCGCGCCGTGGTCATGGCGGATGTGGGCGACGGCGCCATCGTCGCCGCCGGTGCGGTGGTCGTTCAACGCGTTGAGGCCGCGACAGTCGTCGCCGGCGTGCCGGCCCGACCCGTCAGCCGTCGCTAGTGCTTGACCGGGGATTTGCCTCAGTTCGCTCTCTTTACCCAGATTACCAGTTCAGGCTTAGCCTGAACTGAATCGGCCAGCAGTTTGGACTTAATCGCAAGTGGCCTGAAGCTTAACTATTGCCTGCGTATCGCGTTATGAACAGCCTAGACATGTCGGACAATGCGGCCATCCGTCTTCACGTGGAAAGAGTCGCCGGCGCGGGGAACGCCACGTTTACTGATGGGATTCCTCGTAGCGAGCCGGCAGATGCCGCCTCGATGGGCGACAATCGGGCCGGGTCGATGCTTTTTCGCTCCATCAACGCTTCCGCCAAGCCCACCAGCGGCGCCAGGCGGCTTGGCCAGCTATAGCGTGTCTCGACACACTTGCGGGCCGCGTGAGCCAGGCTGGTCCGCGCGTTCTTGTCGGCCAGCAGCCGCCGCAATTGAGCCGTCCATTGCGCGGCGGTATCGGCCCGCAGCACGTCGCCGCCGGCCGTCACCTCCAGGCCCTCCAGGGCCTGGCCTGAGGCCACGACGGCGACGCCCATGGCCATCGCCTCGAGCACCTTGTTTTGCACGCCCCGGGCGATGTGCAGGGGAGCCACGGCGACGCAGGCTCTGCCCAGGTACGGCCGCACATCCGCCACCGAGCCGGTCACCTGGACGCCGGGCTCGCGCGAAAGCCGCCGCACCGCCGGCGTCGGATCGCGCCCGACGATGACAAACTGGGCATCCGGCCGCACCGCCCGCACGCCCGGCCAGACCGCCTGCACAAACCAGGTCACAGCCTGGATGTTGGGGCGATAATTCATCGTGCCGGTGAAGACGATCGTCCGGTCGTCGCCGCCGAGAGTTTTGCCCGGGTGAAAGTAGGCCAAATCCACGCCGTTGCCGAGGGGTAAGACCTTTCTGATATCGGCAGCAGAGTTCTTCAACAAGGCTGCCTCTTGCGGACTGGTGAGCAGCACCGCATCGCAGAATTGCAGGATCCGGCGCTCCAACGCGGCCACGCGCCGGGACTCCAGCCGGTAAAGCCACCGGCGAAGGGGGCCGGCGGAGGCGGCATAATCGGCCCACTTGACGCTGTCGACGTCGATCAAATCCATCACGCGCGCCCGTGCATTGGCCTTCAGGAGCGTGGGGAAGATCCCGGAGGAATAGCCGATGGCCAAATCGAATGGCTTGTGGCCGCCCGCCGCCTCCACCTGTCGCAGCAGGCAGCGGCTTGCGAAGTACCCTTCCGTTATGGACCGCCCGGCCGCTAGGCTTGCAGCCGCTCGTGCCAGGCCCCATAGGCCGCCTGCCTGCACCACGTGGACCTGCCGGACCAGAGCCCGCAGACCCTCGGCGGCGGCGACGTCCTGGCGGTGGCAGGCCAGCGCCGCCACGGTCACATCAAATCGCTGGGCTAACGCCTGGATCTGGTGATACGCCCGCAGCCGCTCGCCCTTGTCCGGCGGGAACGGCACACGATGCGCAATATAAAGTATACGCCTCATGCGTCTATCTTCGGCATGATGCGCCCCTGCGCTCCACTCTCCAGCCGGCCGCCGCCAAACGCCGATACTAGAGGGAGCGACCATGGCCGACATCCGTTACGACTTTGTTGTCTTCAGCGATGACTGGGGAAGGCACCCCTCCAGTTGTCAGCACCTCTTCGGGCACTTGGCCCGGCGGCACCGGGTGCTCTGGGTAAACACCATCGGCCTTCGCGCCCCTCGGGCCGATCGTTTTACGGTGCAGCGCGGACTGGAGAAGCTCGGCCAGTGGGCCCGGCCGCTGCGGCAGATTGACGAGAACTTCTGGGTGTACAGCCCCTGGATGCTTCCCGCCGCCGGCGGTTTGGCGGGCGCAGTCAATGCCAGGTTCGTATGCCTGTGTTTACAGCGGGTGCTGGCGCGATGCGGTCTAGAGCGGCCGGTGCTGTTTGCCTCGGTGCCGACGGCCGCGGATTATGTGGACAAGCTGCATGAGCAGGCGCTGGTGTATTACATTACCGACGACTACCGCCGCTGGCCCGGTGCTGATGCCCAGCACGTAGCCGCCCAGGATCGACTGTTGAGCGAGCGGGCCGATCTGCTGCTGCCGTGCGGGACGGCGCTGGCCCAGAACCGCCAGGCGCGCGGGCGTGTGGAACTGCTGCCCCATGCTGTCGACCTGGAGCATTTTGCCGCCGCCGATCTGGCCGCGGATGAGCCGGCGGATCTGGCGGCTATACCGCATCCGCGGCTGGGCTTTTTTGGCCTGATCTACGAGAAGATCGACCTGGGGCTTTTTGAGAAGCTGGCACGGTCTGATCCTAGGCGGCATTTGGTGCTAATCGGGCCAATCAAAACGGATATCTCGGCGCTGGCCGCTCTACCCAACGTGCACGTGCTTGGCGCTAAGCCGTACGCGGAATTGCCGCGCTACCTGCACGGCCTGGATGTGCTGCTGCTGGCCTACGTGCTGGATGAGCAGACGCTCCGCAACGCGCCGCTGAAGATCCGCGAGTGCCTGGCCGTGGGCAAGCCCATCGTCGCCAAGGCCATCGCCGATCTGGAGCCGTACCGGGGCCTGATTCACCTGGCCAAAACAGATGAGGAATACCTGGTCGCCTGCGATGCGGCATGCTTGGGGGAAGAACCTGCCGACGTTGCCGCCATGCGCGCTGCCGTGGCCGGCCAGACCTGGGAAGCGCGGGCCCGCCAGGTGGAAGAGCTGCTCCATCAAGTGATGCCCCATGTGGCACAGTCGTCCTCGGCTGTGCCGGCCGAAAAAGACCGTCGAACTGTCCACTGCACAGCCGAGGGCGGCTGTGCCACACCCACTGCCGCCGCGTGGGATGCATATATCGCCGGCCACGCCGACGGCTGCATCTGGCATCGCTTCGCCTGGACGACCATCATGCGCGGCTGTTACGGCATGCGGTGCTGGAATCTCACCGTCCAGCGCGGCGGCTGCATCGCGGGTATTTTGCCCCTGGCGCTGCAGAAGAGCCGGCTGTTCGGCCGGCACCTGGTGAGCCTGCCATGGCTGGATTATTCCGGCATTCTTGCCGACGACGATGCGGCGGCGGCTGAACTGGTCGAATCCGGCAAGGCGCTGGCTCGTCGTCTGCGAGCCGACCTGACGCTCCGACAGCGCGTCCCGTCGAACGCGATGGGCGGATCGATTCGCGCAGACAAGGTGGCGATGGTCCTGGAGCTGCCCCAGACCAGCCAAGATCTGTGGGCACAGCTTTCGGCCAAGGTTCGCAACCAGATTCGCAAGGCGCAGAAATCGCAGTTGACCGCACAATGGGCCGACACGTCGGCGTTGGGGGAGTTTTTCCACGTCTACGCAACGAACATGCGAGATCTGGGTTCGCCGCCGCATTCCCGGGAGTTTTTCGCCGCCGTGCTGTGTGAGCTGGAGGATGTGGGGCGGCTGCTGATCATTCGCCACGACGGCCAACCCGCCGCCGCCGCGATCGTGCTGGCAGATTCGCGCGGTTGGCAGGTGCCTTGGGCATCCAGCCTGCGGGCGTTCAACAGCGTGTGCCCCAACCACCTGATGTACTGGACGATCGTTGCCCAGGCGTGTGGGCGAGCACAACGCTTCTGCTTCGGCCGCAGCACGCGCGACAGCGGTACGTACAAGTTCAAGGCTCAATGGGGCGCACAGCCGGTGGAACTCACCTGGCAGACCTGGCCGCCGCGGCCGCAGGAAAATGCCAGCGGCCAGGAGGGCACGCTGGTCCGCGTGGCTCAGAAGGCGTGGCAGCAGTTGCCCGTACCGCTGGCGCGGCTGCTGGGGCCGCCGCTCATTCGGTGCGTGGGGTGAGCATGCACGAGCAGGTCCATTCCGAGCCCCGGCCGCCGGCCCGATCCGGCATCTGCCACATGCTCAGCTTCGACGTGGAGGAATACTTCCATGCCGAGGCCTTCCGCGATGTGATCGGCCCGACGCGCTGGTCCGCCTGGCCCAGCCGGATCGAAGCCCAGATGGACGGCCTGCTGAGCCTGTTGAGCGAGGCGAACATCCGCGCGACGTTCTTCGTTCTGGGCGCCCTGGCCCGGCATCACGGCCGGCTGGTGCAGCGGATTGCGGCCGGCGGCCACGAAATCGCCTGCCACGGCGACAGTCACGAGATGATAGCCCGGCTGGGCGTTTCCGGTTTTCGCGACGACACGGCCGCGGCCAAGGCGCGCCTGGAGGACCTGGTGGGCCAGCGTGTCCTGGGGTACCGCGCCGCCACCTTCGGATTGGTTCGTGCAACCGCCTGGGCCATCGATGTGCTGACCGAACTGGGATTCTGCTATGACTCGAGCATTCAACCGGTTTACCACGACCGCTACGGGGTTCCCGACGCCCCCCCACACGCCCATTGGGCCATAGGGCCGGGCGGCTCACGAATCCTGGAGCTGCCGCCAATGACGCGCCGGCTGGCCGGTCGAAACATCCCGCTGGGAGGTGGAGGGTACTTCCGCCTGCTGCCGGCCGTGTTTTTTGATCGGGCCTTGCGGGCCTTAGCCCGCCGCGGCCAAAGCGCCATGCTTTACTTGCACCCTTGGGAGTTCGACCCCGATCAGCCCGTCGTCCCCGCAGGCCGCCTTCGAAATTTCCGCCACCGCGTCAACCTGCGCCGCACCCCGGGCAAGCTTCGCGCGCTCCTGGCGGCGCATCAGTTTGGTCGCACATGCGACGTGGCGGCGGAATTGACCGCGCAGAATCTGCCCAGCTTCCAATATCTGGCCGTCGACGAGGTGGCAGCAGTCAGATAGAGGTTCCTTTACGGCCGCTGCTGCTGGTTCACGGCTAGATCTCGGGCCAAGTCACGCAGAAAGAGCCGGCCGCGGCTGGCGCGCTTGAGCAGGGCGGCCTTGTCGGGTGAGCCGGCCACCTCGAGAATCATGCCGCCTGTAAAGGGAATGCGCGACAGCCGGGCCACCAGGTCGCGCCAATCGATCAGCCCTTCGCCGGGCAACAGGTGCTCATCGGATTGCCCGTGGTTGTCATTGATGTGCATCATCCACAGGTGACCCGAGAGCTTGTCGACGACGGCGGGCAGGTCACCGGCCAGGTGCGCGTGGCCGGTGTCCAGGCAGATGCCCACGCCGCCCCAGGTCATCGCCCCCACCACCCACAACAGGTCGCGGATGGGCCCGGTGAACAGGTGCGGCAGCATGTTTTCCAGGGCCAGGCCCACGCCCAGTTGCCGGCATCGCTCCGACACCTCGTTGAGAACCTCCACCGCGCGGTGCCGCCGGGCGGACTCATCGGGCTCCTGAAAGTGGCGGTGCTCAGGCCCGGGGTGCAGCACGATGTAGCGCGCGTGGATCTGTGCGGCCGCCTGCACGGCGACCATGAGCTGCTCGCGCGAGCGGCGGCGTACCTCGGCGTCGGGACTGGTGATGTCAATCCAATCGGCGAAAGGCGCGTGGAAAGAGTACGCCTCCATGCTCAGCTCGCGGATGCGCCGCCGCACGTGCTCGACGGCCTGCATGTCGTGGTAGTCCAGATGCAGGCGACTGGAGCACACTTCAACCATGTCGAAACCGGCGTGCAGGATGGGCTCGAGGCACTCGCAAATCGGGACATCATAAAAAGCCCCGGTCGACATTCCGATGGGCCAGTCATACATGGCTGGCCCTCCACTCGCCCAGGCGGCGCCGCGCGGCCGCCAGGTGAGCCACGGCAGGGGGCGAGAAGCAGGCCAGCGTGCCCGGGTCATCGACCCCGAGCAGAAAGAGCCCGGCGAACAGCCGCGTGTAGAAGTCCGCGCGCGAGGTAGCATCGTGCTGGTACCAATATTCCAGCCAGCCGTGGTCGCGCTCGTACTTGGAGCGCAGGAGCCCGGCGATGTGTCGCGGGTGCCAGCCGGCCGTCAGCAGGTGGCCCACGACGTGGCGCATATAGCCCGGCTTGACCAGGGCATCGTTGGGGTGGCGCAGCGCGTTCGCTGCGCATGGGGGCAGCTCATCGAGTGCCACGACATCGTACGTGATGGGCCACTGGTCCGGCGGGTGCTGCGACTGCGAGTAAAACCAGGCGTGGAAATCCGCCAGCGGCGAACTGCGATAGGCCTCCGTCAGCGCTGCGGTGCCGGCGGCGCATTCGGGAATCGCCACGCTGGACCAGCGGGCAACTTCGGCCATCAACGCCGGGTCCTGCATGGCAGTCAGGGCATCGGTTTCCGTCAGCCCGGCCGCCGGCACGGAGAAAGAGGGTATGGCCGATGGACCTTCCGCGGCCCAGCCGCGCTGCCGACCTTTGAGGTAGACACTGTAGGGCATGCGCACGGCGCGCGATATCAGAGCATCCCCATATTCGGAGATGTCGATGGCCACGATCTCGGGCGCGGTCTCCTCCACCGGTTCGACCGCAGTGGCGCGAATGGGCACGTCGCACGCGCCGGCGGCGTCGGCCATGAGGCGGTGCGTGATGAACTCCATCACCATGCCCAGGCCGGAAAACGCCCGGCCCAACTCAAGGCCGACCCGCTCCTCGCACGGAGGCTGACGCCGGGAGTAGCGCGACACCAGCGATGAGGGCAGACGGCCCAGTTCCGCCAGGCGGTCAAAGGCCGCACTGGCCCGTGCTACCTGCCACAGGAAATGGTGGCCCATGCCGCTATAGAGATGCAGCGGACGGATACCGAAGCTCCGCAGCAACTGCACCGCCGCGCGCGCCACGGGGCGCTGCACCCCGTAGCCACGGTCGCGGTCGTGATAGCCGCGCGCGGGCTGGTTGAAGTTCACGTAGTCCAGGTCGAGGTGGGCAATGAGGCCGGCGCGGTCCCAGAGCGAGCGGCCGACATCCATGCCTTCCTCCAGGCAGCGCCACAGCTCGCCCACCGGCAGCGGATCAAACCGCGGCCCGGCCGCAGCGCCGGCCGTGATGAACATGGCCGTGGCCTCGGACAATTCGTGGCGGGCGCCCAGGAATTCGAGCATCCGCCGGCGCACCGCGATATCCCGGTAGTAATCGACAATGGGGTCCATCGCTTCCCCCACACCATTGTAGCGCGTGGCAGCAAGCTCGATGAACGCTTCTTATCGTGCCCCGCCCGCCGGCGGCGCGGGGGGCGCAGGGGGGCGCAGGTCGGTGAGGCGCTGGCGGGCCAGTTGCTCGATGTCGCGCTGGCCGGTCTGGCGTGCCAATTCGGCGGCCAGGGCCAGTTCGCCCGCGCCGGCGTCGGCCTGGCCGGCCCCGACCAACGCGGCCCCCAGGCCCAGGTGGCCCAGGGCGTAGTCGGGATAAAGCTGCACGGCGCGCCGACAGGCGGCAATCGCCTCCTCCCAGCGGCGCTGGTCGATCAGCGCCAAACCGAGATTGCAGTGCGCCTCGTACCACTCGCCGTTGAGTGCGATGGATCGGTTGAATTCGACAATGGCCTCGTCCAGCCGGTTCTGCCGCCGCAGCAGCGAGCCCAGACCCGAATGCCAGCGGGCATTTTCGGGATTCTGCTGGACGGCCCGCCGGGCGTGCTCGATGGCGGCATCAATGTCGCCCGGCTTATCGCGGAAGGAGAGAGTCAGGGCGAGGTTGTAGTTGAGGCGGCTTTGACTGCGATGAGTCGGCTCGCGCTCCTGGACGGCGGCGCGGTAGCACTCGATGGCCTCATCGTATTTGCCTGCCCGCGACAGCGCGTTGGCCAGGTCCTCGCGGACGTAGGTGGCGTGCGGCGCCAAGGACAGCATGTGCCGGTAGAGCGTCTCGGTGTCGCGCCACCAGGAGAGATATTGGCGAGTCACGGCCATTTCTCCGGCAGCCAGGCCGGCGACCACGGCGATTATCGCCAGGCGCCCAGGCCAGGGCCGCTGCCCGCCGCGGCGCCACAGCCAGGCGGCCAGGGCCGCCAGCGGGGCCAGGAAGCCGATCAGCGGCAGGTACGCGAACTTGTTGCAGGCCGGCACGTTATTAAAACCCACGATGCCCATGGTGGGCGACAAGAGCACGAAGAAGATGCCAAAGCCGACGGCCGCCGCGCGCGTCCGACGCCACGAGAACCACAACGCCAGCGCCAAGATCAACGTGCCCAGGATGCCCGCCAGCACGATCGGGTTGGTCAGGTCCATGGGATCGGGGAACGGGTAGTGGGCCGTCAAGCCCGCCGGATAGAGGATCTTCAGCGGGTAGAACACCACATTGTAAAACACCGTCAACACCTTGGCGGCGGTATTCTGATCGGGCGTGAAAAGGTTGGCGGTGTTCTTCTGCGAGAAAAAGGTGACGTAACATGAGATGAGAACGATGGGGACAAGGGGAATCTTCTCCACCGCCGCGCGGGCCGAAAAACGCCGCAAGGGCCAGATATCCAGCAGCAGCATCGCCGCCGGCAGCATCACCGCCGTGGGCTTGGCCAGCAGCGCCACGAGGTACAGGACCAGCGAAGCCAGCAGCCAGGGGGAGAAAACCGGACCAGGCAACGGCCTTTGGGCCGAAGCGGCAGAAACGGAAGACTTGGTGGCCGTGGCCTGGCCGTGGCGCACATAGCATACCAGCGATGCCAGCGCGAAAAACGTTGCCAACGGCGTCTTGCGCTCACTGATCCAGGCGACCACATCGACTGACATCGGATGTACGGCAAACAGCAGGCCCACAAGCCCTGCAGCCGGCGCGCTACCGAAGAGCACGTACAACAACAGGACCACCAGCGCCGAATTGGCGGCGTGGAGGCCCATGCTGACGGCATGGAAGATGCGCGGGTCGTTCTCACGGCCACCCATGCGGTAGTCCAGCATCAGCGAGACCATCGAAAGCGGCTGGTAGTAGCCGCGCACTGTGCTGGGACGCATCACCTCGGCGAAGAATCGTTCCGCGGCCTCCAGGCTGGGGTTCTTCACCAGCATGTTGTCGCCCAGATACTGATTGTCGTCGAAGCACAGCGCCTTGGCCTTATAGGCTGGCTGGTGCGCCACCATGGCCGCCACCGCGACCAGCATAGCCGCCAGGGTGGCCGGCCAGATGCGGTGACGCGGGCCCTGAGTCAAGGCGGCGGTCGTGCGATCCTTGTGCGGCTTGGGATGACTCTGGCGACGCACGCGTTTCATGCTCCGGAATCTATCGAGTTGGGCCGGGGTCAGACAAGAGCGAAGAAACAGCCGAGATACATGGGATGCAACGGATCAGGAAAGGAAGAAACTGGGCCGGCGCGGCGACTCGCCGCACCGGCCCGGGAAAATAGCGCATGGCGAACAGCTTAGCTCAGCACCGCATCCTTGCAGGCCTTGGCGACGCGGAACTTCACCACCTTCTTGGCCGGGATCTTGATCTGCTCGCCCGTGGCCGGGTTGCGGCCGATGCGGGCCTTTCTCTTGACCAGCACCAGCTTGCCCATGCCCGGCAAAGTGAAGCCGTTCTTGGCCTCTTTGTAGGCCAGGCAGGTCAGCTCTTCCAGGAGCTGGACGACTTTCTTCTTGGGCAGTTCGGTCTTCTCGGCCAGGGCTTTCATAATCTGCGACTTCGTCATAGCGGCCATTCCTTCGCTCCTTCTGTAAGGTCCTCCGAAGGGAGGACGACTTGGCAATGGCGACAGGGCATCCGTTGCCCTGCCGTACGCGTACGACCCCAAAAACAAGGCCTTCCATTGGCCTTGGTGGTAGTTTTACCCTGCGCCGCAGGCCAGTCAAGAGCGCTGCGCCCAAAAACATCAATATTTTCAAGATTTTTTTCGCACCCCCGCGCGATTCGCCCCGTCGTCAGCGGCCCAAATGCTCGGCAAGGGCACAAAAGGCAGTAGATACGGAGTCCAAAAGCGGGGCCACAAGGGCGGCCGGAGGCCGGGGATGCTTCCAAAAGAACAGGGCCGCCGCACGGCGGCGACGGACCTGAGAGAGATTTGGAAGTTATAAAATCTACTTCTTTTTCTTCTTGTCGCTTTCCTGCGGCCGGGCGATGGGCTCGTCCTCCTCGTCATCATCGCCCATGACAAGCTGGGCGAAAGCGTCCTCGTCGTCGGGCTCCAGTTCGACGTCAACTTCGTTCTCGGCCGCGGCCGCACCAGCGGCGGCGGGACGCAGCACGCTATCTTCACGCGAGGGCGGGGCGACCTCCGAAGGCTTGCCATCAACCTGCACCGTAAACAAAACCAACCCCACCTGCAGCCGGTCGCCCGGTGCAAGCTCCTGCGACTGCTGCACGCGCTTGCCATTGACGAACGTGCCGTTGGAAGAGCCCAGATCCTTCACGAAGATCTTCGCCCCTTTGACCGACAGCTCGCAATGCTGGCGCGAAATGCCCATCAAGGGGATTTGGAGGTCGCAGTCCTGGCGCCGACCAAGCACGCAGACCGATTTGTCCATTTGGAAATCTCTGCGTTCGCCGTCACGCCGGAAATACACCAGATTGACTTGCATGAGAACCTCGCTGTTGCGGGCAATCGCCGGCCAAGCCTGCGGTTGCCCGATGTTTTGGCAGCAATACTGACTATTCTATAGGCATGGCCCCCAGCCGCAAGCCATTTTCGCCCGCGCCGGCGCAGACGGATCGCCAGGTTCTGCTGCCGCCGAGGAGTTTGTACGTGCACGTGCCCTTCTGCCGGCGGCGCTGCCGGTACTGCGATTTCACCTCCGCCGACTTCGACAGCGACCTGGCCCGCCAGGTCGTGGCTGCGTTGGTGGCAGAACTGGACCGCCGCGCACCGGCTCGTGCGCGGCCGATGCGGACCATCTTCATCGGCGGCGGTACGCCATCAATCCTGCCGGTGCGGCTGCTGGAGACACTGTTGGAAAACGTGGCGCGCCGCCGCAGCCGGCAGACGGAGTTCTCTGTGGAGGCCAATCCGGACAGCCTGTCGAAGGAAACGCTGGCGATGTTCCGTACATTTGGCGTCAACCGCCTGAGCATCGGTGTGCAGAGCTTTGTGGATAAGGAACTTCGAGTGCTGGGCCGGCCGCATTCGGCCAGACAGGCGCGGGAGGCACTGGCGCGATCGCGAGCGGCAGGGCTGGAGAACGTGTCCGCGGACCTTATTTACGGAATTCCCGGCCAGACGCTCGAATCCTGGCGATTCTCGCTGCAGCAAGCGGTAGATGCCGACGTAAAGCACGTAAGCTGCTATTGCTTAAGTTATCCAGAGGGCACCCCCTTGGCGAATGATCTTGCCGCCGGGCGGGTGAAGGAAATGGAGGAGGATGTCCAGCGTGAATCTTATGAACTGGCGATCGAGGTGCTTCGCGATGTGGGGTTGCGACAGTATGAAATCTCGAACTTCGCCCGAGCAGGCTGCATGTGCAGGCACAATATAACCTATTGGAAAAATGAGGCTTACATAGGAATCGGGCCTGGAGCCGCCAGCTATGTTGGCGGCTGCAGGTTCACAAATGTGCCGGAAATCGCTCGCTACGTCGCCAAGATTGGCTTTGGCCCCGACGCAATCGCATCCAGCGAAGAACTCGTCGGCTGGCAGCACATGGCCGAAACGCTCATGCTCATGCTGCGCATGCGGCGGGGCGTCCTTCGCCAACCATTCCGGCGAAGATTCGGTGTGGATCCGCTAGAAGCTTTCGAAAATGTCTTTCAAAAACACCGGCAATATGGCTTGGTGAACATCTCGCCGCGATCTATTCGCTTAACTCCCCAAGGCCTATTTGTTTGCGACTCGCTCTTTTCTGAGCTGGTCACACAAAAGGACCCTTCCACGCGGCTGTCCTAGTGAAGTCATCCGCAAACCCTTCCGATAGACCCAAGGCAAAAGGCTTTGCGGCCCACGCGCGCTTTTGCCACTCGCGGGTCGGGAACGTATGTTGCAATCTGAGCAATTTGGGTAACTTGCATAAACCAGAACGCATGCTGCGTTGTTGGTTTAAGTATTGATAATAAAGAGGCTTATGACAGAATTTCGCAATCGCAACTGAGGGTCTTGCGGGCAGTTGTCAAAGCCTCCAAGGGTGAAGGGCTCAGGCCGGGAGCGCTCAATGGTAGTGAATCTGAAAAAAGGTAAAGTCCTGCCGATTGGCATCGACCTGGGCACCAGCAAGGTCAAGATGGCCCAATTGCGTGCGCTGCGCAAAGGCTTCTCGCTGATTGATGTGGGTTCAACCGAAGTCCCCCCCGAGGCGCGGCGTGAGCCTTCAGTGCGGCTCAGATTTCTGCATGATGCGCTCCGCAGCATTATGCGCCAGGCTCACTTCAAAGGGACGCAGTGTGTGCTGTCACTGCCGGCCGAGATCACCTTCGTTCAGCATCTGAAGGTGCCCAAGATGCCCGCCGAGCAGTTGGCCGCCGCCCTGCACTGGGAACTCCAGGGCAAGCTGCCATACGACCCGTCACGGGCGGTCATCCGCCACATGGTGGCTGGAGAGATTCTTGCTGACAACGAGGTCAAGCAGGAAGTGATCGTCATGGCGGCCAACCGTGAAACCGTTGAGACGCACATCGACCTGCTGCGGCGCGCGAAGTTGGATCCGATAGGCGTGAACATCGAATGCTGCGCAATTGTCGACTGTTTCGCCCGGTTGTTCCGGCGGACCAGCGACTCGATACGGACGACGCTGTTCATCGACATCGGGGCCGCCAGCACACAGGTAGTCATCAGCCACGGCGCCAAGACTGCCTTTGCCCGCAACCTTTTCCTGGCAGGCAATCATTTCGACCAGGTCGTGGCCGACGCGATGAAGGTTTCCCTGGATGAGGCCCGCCGCTTGCGCTGCACGGCAGCCGCGAGCCAGGATCAGGCCGATCCTGCTATCGCCAATGTGCAAGCGGCACAGGCACCCATGGTTGAGTCGCTGGGGGAGCAGTTGACAAGTTGTCTGCGTTATTACGAATCCGTCTTTCCAAATCGTCCGCTGGAGCGGGCGGTCTTCCTGGGTGGACAGGCATATGACAAGCGGTTGTGCCAGTCGCTGGCGCGTCAGTTGGCGCTGCCGGCGCAGATTGGTGACCCTTTAGCAGGCATTGCCCGCGATGGTGAAGAATCACCGGCCGCCGTCAGCGCTGAAGCCAACATGCCCGAGTGGGCGGTGGCGGTGGGGCTGAGCCTCGGTTCGGCCATGGCGGACCAGCATGCAGAACGCGATGAGGAGGTCGTTCACGCATGAGCACAATTAACTTACTGCCCGAGGACTATCTCAAGCGACGCGATCAGCAGCGGGCCAATGTACTGTGCTTGATCTTGTTCGGGATTGTGATGATCTGCGTGGTCATCGCCGCCGTGTTTTCGGAGCGCAAAGCCGCGCGCGTCCGTACCGAATACCAGCAGGTGAGCCAGGAATACCGGCGGGCCGGCGAACTGATCGTCCAGATGCAGCAACTGGAAGCCAAGAAGAACCAGGTCATCGCCAAGGCGCAGACGGCCGCCGAACTGCTGGAACGGGTGCCGCGAAGTTATCTACTGGCCTGCCTGACCAACGCCCTGCCGCCGGGCGCCAGCCTGACAGATGTCAAGCTCACCACGAACCAGGCGCAGCCGGCGGGGCAGCAGGTGACTTCCGCGCGCAACAAGTTCAGGTCGCGCGAGGCGGCCAGGGCCGCGCAGGCCGGCGAGGGAACTGCCGAGAAGGTCAAGCTGCCGCCGCCCCAGGTGACCCTGGAGGTCAGTGGCCTGGCCGAGACGGACGTGCAGGTCGCCGAATTCATCTACAACATGCGGGCCAACCCGCTCATGAAGTCGGTGGAACTGGTGTTCAGCGAGCAGCGCGAAATGGAAACGGTGGCGGCCCGGAAATTCCAGGTGACCCTGGAGCTGCGCAGCGACGCCCAGGTGGACGTCCAGACAGATGAGTCGACCCATCCCTCCTCCCTGGCGGTCGGTTCGATGGAAAGGGCACACTGATGAAATTCGGGACACGAGAAATCCTGTTTCTGCTCTTGTTGGTGGCCATTCCCGTCGGCTCGTGGGTGCTGGTATTTCGTCCGCGCGATCAGCGCATTGAGGAAGCGCGCGAGGAAATCACGGCCAAGCGCGCCAAGCTCAACTCGTTGAACCGGGCCACGGCCACGATCAAGGACCTGGAAAACGAAATCAAACAATATAACCAGGCCATCGAATTCTTCCGCAGCAAGCTGCCGCAGGAGAAGGAAATGGACCAGGTGCTGGGCGAGGTGTGGACGCTGGCCCAGACCTGCAACCTGAACGTGACCGGCGTGCGCACGATCAGCCGTGTCGGCGCCGTCTCCCTGATCGATCCGGAGGGCCCGTACTCGGAGCAGCCCGTGCGCCTGCAACTGGAGGGTGACTTCAACCAGGCGCTCTACAGTTTCCTGCTGGCGCTGGAGAAGCGGCCGCGCATCACCCGCATCATCAAGATGCAGGTGGCCAAACTGGCCGACCCGGTCTCCAAGGACCAGCCCAAAACCGAAGGTAAGGTCAAGGCCGACATTGAGATGTCTGTGTTCTTTGAGCGCTCGGCGAAAGAGGAATAACCCATGTTTGACGACCTGAACAAACCGGTCAATGAAGAGTTCACCGATCCCGGCAATCGCGTGGGCCTGGGGGGCGCAGAAGCACCCGAGGCGCTCGAGCCGGCGCAGCCGGCATCCAAATGGAACTCCTCCATGAGCAGGTCCACCTGGGCGATGATCGGAGTGTTCATCGCCGGAGTGGCGCTCGTGGGCCTGTTCAGCCTGCGCGGCGGCCCGGCCCGGGCCAACGCCACGGACCGGGACACCGAGCAGAAGGTCGAGCAGTTCATCGCCCAGACCAAGCAGCAGGCCGCCACGGTGCAGAATTTCCAGGACACGAAGAAGGTGGTCGACGATTTCTACAACTATGCCTCGCGCCACCAGGTGCCCGTGGACGACCTGAAAAGCAACCCGTTCGTTTTCGGCAAGCCCACGGTCGCCGCGGCGGGATCCAGCGAGGGCATGACGCCGCGCCGGATGGCCGAATTGCAGCGGGTGTGCGCATCGTACCGGCTGCAAAGCATATTGATGGGTGCGCGCGGTGGCACCGCCATTATCGACAACAACTTCGTGGCCGTCGGCCATCATATCGGCCCCTTCACGGTCAAGGCGATTTACCCCAAGAGCGTCGACTTGGCCAGCGAAGGCACGATCTTCACGCTGCGTTTGCAGGAGTAATCCCCGGCCGCCGACGGCTATTGGGAGGGCATGGTGAAACCCGTGGGCGTGGACAGACTGGACTTGCGGCCGACGGCGCCGTCCGGCCAGGGCATCGAGAATGCAGGCGTCAGCCTGCAGTTCGATGAACTGTGGCGGCCGGACGTGCCCAGCCAGGTGCCGCGCGGTCCGGAGGCCATTTTGCTGGCCCAGGGCGTCATCAACGCCCGCCAGCTCGAGGCCGCCAAGACGGTCCAGAAGGAGCGCCCGCAGCTGACCATCATGCAGGCGCTGCGCCAGGCGGGCGCCATCACCGAACCGCAGGCCCTGCGCGCCACCGCCGAGTACTTCAAGCTGCCGTTCTGTGATGTCAAGAGCGACCAGGTAGACCGCCAGCTCTTCGCGCTGCTGCCCTTGGAGTTCATCAAGGCCAAGAACGTCATGCCCCTCCGCCAGGAGGACGGCTTCGTGATGGTGGGCATCAGCGACCCGGCCAACATCTTCCTGATCGACGAAGTGAAGCGCCGCATCCGCCGGCCGATCCGCCTGGCCGTGGTGGCCCCGGCCGACATTCAGCGCGTGGCCGAGGACTGCGATGCCAGCCAGGCGCCGCCGATCGAGGAAATCATCAAGGAAATCGACGAGGAAGACACCCTCGAAGTGGTGGCTTCGGAGGTCGAGGACGTCACCAACCTGGCCAAGCAGGCCGGGGAAAGCCCCGTCATCCGCTACGTCAACTACGTCATCACCAACGCCGTCCGGGAAGGCGCCAGCGATATTCACATCGAGCCGGGCGACCGCCTGCTCAAGACGCGCTACCGCATCGACGGCATCCTGTTCGAGCAGACCAGCCCGCCGTTCCAGATGCATGCGGCCATCATCTCGCGCTTGAAGATCATGTCCAACCTGGACATCGCCGAACGCCGGCTGCCCCAGGATGGGCGCATCCGCGCCATGGTGCACGGCCGCAACATCGACCTGCGCATCAGCATCCTGCCCACCACGCACGGCGAGAAGTGCGTCATCCGTATCCTGGACAACCGCTCCATCATGGTGGGCCTGGAGGAGCTGGGCATGGGTCCCGACACGCTGGCGGTTATCCGCCAGCAGATCGAGGAACCGCACGGAGTGGTGATCGTCACCGGACCCACCGGCTCCGGCAAGACCACCACGCTGTACTCGGCCTTGCGCTGCCTGGATGGCAGCAAGCTGAACGTGTCCACCGTCGAGGACCCGGTCGAGTACGAGCTGGACTTCGCCAACCAGGTGAACGTGCATGACCGCATCGGCCTGTCGTTCGCCGCCGCCCTGCGCAGCCTGCTGCGGCAGGACCCCGACGTGATCATGGTGGGCGAGATCCGCGATGAGGAGACCGCGCGTATCGCCATCCAGGCCTCGCTGACGGGCCACCTGGTGCTCACCACGCTGCACACCAACGATGCGCCCAGCTCCATCACGCGCATGATCAATATCGGCATTGAGCCCTACCTGATCTCCGCCTCCGTCAACGCCGTGCTGGCGCAGCGCCTGGTGCGGCGCATCTGCTCGCATTGTAAGAAGCCCGCCAGCGGCATCCTGCCGGTGGAGCTGCTGCGGCGCTATGGCGTGGATCCCAAGTGCGTGATGATCGGCGAAGGCTGCCCCGCCTGCCGCAACAGCGGCTACCAGGGGCGAATGGGCATTTATGAGTTGCTGAAGCTGGATGATGATATGCGCGACCTGATAACGCGCAGCCCCAGCCTGGTGGAGCTGCGTCGCTATTGCCATCAGCAGGGCATGCACTCGCTGCGCCAGGACGGCTTTCGCAAGGTGAGCGAAGGCATCACCACGGTGGAGGAAGTTCTCCGCGTGACCGAAACGGAAACCACCCGGCCGGCAGAGGGCCGGCAACCCTGAGGAGCTAACCGTGTCCTTCCTGCAAGACCTGTTGAAAACGGCCCTGGGCAGCGAAGCCAGCGATGTGCACGTGCTGGTGGGCATGCCCCCGCTATTGCGCATTCACACCCAATTGACCGCCACGGACTATCCCATTGTCACCCCCGAGGGGTCGGTGCGGATGGTCAAGGAGATGATCGGGGAGGAGCGCTTCAAGGAGCTGGAGCAGCGGCGCGACCTGGACTTCTCGACGGAGGTCCCGGGCCTGGGCCGCTTCCGCGTCAACGCGCACTACCAGCGCGAGACCATCGGCATCGCCTTCCGCGCCATTCCCGACAACGTGCCGCCCTTAGCCTCGCTGAACCTGCCCGAGGTGGTCCGGAAGTTCCCCCACCTGCCGCGCGGGCTGGTGCTGGTGACCGGCGAGACCGGCTCGGGCAAGTCCACGACGCTGGCCTCCATGATCAACGAGGTGAACCAGACCTCCTCCCGGCACGTGATCACGCTGGAAGACCCGGTGGAGTACGAGCTGCGCAGCAACAAGTGCGTGATCGAGCAGCGCGAGCTGGGCTCGGATGTGCCGACGTTCGCTTCCGGGTTGAGGCACGTGCTGCGGCAGGACCCGGACATCATCATGGTGGGCGAAATGCGCGACCTGGAGACCACCTCGGCCGCCATCACCGCCGCCGAGACGGGCCACCTGGTGTTCTCCACGCTGCACACCAATTCGGCGGCCCAGACCATCGAGCGCATCATCGACATCTACCCGGGCGGGCAGCAGAACCAGATCCGGGCCATGCTGGCCAACACGCTGGAGGCGGTGGTCACGCAGGTGCTCTTCAAACGCTGCGACCAGCCGGGCATGATCCCAGGTGTCGAAGTCATGATCTGCAACTCGGCCATCCGCAACTGCATCCGCGAGGCCCGCGTGTTCGAGATTCCCAACATCATCGAGACCAACCGCGGGTTGGGCATGAACACGTTGGATAACTGCATCAAGATGCTGTACTTCAACGGGCACATTTCGCGCGAGGAGGCGCTGGCCGGGGCGAACCGGCCGGACCAGTTGGAGAAGGCCCTGTCGGCGTAAGGCCGGCTGTACTCACGAAACGGGTGATGAGGCATGCCGCACTATAAATATGAAATCCGGCAGTCCAACGGCGCCCTGGCCACGGGCATGATCGAGGCGGCCAGTCTGCCGGCCGCCAGCACCATGCTGCGGACGGCGGGGCATTACGTCCTGAACCTGTCGCCCATGGGCGTACTGGGCGGGCGCAACCTGGCGCAGAAGATCGCCACGTTGTCCTTCCAGTTCGGCCCGGGCCTGCGCGATGTGCAGGGGTTCACCAGCCAGCTCTCGATCATGATCAAGGCGGGCATCAACATCCGCAGCGCCATCGAGGGCATCGGCGACCAGGTGGAGAACCGCAAATTCCGCGCCATGATCACGCAGATCCGGCACGACGTGGAAGCCGGCAAGCCGTTCTCCGACGCCCTGGCGCGCTTCCCCCGCACCTTCGGCTCGATGTACGTGAACATGGTGCGGGCCTCCGAGATGTCGGGCAACTTCGGCGAAATGCTCGAGCGCATCGCCGATTACCAGACCCAGCAGATGGAAACCCGGTCCATGGTGCGCGGGGCCATGATCTACCCGTGCGTCATCGCCTTCATGGCGGTTTCCGTCACCATCTTCCTGCTGACCTTCGTGCTGCCCAAGTTCGTCACCCTGTTCTCCGGCAAGGAGCACCTGCTGCCGCGGCCCACCAAGATGCTGCTGGCCATGAGCAGCTTCATGCGCGCGTACTGGTACCTGTGCATCGCCGGGGCCTCGGGCGCCATCTGGGGCTTCCTGTACTTCATCCGCACCGACAGCGGCAAGGTGTGGTGGGATACGACCAAGCTGCGGATTCCCATCTTCAAGCGCATGTTCCGCGCCCTGTACATCACGCGCAGCCTGCACACCATGGGCGAACTGGTCAACGCCGGCGTGCCCATGCTGGACACGATTTCCATCACCGCCGACGTCTCGGGCAACATTCTGTACGCCAACATGTGGCGCACGGTGTACCGCGCCGTCAAACAGGGCAAGAAGATCAGCCACCCGCTCACCCGCGAGCGGCTGCTGCCGCGCAACGTCGTGCAGATGATTTCCGCCGGCGAGGAATCGGGCCAATTGGCGCAGGTGCTGCGCGATGTAAGTGTTCACTACTCCAAGGAGTTGCGCAATATCATCAAGGGCGTCACCGCCTTAATCGAGCCGCTGATGATCGTCCTGATGGGTTTTATTGTAGGCTTCATAGCGATGAGCATCATCCTGCCGATCTTTAAGATGTCCAGCTTGGTGAAGTAGCCGTCGGCCGGAGGAGCCCATGGAGGAGGAACAGGCGATGATTGCGCAGCGCGCACGATGTGGCACGGCCGCCCTCGGCTGTGCCGGCCGGAGGCGGTTCTCAACTTGGGAAAAGCACAGCCGTGGGCGGCTGTGCCACACGGGCGGTTTCACGCTGATCGAATCGGCCGTCGCCGTGGTCGTGGTGGGCGTGGGCATCGTGGCCATGCTCGGGGCCATGGCCTCGGGCAGCCGCATCAACGCCCAGGCGCAGGATATCACCCAGGGCGTCTTCCTCGCCCAGGAAATCCGCGAATGGACCTTGCGGGTGCCCTTCCGCGACCCGAGTGACCCCAATTCCACCTCGTATCCCTACACCACCGGCCTGAAAACCGGCGAAAACCCGCAGGACGCAAATATCCCCCTGACGCACCTGGATGAACTCATGAACGTCACTTTCAGCCCGCCGCGCGATGGCGAAGGCGTGGCCATCACCGGCCTGACTGCCTGGAACCAGGCCATCACCATGGTGTGGCGCGATCCCGACTTGCTCACGAACACGATGCCAAATGGCACCACCCCGGTCATCTGTGTCACGGTCAATATCTCACACAACAACCAGTTCGTGACCAGCGCCTCCTGGATTGTCACGAACAAGTGATACGAACAAGTGAAGCGTTATGAATACCGCCAAAACAATCTGTTGGACCCGCCCTGCCCCGCGCGGCTCCGTGGCGCTGCTGACGCTCATTTTTCTGGCCCTGTTCGCCTCGCTGGCGCTGGCCTTCTTCGCCGCCAGCGACCTGAGCCTGTGCGAGGCGCATAACGGGTCCATCGTCCAATCCGCCCAGACGGTCGCCGAAAGCGGCCTGTCATACCTGGCCACGGAGCTGGGCGAGCAGTCGATCCCCGTGGCCGACGCCAACACCGATCTGCTGCTGGCCACCTTCAACGCCACGAAAGCGGCCCTGGATTACACCAACGGCATGGGCGCCAACGGCGTCACCCTCAACGGCAACACCATCACCATCCCATCGATCACCACCGCCAATGGCGGCACGTTCAGCGCCACGATCATCGACCCGAACGTGCCCATCGACCCCAACGACCCCAACGGTCCGAAAAAGCCTCTGCTCAAGCTGTCCGTGACCGCATCCAGCCAGGGTCTGGTCCGCCGAGTCTCCATGGATCTTCAGAAAGTGCCCGGCAGCCGCGGCGTCTTCGACTATGGCATCGCCTCCAAAGGCTCGATCGTCATCGGCGGCAACGGCAAGGTGCTGGGTGTGAACAACCCGCATGAGGCCGATATCATGTCGGCCACCTTCGACATCCCGACCGCCGTGTCCATCACCGGTTCCGCCCAGCTCGACGGCGACATCGCCACCGCCAATCCCAAAGCCGTCGTATACATCTCGGGCAGCCCCACGATTGCCGGCTCGAGCAACCCGGCCACCTTCCCCAACCACATTCGTCTGGGCGCAGGCACGACGGATTTCCCCGCCATCGACACGAATATTTATACGCCGTTCATACAGAACAAGCTGCCCGCGAATACCAAGCTCAAGTCGGGCATGACGCTGGACAACACCGAAATCCCCGCCGGCATGAACCCCACGTTCAACAACGTGACCATCCGCGGCGTGCTGTACATCGATCAGCCCAACCAGGTCACCTTCGCCGGCGGCGCCAATATTCAGGGGGTCATCGTCACGCAAAACCCCAACATAGTCGGCAGCTACGCCACCGACACGATCAGCTTCAGCGGTAACGTCACCAGCCAGGGCGTGGAAACCCTGCCCGACACCTCGGGCGCGTCCGTCTTCACCGGCGTCAAGGCCCTGCCCGGCTCCATGCTGCTGGCCCCAGGCTTCGGCGTCTTGTTCTCGGGCAGTTTCACCGCGATCAACGGCGCCATCGCCTGCGACGATTTCACCATGACCGGCGACGCCGGCGGCACCATCTACGGCCCGATCATCTGCTACGGCGACACCCAATTGAAACTGTGGGGTTCGGCCCTGGCCAAGATCGACCGCAGCAAATACACGGGTGTGCTGCCCGGCTTTGACATGCCCGTCAGACTGGCCCCCGTGGGCAGTTCCTATATTGAAGGCTGACAGGTGGCACAGGCTTTGGGCCTGTGTTCCTGCAGCCTGCCTAGGAGTATGGACTTGAGAACCACACTCGACACCGTGAGCACCCGCGGCGGCCCCCGCCGCCAGCCACGCCCCATCCGCCGGGGCCTGGGCATGGTTGAAATGCTCCTGGCCCTGGCTATCTGCGCCATGGTACTGACCAGCGTGGCGGTGGCCTTTCGCGCCTCGCTGCAGACGGCCGAGGAAAACCAGAAGATCAGCACCATCACCCAGTTGGCCCGCGTCATCCTCAACCGCATGATGACCGAGTGCCGCGAGGCGGATGATGTGGAGGAGCTCAACGGCACCGTCATCAGAATCCCCCTTTCACACACTGATCCCAATGATCCCAATGACCCCAATAACCCCAACAATTACAACGAACGCTGGTTGCAATGCTCTGATGTTGGCATTACGCTGCCGAGTGGCCAGACAGTCGAATATCAATTGGCGAACGGCAGCCTGAAATACATTCAGAACTACCTCCGGCCAGGCTACGTCTTGATAGGTCCCGGAGACGGTTGGATTGCAGGTTTGCCAGTGACCATCAACCAGTTCAACGTCATCACGCATGAGATCGACACCAACAAGGCGGATCCCAATTTCATTACAACTGCCGTCTCCACGGAAGAAATCATCGCCCAGATGACCCTCCAGGTCGGTGCCAACACCTTCGCCGTCACCGCCTCGACCAACCCCCGGCGAAAGCTGGCTTGGTGAAAGAGAAAGCAATGTCGAATATCGAACAAGCAATAACGAATATCGAAGTGAAGATTCTTTGTCGATCCGCTCTTTGCTAGAGCACCGAACGATTGAGATATCATATTCAGCGTGGGCAGCCAATCCAGAGGCGCTGCCGGCAAAACTTCGCCGGCCGCGTCGGCGCGAGGGGCTTGCGGCAGCGTTCGCGAATCAACCATCATCGTTTGCTCCGCAGCCCGCAGGGCGTATGACCATTAGCCACGGGCGCAAGCCCGTGGACACGAGGGGCCCTCGCGCAAGAGCCCGAAGGGCGATTGAAGGCTTGGGCGGCTCGCATGCATCGTTGCCGAATGCACAAATATGGCGCCATCGAGAATTCTGGCGCTCAATCGCCCTAAAGGGCTCCAGAAAAGATCCGGGCCTCCTCTCCACGGGCTTGCGCCCGTGGCTAATGGTCAATCGCCCTTCGGGCTCCAAGACCTCTCCCGCGCGTTGTCCGTTCCTCCAGCCTCCAGCCCCAGGCCTTCCGGAATGGCAATGACTTTGCCCTGCCGATCCACGCACGCCAGCGTGGTCTGGCCCTCGGCCACGAGCTGGCCGGTCAACTTGTTCGTGAGCCGATAGGAATGATCGATCCGGGCCGTCGTCATCCGGTCGATCTGCGTCATCAGCACCAGTTCCTCGTCGTACCGGGCCGGGGCGCGAAACTGGACCGCCATCTTGGCCACGACGAAAAACACACCCGCCGCCTCCAGGTCGCGATACGCCACGCCTTGCCGCCGCAACAGCTCCATCCGCCCCATCTCGAAATACACCGCGTAGCGGCTGTGGTGCACCACGCCCATGCTGTCCGTCTCGGCGTAGCGAACGCGGATATCGATTTCGCAACTTCTTGCATCCATAGGCTTCCCCAAAAACCGGATTCAGCGGCCGCACCGTCTGGCCAATCGGCCCAAGCATCATTCGAGGCATTGTAATCATGCCCCGAGAATCGGCAAGTCCAGTACAGCCAAGAAGGGTCCACGCCGACCATAAGTGTTACGTTCATCGCAAGATGCTGTATAGTGAATACTTACATAACAAATGCTACCCGGCAAAGTGAAGAGGCTGCTACTTACCCCGCTAAAGCAGCGAAGCGGAACCCGCAATAGCTAGTACCGTAGCTCTTCTTCTTCAGGAACCGCCAAAAAAAATTATATTTACACTAACTATCCTTGACAAGATGCGTCTGTACCGGTAGAGTAAAAGCGATGGACCTAACCAAAACGGCTTGCCAGAGATTTGAAAATCGTATAAGTATCGAAAATACAAAGTCTTACACGTAAATCTGGCGCACATATGTGCGCCAGCGGCGGTCGATGAGGATCGCTGGCCCCACATTGACAAACGAATAGGGTGTGATTTGCCGCACCGGCGCGGCTCGTACCTCAAGAGCCCGATTCAACTGAGGAATTTCCTCAGTTGCGCCGGCAAGCATTCCCTTACCACCGTAACGGATAATGGAACTGCGGAATTTCCGCAGTTGCCTGCCGCGGCGAGGAGCCTTGTCTTAACTCCTGCCTTCCGTAACGGATAAGGGAACTGGAGAATTTCTCCAGTTGCTTGGCACCGCGAGGACCTTTCTTGACCCACCGCCTTCAGCATTTCTCCGTAACGGATAGTGGAACTGGAGAATTTCTCCAGTTGCACCTGGATGGGGCGAGGATGTGATGCCATACACTTATGGAGCGCCAATTGAACGTTTTTGCCCTGGCGGCCGGATGGCTGGCGGAAATGGCTTGAATTCCCGGGCCGAATGGGTATCATCGACTATTCTTTTGGGGGGGCCGCGTGGCCCCTCGTGGACGAGTACAGAAAAGAAGGATCAGTGAGCTCAGCATGATAAAGGTGAAGGCGCGCGGCAATGAATCGGTGGAGCAGATGCTTCGCCGGTTCAAAAAGATGTGTGAGAAGGAAGGTCTGACCAAGGACATCAAGCGTAACAGCTACTACGAGAAACCTTCCGAGCGCCGCCGCCGCCGCATGCGCAAGAGCGCCAAGCGCGCCATCATGGAACGCACCGGCCTGTGATGCTGGGGCTTCACGGAGTTTCATCCCGGATGACAGCACGAGCCGGTGGGACGAAAAAGCCCGACACCGCCCGGCAGTTGGCCATCGCCGCCGCCCGGATGGCCCATGAATCCCATTGCGAAGAAGTGCTCGTGCTGGATGTGCGGCGGCAAAGTCCTGTCACCGATTTCTACGTGATCGCCACGGGCACCTCCGACCGGCAGATCCGCTCCGTCGCCGACGAGATCGCCGACTACGGCCGCCAGCACGGCTACCCCCCCTGGCACATGGCCGGCGAGACGTCGGCCCAGTGGCTCGTGCTGGATTTCGTCGATGTGGTCGTGCACCTGTTCGACGATGAGCATCGTCACTATTACGACCTGGAGCTGCTCTGGGGCGACGCCACGCGGGTCTCCTGGCGCCGCCGCACGAAAAAAACCGCGGTGCCGCCGGAAGAATAGGCTTCGGACACAGGCCCAAAGCCTGTGCCACCCCGCTTACCCCTTATGGCCCGCCGTGAGGTAGGCCTCGTCTTCCGCGCTGTAAACGATCGGTTTGACGGGGATGCAGCCGATGTCGAACCGCTCCAGTAGTTCGGCCATGTCCGTCGGCTGTCGCTCCTCTAACAGGCCCGACCAGTAGCCCAGCAGTCCCAGCAGGCGATGGGCGGAGACGTCGTGGGCGCGATAGTGGCTGAGGCGCGAGTCGCCGTGGCGCTTGGCCAGCCGCCGTCCATCGGGCCCGACCACCAACGGCAAGTGCCAGTAGCGCGGGCGCGGCGTCAGGCTCAGCAGCTCCTGGAGCAGGATTTGCCGCGGGGTGGAGGGCAGCAGGTCATCCGCGCGAACGACATCCGTGATGCCGCTGGAGGCATCATCAATCACGACGGCGAGTTGGTAGCTGGCCTCCAGGTTGGCCTTGTAGATGACAAAATCGCCGATATCGCGTGCCGGCTCGAAATGCTGCGGCCCGGCGAACATGTCCTCGAATTCCACCTGGGTCTCTTGCACGAGCAGGCGGAACGCCGGCGCCTGGCGCTTGCCCGCCAGCGCGGACTCGAGGCTCCCCCAGCGGCGGCGGCATGTGCCGGGATACACCACGTGATGCTCATCGGCGTGTGGCGCGCTGGCGGCCCGCTCCACATCCGACCGGCTGCACGTGCAGGGATAGGCCCGGCCGATGGCCACCAGGTGCTCCAGCGCGGCCTGGTAAATGACCCCGCGCTGGGACTGGTCCATGGCCCGATCATCCCACTCCAGGCCCAGCCACTCCAGGTCCGTCAGCACCTCCGTGGCCGCCCCGGGCTTAATGCGTGGGCCGTCCAGGTCCTCCATGCGCAGGATGATGCGCCAGCCGCGCGTGCGGGCCAGCAGATAGTTCAGCAGGAACGTGCGGGCATTGCCCAGGTGCAATGCCCCGGTCGGAGAAGGAGCCAGGCGTGTCGCGTGACGGATCATTGTTTCTTACTGCGGCCTTAGCCGAAGTGTCAAGTTTACCAGATTCCAAGCGTTCGCGCACCGGTGGAGCCAGAAGCACCAAATCCCAAATCCCAAATTCCAAACAAATCCCAAGCGCCAAATCCCAAACGGGAGCAAGCTTCCATTGGAGAAGCGATTTTTGTTCCCTGTTTGGTGCTTGGGATTTGGAGCTTGTTTGGGATTTGGGATTTGGAATTTGGGATTTTCGCTGTCTGTTGCCGCAAACGGGGCTCCGTTAGAATGCTGCCCCGAAAGGTAGAGTGAATTAACCATGGACTTTCAAATTGCCAGCCGGCTGGAGAAGCTGCCGCCGTACCTGTTTGCCGATCTTCGCCGCAAGATGGCCGATGCCCGCGCCCGCGGCATCAAGGTCATTCGCATCGATATCGGCGATCCCGACATGCCGACGCCCGACCCGGTCGTCGCCGAGCTGTGCCGCTCGGTCACCGATGCGGCCGACCCCGACCGCCACCGCTACGGCTGCGATCGGCCGGTCGAGGCGCTGCCCAAGGCGGCGATCGATTTCTACGGCCGCCGCTGGGGCGTGAACCTGCGCGAGGATCAGCTCGTCATCACGATGGGTTCCAAGGACGCCATCGCCAAGTTCGCCTTCGGAATTCTGAACCCCGGCGACCTGGCCATCGCCCCCGCGCCGGGCTACCCCACCTACAACATCGGCCACGTCTTTGCCGGGGCCATCACGTACCAGGTGGGTTTGCAGGCGCAGGATGGCTTCCTCATGGATTTCGAGTCCATCCCGCTGGAGGTCCGCCGGCTGGCCAAGGTGCTGTGGCTGAATTATCCCAATAACCCCACCACCGCCGTGGCGCCGCTGGAATTCTTCGAGCGGGCCGTGGAGTTTGGCCGCCAGCACAACATTCTCATCGCGCACGACAGCGCCTACAGCGAGAACACGTACGACGGCTACAAGTCCCCCAGCATTCTGCAGGTGCCGGGCGCGGCGGATGTGGCCGTGGAGTTCTTCTCGCTTTCCAAGGCCTTCAACATGACCGGCTGGCGGGTCGGCTGCGTTGCGGGCAATCCATCGGCGGTGAAGGCCTTGGCACGCGTACAGGAGAACGTCGATAACGGGCAGCTTCGCTCCATCCAGTTTGCGGCCGTGCAGGCGCTGAACCACGCCGAGGAACTGATGGGTCCGATCAACGCGGTGTATCAGCGCCGGCGGGACCTGGTGATCAGCACGCTGAACGCCAAGGGCTGGTCGCTGGCCAAGCCCAAGGCGACCATCTACATCTGGGCGCCTGTGCCGGCCCGCTACAAGAGCGACAGCACCGCTTTCACCACCGATCTGCTGGAAAAGACCGGCGTGATGGTCACGCCCGGCCGCGGCTACGGGCAATGGGGCGAAGGCTACTTCCGTATTTCGCTGACGTACCCGGATGTTGTGCTGAAAGAGGCGATGGAGCGAATTGCGGCGATGAGCCTGTAGGATAAAGAAATCCCAAGCACCAAATCCCAAATTCCAAACAAATTCCAATCTCGCCGACCTCCAGCTCATAAAGGGCAGGCGCGCGGGCAAGGTTTGGAGCTTGGGATTTGGAGCTTGTTTGGGATTTGGAATTTGGAATTTGGAATTTTGGCCGCAGTTGGACTTGCCATAAAGAAGTGCTAAAGAAGATGGAGCATATCGCCTATATCGGCCTGGGCTCGAACGTCGGCGACCGGCTGGGCACGCTGCGCCGGGCGCTGGAGTTGCTGGCCTCCCGTCGCGATATCCACATCCGCCGGCTCAGCCGGTTCATCGCCACCGAGCCCGTCGGGCCGCCGCAGGCGCGGTTTCTCAACGCCGTGGCCCGCGTGGACACCGCGCTAGAACCGCAGGCACTGCTGGACCGCATGCACGAGGCGGAGACAGCGCTGGGTCGCGACCGCACGAAAGAGATTCATCATGGCCCGCGAACCTGCGATCTGGACCTGCTGCTGATGAACGCGATCGTTTTGGATACCCCCACGCTGACGCTGCCGCACCCGCGGATGCACGAGCGATATTTCGTCCTGGGCCCACTGGCGCAGATTGCCGCCCAGGTGATTCACCCGGTCCTGGGCAAGACGATTCAACAACTTCTGGATGAGCTGGAGCAGCGGCCGTGAGCGCTCGGCTAATCAGCCTGGCGGGTCTGCCTGGTTCCGGTAAGACCACCGCGGCCACCTGGCTGGCGGCGGAAATGGCGGGGCAGCTTGTCCTGGAGGACTACGCCGGCAACCCTTTCCTGGCGGAGTCCTACGCGGGCAAAAACGAGCTGCGCCTGGCCGGGCAGAGCTGGTTTCTGCTTAGCCGGGTAAACCAACTGGCCCAGGCCCGCTGGAAGGCCGATGGTTTAGTAGTGACAGATTACTCCTTCCTCCAGGATGCCGTGTACGCCCATATCTGGCTTGCCGGCCGCGACCTGGCCGCATACGACGCCTTGGCGGCCCAGGTTGCCCCGCGGGTGCACGCGCCGGATGTGCTGATCTGGCTGGAGGGACCGCTGGACCTGCTGAAGGCCCGCATTGCCGGCCGCGGCCGTGACTACGAGCGTTACTTCACGGACGACTTCCTGCTTCGCCTTGGGGCCGACTATGCGACAGCGCTGGCGCGGCCGGCCTGCCCGCTGCTTCGCGTCGATATCGCTCAGCGCGACCTGAAGCTGCCCCCGCACCGGCGCTGGCTGATCGAGCAAATCCGTGAAGTTCTCTAGCCCAATTGTCCGGTCAGGAAGTCATACGCCTTGGCGCCGCTGATGCGGTGTCGGCCCTCGAAGTAGTCTGTCTGGAGCGCCCCAGGCGCCCCCAGCACTTCCCATGCACGGCCGGCCTGGCGAACCGCCTCCTTCACACCCGGCAGCGGGAAGATTTCATCATGTGTCCCCGCTTCGACCAGCACGGGGCGCGGGGCCAGCAGACCCGCCAAGTCTGATAGTTCGCCCAGCTTCATCAGGCCCGGCACGAACATGCACGGGCAGTGATGGATCGCCAGCAGGCTGCTCTGCCACTGGCAGAAATAGCCGCTGATGACCCCGGCGGCGATGCGCGTATCCAGGGCCATGGAGAAAAACGCATGCATACCCCCGCCGCTGATGCCCATCACCCCTAGCCGCCCCAGGTCCACCTCGGCGCACGTGTCCAGGTAATCCACCGCCCGCATGGCATCCCAGAGGCGCAGGCCCAGCGCCGAGTGGCCCAGCATGCTGGCCATATGGGCGACACTATAACACGTCGACGGCGGCCGCGGCGATGGGCCCAGGTTGCTGTAGTCCGCCTGGCGCTCACCAAAGCAACTGATCTCCGGCGCGAGCACCACGAACCCGCGCTGGGCCAGGGCGCAGCCGAAATCCTGGTGATACCCATCGGCTCCCCGCCGCTCGGAGCCATCCTCCCACAGGCCCACGATGTCCTTCACGCCGTACCCATGCCCGGCCAGCGCCAGCACGCACGGCCGCGGCGTGCTGTGGCCCTTGGGCGTCAGCAGGTACATCGGCATGATGGACCACGGCGTGGTGCGAATGATGACCTTGCGGCGGATATAGCTGCCGCGATCCACCGTCTGCACCACTTTGGGCGCCGGCGGCACGACCTCCTGGTCGAGAAAGCCAACGAGTTTGGCCACCGCGGCCCTTGTGCGTTTCTGCCACGTCACGGCCGCACGGCGATCTTTCGCGCCAAAGGCGCACGTTCGCGACTGGCGATCGTACAGGGCCTCTATCATGGCCAGGGGATCCAGCGCACTGCGTTTACTGGGCATGAAAGCTCCTTTTTCAATCCCCCGCCGCCAAAGGCACGCGGGCCATGGCGGCGTAGATGGGGCCCTCCGGCGTGAGCGAGCTGGAGTAGACGACCAGCTCATCCGCCCCCTGCGTGCCGAAGGAGGTCTCGGCGACGGCGGCGACCGCGTGCCGCAGTTCGGGCACGCGCTGGCCGGATTTGACGCGGCCCAAGGTGAGGTGCGGATGAAAGCGGCGGATCTCGCGCTTGAAGCCGAGAATCTCGGCCGCCTCTTCCAGGCGGGCGTTTAGTTCGGCCATCCGGCCTGTGGGGTCTTCGATACCCACCCACACCATGCGCATGTGGCCGGTGGGCGGGCTGCTGGTAAGGCCGGTGACCTGGAAGTCGAACGCCTCGACGCCGGCGGCCATCTCGCGGGCCATCTCGCAGACGGCCGGCAGGTCCGCATCGGGCACATCGCCCAGGAACTTCACCGTCACGTGAAGCTGCTCGAGGCCCGTCCAACGCACCACCGCCCCGGCGCGGTCCAGTTCCTGCTGCGTCCGCACAAGGTGGCGGCGAATGACTTCGTCAAGGTCGAGAGCCAGAAAGGTTCTAAGCGGCATCTTGGGCTACCCCAAAAATGAAGGCCACACTCAGCAAAAAGGCGAACACACAAAGATCACGAAGACCACGAAGAACACAAAGGAAAACAGTGCCTTATCTTATTCTCGCCCTTCGTTGTCTTTCTTCGTGTTCTTTGTGATCTTTGTGGTCTTCGTGTTCTCTTTGAATTTCAAGACAACCTTCCCGCATAGTCCTCGTACCCGAACTTCTTCACGATGCGGATCTCCCCGTTTTCCTGGCGAACCGCGATCGTGGGCAGGCGAATGCCGTTGAAGGTGGTGCTCTTGACCATCGTGTAGTGGGCCATGTCCTGGAAGATGACCTTTGAGCCCACTTCCAGCGGCTGGGGGAAGGAATAGTCGCCGATCACATCGCCCGCCAGGCAGGTTTGTCCGCCCAGGCGGTACGTGTGGGCCAGTTCGCCGGGCTTGCCGGCCCCAATGATCTGGGGACGGTACGGCATCTCCAGCACATCGGGCATGTGGGCCGTGGCGGACGTGTCGAGAATGGCGATGTCGCAGCCGGTCTTGATCACATCGAGCACCGTGGCCACCAGCACGCCGGTGTTGAGGGCGATGGCCTCGCCGGGCTCCAGGATGACGTCAAGGCCGAAGCGCCGGCGGAAGTCGCGAATCAGTTCGATCAGCCCGGCCACGTCGTAGCCGGGGCGGGTGATGTGGTGGCCGCCGCCGAAATTCACCCACGCGATGTGCTCGAAGAACATGCTGAACTTGTCGACGAACACCTTGAGCGTGCGTTCCAGCGTATCGGCCCCCTGCTCGCACAGGCAGTGGAAGTGCAAGCCGCGGATGCCGGAGAGGTCCTGGCCGTCGAACTGCTCGCGCGGAATCCCCAGCCGGCTATTGGGGGCGCACGGGTTATAGAGCGCCACCTCCACTTCCGAGTAGCCGGGGTTGACGCGCAGGCCGCACTCGATAGGCCGGCCGGCCACCTGCTGAAGCCGCTCCCCCAGCCGCCGCCACTGGGAAAACGAGTTGAAGATCACGTGGTCGGCGTAGCGGGCGACCTCGTCGATGTCGCTTTCGCTATAGGCCGGGGAGTACACGTGCACCTGCTTACCAAAATGTTCCGCGCCCAATCGAGCTTCATCCGCACCCGAGGCGCAGATACCGTCGAGGTACTGTTTCACCAGGTCGAAAACGCTGAACATGGCGAAGCCCTTCAGCGCCAGCAGAATGGTGCATTGGGCTTCGCGGCGGACGCGCGCCAGGATTTCGAGGTTGGCCCGCAGGGCCGAGCGATCGACCACGATGATGGGCGTGGGCAGGTTGTTGTAGTCGTCGTTCACGAACGTTTGGCGGTGGGCCCATCCGGGATGATGGCGTCGAAGGTCTCCTGCCAGGGCAGGCCCCAGCTTCCAAGCGTGTCCATAAACGGCGATGGATCAAGCTGCTCGACGTTGAACACGCCCGCCTGGCGCCATGTGCCGTTCAACACCAGGGCCGCCCCGATCGCCGCCGGCACGCCGGTGGTGTACGAGATGGCCTGCACGCCGGTCTCGCGGAAGGCCTCCTGATGGTCGCAGATGTTGTACACGTAGTACCGGCGCGGCTGGCCGTTCTTGCGGCCGGCGATCACGCAGCCGATGTGCGTCTTGCCCTTGGTTAGGGGGCCCAGCGAGGCGGGGTCGGGCAGCAGGGTTTTCAGGAATTTCAGCGGCACGATCGGGCGGCCCTCGAAGTCCACCGGGTCGATCCGCGTGAGGCCCACGTTCTGGAGCACGCGCAGGTGCATCAGGTAGCGCTCGGAAAATGTCATCCAGAACCGCATCCGCTTCACGCCCGGCAGGTGCTTCGACAGCGATTCGAGTTCCTCGTGGTAGAGCAGGTAGATTTCCTTCGTGCCCACGCCGGGGAACTCGTACGCCTGGTGCAGCTCCATCGGCTGCGTCTCGACCCAGCGCCCCTCCTGCCAGTAGCGGCCCTTGGCGGTCACCTCGCGGATGTTGATTTCCGGGTTGAAATTCGTGGCGAACGGCAGGCCGTGATCGCCGGCGTTGCAGTCGAGGATGTCGACGGTGTCGATCTGGTCAAAGTGGTTTTTCAGGGCGTGGGCGCAGAAGATATTCGTCACGCCCGGGTCAAACCCGCAGCCCAGCACGGCCATGATGCCCGCCCGGCGGAATCGCTCGTGGTAAGGCCACTGCCAGGTGTAGCTGAAGCGAGCTTCATGGGGCGGCTCATAATTGGCCGTGTCGAGGTAGTGCACGCCCGTTTCCAGGCAGGCGTCCATGATGCTCAGGTCCTGGTAGGGCAGCGCAACGTGAATGACGATCTCGGGTTTCACGTCGCGGATGAGCGCGGTCACTTCCGCGGATTTATCCGCATCGACGGCGGCCGTGGCCACCTCGCGCGGCAGCGTGGCGGCGATTCGGTCACACTTCTGGCGTGTCCGGCTGGCCAGGCAGATTTCGCCAAACACCTCCGGGTGCTGGCAGCATTTGTGCGCCACCACCCGGCCCACGCCGCCGGCCCCGATGATCAGAACGCGTCCCATGTCCGCTCCCGGAATTTAGCCACAGAGGACACAGAGATCACCGAGACGACAAAGAAGGGCAAGCGGCACGTCTGTCCCGCTGTTACACTCTCTTCTCTTGCCGTTCTCCGTGCCCTCTGTGTCCTCTGTGGTTTCTCTCTCTTTATTCTCTTACATGATGAACACGGCCGAGGACACCACCGTGGTCCACAGACCATTCTTGTCGCCTTCGGCCGTCTGCACCGAGGCGCGGGAATCGACGATCTTGCCGGACATGCGGTAGATCTCCTTCCGCTTGTCGTAGGCGGTGTCGGGGTCGAACTCGATGCCCAGCGTGGTGGCCAGCATGGTGGCGGCCATGTCTTCCACGTAGTCGGCCAGCAGGTTGGAACGCATGCCAAAGCCGTGGTGCTCGCTGATGTACCCGTACTGGTTGCGGTCGGCCGGCTGCGCCAGCCCGACGCCCGCGCCCACCAGCCGGTTGGGCTCATCCGTGGAGACCTCGGCCATCACCACGAAGGTGATCTGGCCGGGCTGAAGCATCTTGAGCCCGCGATCGCCGGAAATGATCTTGCACTGCGGCGGCAGAATGCTGGAGACGCGCACCAAGTTGCAGCGCTCGATGCCCGCCATGCGCAGCGCCAACTCGAAGCTCTGGAGCCGGTTGCGGTGCTTGCCCACTCCCCGGGTGAAGAACACAAATCTGGGGGTCAAACCCTGGCCCCGAGGCAGTCCTTCCATCTCCGCTCCTCTCCCGCCGCGGCCGGGCACGCAGAAGGGACCTAGAGGCCTGCAGCCGACCCGGCGCCGGTGCATCCGTCGGCACGACGGGACATCGACTTGATGTCCAAATCGCCCGCGCCGATTGGGAAAGAATATTACGATTGGCCGCAAACGCCAAATCCCAAATTTCAAATATGATGAGCCACATTTGCCTCCGACCTCTTCGGAGGTGGTTTTTGGGCACGCCGAAAGCTGAGCAGATACGGGGCAACTGCGGATTCTCGAAGCGGGCTCGCCGAGGAATTGGGGGAATTTCCCCCGTCATTGCCTGATTGCAAAACTTCCTTGGGCCGCTTAAACCATGCTCCAGTGACACACACGTTCATGGACCTGGATAGTCCGTATCGCGATGCCGCCACGGCCCGATATGCCGTGCTGAGCGTGCCGTATGAGGGCACGGTGTGCTACAAGCCGGGCACGGCGGCCGGCCCGCAGGCCATTCTGGAAGCCTCGCCGCAGTTGGAGTTTTACGATGAGGAGCTGGGCGGGGAATTCTTCGCCGCCGGCATCCTCACGCTGCCGGCGGTCCAGCCGGCCGAAACGCCCGAGGCCATGATGGCGCGAATTCGTGCGGCGGCCGAGCCGGTGATCCGGGCCGGCAAGTTCCTGCTGACCCTGGGCGGCGAGCACAGCATCACCGCGCCCCTGGTGGCGGCGGCGCAGGCGCACCATGGGCCGCTCTCCGTGCTGCACATCGACGCCCACGCCGACCTGCGCGACACCTGGGAAGGCACGCCGCTTTCCCACGCGTGCGCCATGCGGCGGGTGCTGGAGCTGACGGAGAAAATCTGCCAGGTGGGCATTCGCAACGTTTCGCTCGATGAGGTTCGCGCCTGCCCGCCTCAGGTGGCGAATTTCATCACCCCGGCCATCATCCGCGAGGACCCCGCCTGGATCGATCGCGCCTTGGGCCTGCTGACGGACCGCGTGTACATCACCATCGACATGGACGGCCTGGACCCGGCCCTGGCGCCCGGCGTGGGCACGCCCGAGCCCGATGGGCTCACCTGGCCGCAGATCACGCGGCTGCTGCGCCGCCTCTGCACGGAGCGCCGCGTCGTCGCCGCGGATATCGTCGAAACGCGGCCGATCCCTCCAAACCACCTCACGGAATTCATCGCCGCCAAGCTGGCGTATAAGATCATCGCGTATACCCAGCTTGGATAAGCAAGTCTCTGATGTTGTCGGAAGAAAAGAAATTGGCAGGGATGCAGGGGATGCAGGGGATAAAGGCAAAAAAGAGTCTTTGCAAAAGCTTAGCCTTTACTCTTTCTTGTTCTTATCCCCTGCATCCCCTGCATCCCTGCTATTTTTCTTCCCCCGGCAGCGAGAAACGGCTCACTACCGCCTCCGCGGATCGCAAGCCGTCGACGGCGGCCGAGACGATCCCGCCGGCGTAACCGGCGCCCTCGCCGACCGGATAGAGATTCGTCGCCGAGACGCTTACCCGGCTGTCGCGATCGCGGTCGATCCGCACGGGGCAACTGGCGCGCGTTTCGGGCCCCAGCAGAACGGCCTGGCCACCGGCAAAGCCGGCGATCTGTTCGGCAAACATGGGCAGCGCCCGCTGGAACGCCACAGCCACGTAGGCCGGCAGCAGCGTGTTGAAATCGCACGGCCGCGCGCCGATGAGGCTGGAGGTTGGCGGTGCCTCGGCCGTCGGCCGGCACGCCAGGAAATCCTCCACGCGCTGGCAGGTGAGCGAGTAATCGGCCCCCGCGGCCGCGAAGCAGGCCCGCTCGATTCGCTCCTGAAGGGCCAGGCCTTCGAAAGGATCGCCGGCGAAACGCTCGGGAGCCACGGTAACGACCAGGGCCGCGTTGGCCCAGCCGCTGTCGCGGGCGCGAACCGAGCCGCCGTTGGTGCAGATCGTCTCGTGCTGGTGGTTGGTCGGCAGCACGCGCCCGCCGGGACACATGCAGAAGGAGTAGACATCGCGGCCCTCGCCCGCGGCGCCCTTGGCCACGAGATGGTAGTCGGCCCGAGGCAGGTCCGGTCGATCGGCCAACGCGCCATACCGGGCGCGATCGATCAGAGGCTGGGGGTGCTCGATCCGCAGGCCCATCTGGAACGGCCGGCCGGAGAGCTGGATCCCGCGCCGCCGCAGCAGGGCATACGTGTCGCGGGCGCTGTGGCCGACGGCCAATAGCACGCAGCCGGCGGCGATCCGCTGCCCGCTGGACAAGACCAGCGCGCGAACGTTTCCCCCGTCGATTTCCAGATCATCCACGCGGCAGGCGAACTCGACGCGGCCGCCCAGCTCGATAATCCGCCGCCGCATGGCCTGCGCCACCGCGGGCAGCCGATCGGAACCGACGTGCGGCTTGCCGCTGATGGCGATGTCCGGATCGGCGCCGAATTCCACGAATCGTTCCAGCACCCATGAGCTCAAGGGATCATGGGTGCGGGTATAAAGCTTGCCGTCGCTGTACGTGCCCGCCCCGCCCTCGCCGAAGAGGAAGTTGCTTTCGGTATTCAGCCGGCGCTCGGCCAGATACGTGCGCACATCCTCGGAGCGGCGGTCAATATCCTGTCCCCTTTCCAGGACCACCGGCCGATACCCTGCCTCGGCGAGCAGCAGCGCGCCAAAAAGTCCCGCCGGCCCGGCGCCGACGATGACCGGTGCAGCCGCCAACGGCTCGCCGCCGGGGGAGATTTGGGGTCGAGGGGGCGGCGCAAGAAGCTGGACGTCGCTGCCGGCGCGGCGGAGCACCTGCCGCTGCCCGGCATCCAGCTCGACGACCACGCTGTACACCCACCGGACGTGTCGCGGCCGCGCATCAAGGCTCTTGCGAACGATGCGCAGGCTGCGAATGGCCGCAGGGTTCAGGCGAAGCTTCCTGGCCGCCAGCGCGGCCAGCAGCGATTCATCCTCGTCCAGCCCGAGCGCCAGGTTATGCACCAGCAGTGCCACGGTGAGATTATGCCACGACAGCTTTATAAAGGACTACAAGATAGCCCTAGTACTGTCTTCGCTGCCGTGCCGGCGGGATTTTAAGCAGGCTGCGATACTTGGCCACGGTCCGGCGGGCGATCTGGATGCCCGCCTGGGTGAGGGCCTCGACCAGTTCATCATCGCCGAGGGGATTGGCCTTGTCTTCGTTGTCGATGATTTCGCGGAGCTTGTCTCGAACGGCGTCCCAGGCCAGGTTTTCGCCATCCTGCGTGGTTGTACCACCGGAGAAGAACATCCGCAGCGGGAAGATGCCCCGCGGCGTCTGGACATACTTGCCGGCCACGGCCCGGCTGATCGTGGCCACGTGCACGCCCACTTTCTTGGCCACGGTCGCCATGGGCAGCGGGCGCAGGGCCGCCTGGCCCAGCGTGAAGAAATCCTTCTGGGCGGCGAAAACTTCCTGGGCCACGTGCAGCATGGTCGCACGCCGCTGGTAAATGGCGCCGATAAGCCATTGGGCCGATCGGATATTGTCTTGCAGGAACTGCCGCGCGCCCTTGTCCAAGTCGCGTTTGCGGGCCATGCGCTGATACATGCGGTTGATGTGCAGCGGCGGCACGCTGTCATTGGCCAGACGGACGACAGGATTGCCGGCCTCATCCAGCTCCACCACCAGGTCCGGCAGGATGACGGGCGCGCCGCGCTCGCCGATCAGGCTGCCCGGCCGCGGGTTCAGGTGACTGAGCCGCTCGATGGCCGCCTTGACATCCTCCACCGTGTTGGAGGTCTTGCGGGCGATGAGCGGCAGGCGGTTAGCCTCGATGTCGTGCGTGAAGCTGCGCACCAGCTCGCGTTCCAGCGACACGTTCTGGCCCGCGGCGTCCATGGCCGCCAACTGGATCAGCAGGCATTCCCTCAGATCGCGCGCGCCCACGCCGGCAGGCTCAAGCTGCTGCACCAGGGGCAGCGCCGCCTGCAGGTCAGCCAGCGTGACCGCCCCGGCGGCCTTGGCGACAATGTCGTCGAGCTTCTGGCGAAGGTAGCCATCCTCGTCCAATTGCACCAGGATCAGTTCGCCGGCCTTGCGGACGGCCGCATCGGCCTCGACAAAAGCCCACTGGTCTATCAGGTATTCGTACAGCGATTCGGCGGGGGCGGGCGTATTGGCCATGGCGTCGAGCTTGGCGTCGCGCTCGCCGAAAGAGGCGCGCGCGGGCCGGTAATCGTCGCCCTCCCACACAGCCATCTCGTTCTCATCCCGGAACGTCTCGGAGCGCTGAAAATCCTCCGGCTGGTCGTTGTCATCGCGGATGACCAGGTCGCGCTCATCGGGAAGAGCGGGCGCCTCGGCGGGCGCTTCATCGGCCGCTTCGCGCAGCTCCAGCACCGGATTGCTGGCCAGCTCCGCGTCGATCCGCTCCTGAAGAGCCATCAGAGGCAACTGGAGGATCTCCATTGCCTGGATCATCCGCGGCGCGAGCTTCATCCGCTGTTCGAGCCGCATTTGTTGAGACGTGTCCAGCCTCATCTCAAGTGCATTCTAACCTATTTGCCGTAGAAGGCAACCGTTCTGGCACGGATGTTGCATTGTCCGCTTCGACATACGCCAGAATGATCGGCCAGATTCGGGCGGCGATTTATAAGAATTGCGAAATTAGATGCTTACGACAGGCACACTCAGAGCTTTTCCGCCTGAACCGACGGGCAAATCCGCGTCATGGCCACGAATTCCGCGAAGCGATCCTCGATATCGCCCCGACGGATGACTTGGAGATGTTCCAGGGAAAATCCCTCCAGTTCCAGACTGGCGACGATCGTGCCATAGGCCATGCCTGCCAGGAGCGATTGCGCATCGTACGTGCCCGCGGCCGCCAGATAGCCCATCATCGCGCCGGCGAAGCAATCGCCCGCCCCGGTCGGATCAACCACGTTCACGGCCGGATAGGCCGGCAGCGCGCACACTTTGCCATCCACAAACAGCAGGCTGCCGTGCTCGCCCTTCTTCACGACCACAAACCGCCGCACCAGGCCGGCCACCGCCTTGCCGGCGGCCACCGTGTTGGTCAGGCCGGTGAGCAGCCGGGCCTCGCTGTCGTTGAGCACCAGGCCGTCGATGCTGCCCATGAGGCGCAGCAGCGCCTGCCGCTCGTTCTCAATCCACAGGTTCATGGTGTCTGCGACGACCAGGCGCGGGCCGCGAAGCTGCGACAGCAGCTCCGCCTGGAGGTCCGGGTGCGTGTTGGCCAAAAAGACGTGCCGGCTGTCGCGAAAGGCCGCCGGAATGCTCGGACCCGCCTCGGCCAGCACGTTCAGTTGCGTATCGAGCGTATCGCGAACGTTCACGTCGGCGTGGTAGCGGCCGGCCCAGCGGAAGGTCTTGGAACCCTTGCGGATCTCCAGGCCGCTCAGGTCGATGTTGCCCAGCCGTTCCAGCGGCGACAGGAATTTCGGCGGCATATCCTCACCCGCCACGGCCACGAACCGCACGGGCGTAAAGAAGCTGGCCGCCGCGGCGAAATACACCGCCGAGCCGCCCAGCACGCCCTCCACCTTGCCGGAGGGCGTCTCCACGGTATCGATGCCGATGCTGCCGGTCACGAGCAGGGACATAATTCTCGCCTTCCATTCCAGTCGCGCAGGAAAACCAAGCCAAACGGTAGCGAATTCCGAAAGAACGAAAAAGCGAATTCTCCTCGAACGTTACGGATAACGGACCTGGCAAGGTGAACCCCTCCCCCTCTTATGGGGGAGGGCCTGTCCGGCGTAGCTTTAGCGAAGCCGGATGGCCCGAAGGGCCGGGTGAGGGTTCCGCGCTAATGGGTGACATGTAATTGCGCGACACCCTCACCCGGCTTCGCTGAAGCTACGCCGGGCAAGCCGGGCCTGAAGGCCCACCTCTCCCGTCAAGGGAGAGGGGTTTGGCTTGTCATGTCCATTATCCGTAACGCCGGGCCCCGACGTGCGATTGAATCAGGCGCATGCGGGCGATAGAGTAAGATTCTTGCACCTACTTAAACTCTTTTGCCGGTCACCCGTGACCGGCCTGACAGGACGGCGGATATGGCTGCCCAAAACGATGCCAAGCGCGATGAAGGCCCTGAATGGCGCACCGACTTCATCCGCCAGGCGGTCATCGAGGACAACAAGACCGGCCGCTGGGGCGGCAAGGTCATCACGCGTTTTCCCCCCGAGCCCAACGGCTACCTGCACATCGGTCACGCCAAGGCGCTGTGGATCGACTACGGCATCGCCGCGGAGTTCGGCGGCGAGTTCCACCTCCGCTTCGACGACACCAACCCGACGGTGGAAGAGCAGGAATTCATCGACGCCATCGCCGAGGATGTCCGCTGGCTGGGCTGCGACTTCGGGTCGCATTTGTACTTCGCCAGCGATTACTTCGAAAAGATGCACGAGTACGCCGTCGACCTGATCCAGAAGGGCCTGGCCTACGTGGATGACCTCTCGGCCGAGCAGGTCCGCCAGTACCGCGGCTCGCTGACGGCCCCCGGCAAGGAGAGCCCCTACCGCAACCGCAGCAGGGAGGAGAACCTCGACCTCTTCGAGCGGATGCGGCAGGGCGAATTCCCCGATGGCAGCCGCGTGCTGCGGGCCAAGATCGACATGGCCCACCCCAACATGAACCTGCGCGACCCGGTGATGTACCGCATCCTGCACGCGGTTCACCCGCACCGCGGCGACACGTGGTGCATCTACCCGATGTACGACTGGGCGCACGGCATTGAAGACTCCATCGAGGGCGTCACGCACAGCCTGTGCGACATCGACTACGAGAACCACCGCCCGCTGTACGACTGGTTCATCGACGCCATCAACCAGGGCCGCGCCAAACCCATTCACCACCCGCAGCAGCTCGAGTTCGCCCGCTTCAACCTCACCTACACGGTGATGAGCAAACGCCGGCTGCGGCGCATGGTGGAAGAGAAGCTCGTCAGCGGCTGGGACGACCCGCGGCTGCCCACGCTGCGCGGGCTGCGCCGCCGCGGCGTCACGCCCACGGCCATCCGCGATTTTCTGGCGCAGGTGGGCGTGAGCAAATACGTCGGCACGATCGAGGTGGAGCTGCTGGACCACTTCCTGCGCGCTGAACTCAACCGCACCTCGCCGCGTGTCATGGGCGTGCTGCGGCCGCTCAAGGTCGTGATCACAAATTACCCCGAGGGCAAGAGCGAGATGCTCGAGGCCGTGAACAATCCGGAGGATGCCGCCGCCGGCACGCGGCAGGCGCCCTTTAGCCGCGAGCTTTATATCGAGCAGGACGACTTCCTGGAGAACCCGCCGAAGAAATTCTTCCGGCTCTCGCCGGGGCGGGAGGTTCGCCTGCGCTACGCGTACTTCATCACCTGCCAGGAGGTCATCAAGGATGCCGCCGGCCGCGTGACCGAGCTGCGCTGCACGTATGACCCCGCCACGCGCGGCGGCGATGCCCCCGACGGCCGCAAGGTCAAGGCCACGCTGCACTGGGTCTCGGCCCGAGATGGCGTGGACGCGGAAATCCGGCTGTACGACCGGCTGTTCACCAAGGAAGCCCCGGAAGATCTGCCCGAAGGCCAGGATTTCCTGGCCAATTTGAACCCCAAATCTCTGGAAGTGCTGACCGGCTGCAAGGTCGAGCCCGCCGCCGCGGCCAAAACACCCGGCCAGCGCATCCAGTTCGAGCGCATCGGTTATTTCTGCCTCGACCCCGACAGCCAACCCGGCCGGCCGGTGTTTAACCGCACCACGACGCTCAAGGACACGTGGGCGAAGATACAGCAGAGAGAAGAAGCGTAGCGCCGCCGAATAACAGGTTCTCGAGAGATGCGTTGCGATGCCGTGTTCCAGAGCCCGGAGGGCGATTGACCAATAGCCACGGGCGCAAGCCCGTGGACCCGGTGGTCCCGTTTCTCAGAGCCCGCAGGGCGATTGATCATTAGCCACGGGCGCAAGCCCGTGGACCGGGTGGCCCCCGTTTCTCAGAGCCCGAAGGGCGATTGAATCCTTCAATCCCAGACGGTCGTCGGATCGTATTCGATCCCATGCCGCTGAAGGAACGCCAGGAATTCCTCCTCGAACGTCATCGTCCGATGATGTTCGACCTGCCTGGCGATGTAGGTGTGCACTTTGGGGCAGATCGAATGGCTCACGCTAAAGGCGGCATAGCCGTTTTGCCACCGAAATGGCGAGACCGGACGAATCGTCTTGTTCACCCAGCCAGAAGAAAGGGCCTTGAGCTTCCCAACGGCCGAAGAAATCGCGATCATCGGGCGGATCGTCATGAGAGCATGGACGTGGTTTTCCGTGCCGCCCAGGACCATCATCTGGCCAAATTCGGTTCTCGCCACGCCGGTCATGTATTCATGAAGGCGCTGGCGGAAATCGGCCGCGATGAGGTCCTTCCGGTCTTTAGTGCCGAACACCACGTGATAAGCCACATTGATGAACGTATGCCCCATTGCCGCCTCCCACGGAGTTGCAGGTTATTGGGAGCATATTATTCCCGCCGCATGTGTCGGTCCAGCGGGAATGTGGCGCTCAATCGCCCTGCCGGGCTCTGAGATACGGTACGCACCGGGTCCACGGGCTTGCGCCCGTG